>JAYQOT010000034.1:0-24513 GCA_038144955.1 Burkholderiales bacterium | reverse complement strand
GGGCGGGTGCTCGCGGAGGCGCGTGTGCAGAAGCAGTTGAGTGTGGCCGACGTGGCGCTGCAACTCAAGCTTTCGGTATCTCAGGTCGAAGCGCTTGAAGCTGAAGCCTACGACCGCCTGCCGGGGCCGGTATTCGTGCGCGGTTTTGTCCGTAACTATGCTCGTTTACTCGACCTTGACGGGGATGCGCTGGTTGCCGGCCTGGAACTCGAGCGCAAAGGCACTTCGGCCATGGCTGCCGTGCCGCGATCCCATAACATTCCTTTCCCGGCGAAAGGAAAGGTCAGGTGGCCCGCGTATCTGGCTGTGCTTTTGCTGGTCATCGTCGCAGTCGTCGTGGCCGACTTGCTGAGTTCACCGCTGTCCACTGCGCCGCCTCCGGTTGCCAAAAGCGTTCCGGCTGTGCCGCAGGCTCCCGTTACAGTGCCTGCCCCGGCAGTCCCGGCGCAGTCCGATAAACCCGAAACCGCGAAGGAATCCGGGGTGGTCGCGGCTGCTCCAGCCGAAGCGGCGCCTGCGGCCAAGGCACCCATTGAAGCGGCTCCTGTTGCGACACCTGCCCGCAGCGGGCTGCATTTCACCTTCGACATCGAGTCATGGGTCGAGGTCCGTGACCGCAACAACCGCATTCTGTTTTCGCAGCTCAATCCGGCAGGCAGCGAGCAACATGTGCAGGGGCAATCGCCGTTCAGCCTCGTCATAGGCAACGCCCGTGGTGTACGCCTGAACTACAACGGCAATGCTGTCGATCTTGCGCCGCATACCCGGATCGAAGTGGCGCGCCTCACCTTGGAATGACGGATATGTCCGCCACGCCCTGTTTACCTGAATTCGGACCATCTGCCCGCCGTGCCAGCGCAGGCGTCAGGATAGGCGCCGTGATGGTCGGCGGCGGGGCGCCTGTCGTCGTGCAGTCGATGACCAATACCGACACGGCTGATATCCCGGCGACAGTGGCCCAGGTGGCGGCATTGGCTCGTGCCGGGTCCGAGATGGTGCGGGTCACCGTCAACAATGCAGATGCTGCCGCGGCGGTGCCGTTTATCCGCGAGCAACTGGACAAGCGCGGCGTCAATGTGCCTCTGGTGGGTGATTTCCATTTCAACGGACACCGGCTGCTGACCCAGCATCCCGCCTGTGCTGAAGCACTGGCCAAGCTGCGCATCAATCCCGGCAACGTCGGCAAGGGATCGAAACGCGACGAACAGTTCGCCACGATGATCGATTTTGCCTGCAGGCTGAACAAGCCGGTGCGCATCGGCGTCAACTGGGGCAGCCTGGACCAGGAATTGCTGGCGCGGATGATGGACGAGAACGGCCGTGCTGCACAGCCCAAGGATGCATCAGTGGTGATGCGCGAAGCGCTGGTCATGTCGGCGCTCGACAGTGCACGCCAGGCCGAGGCGCTGGGATTGCCGCATGATCGAATAATCCTTTCGTGCAAAGTCAGCGGCGTGCAGGATTTGATCGCGGTGTATCGCGACCTGGCGCGCCGTTGTGACTATCCACTACATCTCGGACTGACCGAGGCCGGCATGGGTTCGAAGGGCATCGTGGCCTCGACTGCGGCAATGGCAGTGCTGCTGCAGGAAGGCATCGGCGACACCATACGCGTGTCACTGACGCCTGAACCGGGCGGCGACCGCACCCGCGAGGTGATCGTGGCTCAGGAAATGCTGCAGACCATGGGGCTGCGTTCTTTTGCGCCCCTGGTCATCGCCTGTCCTGGCTGCGGACGCACCACCAGTACCGTGTTCCAGGAACTGGCCGATCGCATCCAGGGCTACCTGCGCGCGCAGATGCCCGAGTGGCGCGGAAAATATCCGGGTGTCGAGGAAATGCATGTCGCCGTGATGGGCTGCGTGGTCAACGGTCCCGGTGAAAGCAAGCAGGCCAATATCGGCATCAGTCTCCCGGGTTCGGGTGAGACGCCGGTGGCGCCGGTGTTTGTAGACGGGGTCAAAACAGTGACGCTGAAAGGCGAGACCATCGCCGAGGATTTTCAGCGCATCATTGACCAGTACGTGCGCGATCGATATGCCGCACCCGTTGCGGCACGGTCCTCCTCCTGAGCGGAAAGCGGAAGAACATGGCGAAAACCGTGCAGGGCATACGCGGCATGAATGACGTGCTTCCGGCAGAGGCACAGCGCTGGGCTTTTTTTGAGGACGTCATTGCGCGCTGGGTGCGTGCCTACGGTTACGGCGAAATCCGCATGCCGATCCTGGAACGCACCGAGCTTTTCGTGCGTTCGATTGGCGAAGTGACCGACATTGTCGAGAAGGAGATGTATACGTTCACCGACGAGCTGAACGGCGAGCAGCTGACGCTGCGCCCTGAAGGCACTGCTTCATGCGTGCGCGCGGTGATCGAGCACAACCTGCTATATCCGGGCCCCCAGCGTTTGTGGTACCGCGGTCCGATGTTCCGTCATGAGCGACCGCAGAAAGGGCGCTACCGGCAATTTCATCAAGTGGGTGTGGAAGCACTCGGATTTGCGGGTCCCGATATCGATGCCGAGCATGTGTTGATGTGTGCGCGGCTGTGGCGGGAGCTCGGGCTTGACGGCATCCGCCTCGAGCTCAATTCTCTGGGGTCAGCCGAGGCCCGCTCGCGTTACCGCTCAAAACTGGTCGCCTACCTGGAAAAGCATGCATCCGACCTTGATGAAGATTCCCGGCGCCGCATGCACAGCAATCCGCTGCGCGTTCTCGACAGCAAGAATCCGGCACTGCAGCCGTTGATCGAGGCCGCCCCCCGGCTGGCTGACGATCTGGACGATGTTTCCGCATCCGCGTTCGAGCGTCTGCAGACTTCGCTGCGCGATGCGGGCATTGATTTTCTGGTCAATCCGCGGCTGGTCAGGGGCCTGGACTATTACAATGGCACGGTCTTCGAATGGGTCACTGACCGGTTGGGTGCACAGGGTACGGTATGCGCCGGCGGGCGTTATGACGGCCTGGTCGAACAGGTCGGCGGCAAACCCACTCCAGCTTGCGGTTTTGCGATGGGTGTTGAACGCCTGCTGGCTTTGATGGTCGATGGAGCGGTTGTCGCCGTGGTTCCTGATGCCTACATCGTGCATCAGGGCGAGGCTGCTTCACGGCAGGCTGAAAGGGTCGCCGAACATATGCGCGATGCCGGTTTGTCGGTTGTTTTGCATTGCGGCGGCGGCAGTTTCAAATCCCAGATGAAAAAAGCCGATGCCAGCGGCGCACGTTTTGCGGTGATACTGGGCGATGATGAAGTGCAGGCAGGACAGGTTTCGGTCAAAGCAATGCGCGAAGCAAAGCCGCAAGTGCGTGTTTCGCTTGCCGATGCGAATGAATTGATAAAATCAAGGTAAATCAATGTCTTACGATCTTCAAGAACAAGAACAGCTGTCAACGCTCAAGGCGTGGTGGGCTGAAAACGGCCGCCTCGTCATAGTCCTGGTGGTGGGCAGTCTGCTCACCGTGGCCGGAATCCGTGGCTGGAACTACTACCGCACGTCGCAGGCCAGCGCGGCGGTGGTGCTGTTCGAGCAGATGCAGGGTGCAGAGCGGGCCAATGACCATAAAAAAGTCATCGCGATAGCGGGGCAAATCCTCGACAGCTACGGTTCGACGGCCTATGCCGCGCCCGCGGCGTTGTCTGCGGCCAAAAGCGCTTTTGATACCGGCGACATGGCATTGGCGAAAACGAGGTTGCAATGGGTCATCGACAAGGCGGGTGACGAGGAGTCGCGTGATGTCGCCCGTCTGCGCCTTGCCCGGGTGTTGTTTGACGAGAAAAAACCGGATGAAGCGCTGAAACTGCTGGAGGTCAAACCCGTCGACAGTTTTGCCGGTCTGTACGCCGGGCTCAAAGGTGACGTGTTCAGTGCGCAGGGCAAGCGTCAGGAAGCGCGCAGCGCCTATCAGCTGGCGCTGGAAAAAAGCGATCCTGCCAGCCCGTTGCGGCAGATCATCCAGCTGAAGATCGACGCGCTGGGCGAAGCCAAGTGATGCGCCTGCTGGTCATACTGGGTGTTACGCTGGCACTGACCGGGTGCCAGACCGTTTCCGGCATTTACGACAGCTGGTTTGGCAGCAAGCCCAAACAGAAAGCGGCCGAACTGACCTCGTTCAAGGCGAGAGCCAGCGCCCGCATCGTCTGGCAGGGTGGCGTAGGCAGCGGCGGGCGCAGCGCGTTTTATCCCGCGGTTGCTGGCAACACCGTCTACGCCGGCGGCGAGGCGGGGCAGATTGCGGCGTTCACGGCGAATTCCGGGGGCGGTCAGGCACGCTTTGACGCTGGAATGCCATTGTCCGGTGGCGTAGGTTATGGCTCGGGTCTGATCCTGGCCGGCACCGCCAAGGGTGAAGTGCTCGCGTTCGAGCCCACCGGCAAGCTGGCATGGAAGACGCAATTGAGCGGTGAGGTGTTGTCGCCCCCGGCTGGTGCCGATGGTGTGGTGGTGGTTCGTACCGGAGACGGTCGCATCCACGGGCTGAATGCAGCGGATGGCAAGCGGCGCTGGACATATCAGCGGGCATTGCCTGCGCTGGCGATACGCAGTTTTGCCGGGGTGGTGGTCAGTCGCGGCGCGGTTTTTGCCGGGTTTCCCGGAGGGCGTCTGGTGGCGATTGCGCTTGCCACCGGCAACGTCGGCTGGGAATCGGTAGTGGCATTGCCCAAGGGCGCCACGGAACTGGAGCGCGTTGCTGATGTGACCAGCTATCCGGTCATCGACGACCGCCAGATTTGCGCAGTGGCTTTCCAGGGGCGGTTGGCCTGTTTCGATCCGGCCACCGGCTCGACGCTGTGGGCCCGGGATGTGTCCAGCATCGCCGGAATGGGCATGGACGCGCGCAATGTCTATGTCAGTGATGATCGCGACGCGGTGCTGGCCTTTGATGGCAGTACCGGTGCCAGTTTGTGGAAGCAGGACAAGTTGCAGGGACGCTGGGCGACTGCGCCGCTGGCACTGGGACGCCATGTCATCGTCGGCGATTTCGAGGGATATGTTCACGTGCTTTCGCGCGAAGACGGTTCCTTCGCCGCGCGTATTGCGACCGATGGCAGTGCCATCCGGGTGCCTCCGGTGGCGCTGGATCTTTCAACCTTCCTGGTGCAGACGCATAACGGCGGCGTATACGCCATCAGCGTCCAATAACGGCTGATTTCCCGGCGCACGGCGGCATCGCCGTGGTGCGCGCTATCCTACTGTCATGAAACCCACCGTAGTCATCGTCGGCCGCCCCAATGTTGGCAAATCGACGCTGTTCAACCGGCTGACACGCAGCCGCGAGGCGATCGTGGTCGATGCGCCGGGCATTACCCGCGACCGTCATTACGGCGAGGGCAGGGTGGGTGCGCAACCTTATCTGGTCGTAGATACCGGTGGTTTCGAACCGGTCGCCAAGGACGGCATATTGCATCAGATGGCCAGGCAGACCCGGCAGGCGGTCGATGAAGCGGATGCGGTGCTGTTCGTGGTGGATGTGCGTACTGGATTGACCGGACAGGACCGTGAAATCAGTGCCGAACTGAGACGCAGCGGGCGCAAGATCTGGCTGGTGGCCAACAAGGCCGAGGGCATGAACCAGGCGACTGCAGTGGCCGATTTTCACGCCCTGGGTCTGGGGGGGCCGCTGGCGATTGCCGCGGAACACGGTGAGGGAGTCAGCGATCTGATGGATCTGGTGCTGGCTGATTTTCCTCCGGAGGCGGACGCAGCAGAGGAGGGTGAAGACCGGCATCCGAAAATTGCCATCGTCGGGCGTCCCAATGTCGGCAAATCCACGCTGGTGAACGCATTGCTGGGCGAGGAGAGGGTGGTGGTATACGACCAGCCGGGGACCACGCGAGACTCCATACGCATCGAATTTGAGCGCGCCGGCAAACATTACACGCTGATCGACACCGCGGGCATGCGCAAGCGCGGGCGGGTGGACGAGGTGGCCGAGAAGTTTTCGGTGATCAAGACACTGCAGTCGATCAGCGATGCCAATGTCGTGATCCTGGTGCTCGACGCGCGCCAGGAAATCGCCGAACAGGATGCCCATATTGCCGGTTTCATCCTCGAAGCCGGCCGTGCCCTGGTGGTGGCCGTCAACAAATGGGAAGGTCTTGACGAGATGCAGCGCGAGCAGGTCAAGCGCGACGGTGCACGCAAGCTCAACTTCCTCAATTTTGCGCGATTCCATTTCATTTCCGCCCTGCAGGGGCAGGGGATCGGCGCACTGCTGCGCTCGGCGGATGCCGCCTATGCGGCGGCGAACGCCAAGCTCTCCACGCCGCGATTGACGCGGGTGATGATGCTGGCTGCGCAGCAGCAGCAACCGCCCCGCCACGGGCTGGTGCGGCCCAAGCTGCGCTATGCCCATCAGGGCGGATCCAACCCGCCGCGGATCATCATTCACGGATCCGCGCTGGAGCGGGTGCCGGAGACCTACCGCCGTTATCTGGAACGATTTTTCCGCGATGCGTTCAAACTGACCGGTACGCCCCTTAAAGTGGAGTTCAAATCGGGGCGTAATCCCTATGCCAAAAGTGACCCCAAACGCGGCTAACTCTATGGCCAGACGGGAAAAATTAGGCTAGAGTGATCTTTCGAATAACTACAACCAGAGGTTAGGCCATGAGTAACAAAGGGCAGCTGCTACAAGACCCGTTCCTGAACGCATTGCGCAAGGAGCACATTCCCGTATCCATTTACCTCGTCAACGGCATCAAGCTCCAGGGACAGGTTGATTCCTTCGACCAGTACGTGGTGCTGCTGAAGAACACCGTGACACAGATGGTCTACAAGCACGCGATTTCGACGGTGGTGCCAGCACGTGCGGTGACCCTGTCCATGGATGACGACAAAGACAAGTAATTGTTTTTATTGAAAATATTCAATGATTGAACGTCCCGGGAGCGGCACCCGCGCGGTCCTCGTGGCGCTCGATCTGGGGCAGCCGGATTACGCTGAGAGTCTGGAAGAGTTGAAACTGCTGTCCCGCAGCGGGCGGGTCAGCGTGGAGGCGGTGGTGCGCGGGCGCCGCGATCGCCCCGATCCCGCACTGTATGCAGGCAAGGGCAAGGTTGAGGAAATCGACAGGGTCCGCCGCGAGGCTACTGCTGAAGTGGTCATTTTCAACCATGCCCTGAGCCCCATCCAGGAACGCAATCTGGAGCGCCGGCTGTCCTGCCGGGTCATTGATCGCACCAGCCTGATCCTCGACATTTTTGCGCAGCGGGCGCGCAGCCACGTCGGCAAACTGCAGGTGGAGCTGGCTCAACTCGAGCACCTGGCAACGCGGCTGGTGCGCGGCTGGACCCACTTGGAGCGGCAGCGCGGTGGCATCGGCATGCGCGGCCCTGGCGAAACCCAGCTCGAGACCGACCGCCGACTGCTGGGCAAGCGGGTCAAGGTGCTCAAGGAAAAGCTGGCGCGGGTGCGCCTGCAGCATGCAACCCAGCGCCGTTCCCGCAACCGGGCACACGTGTTCTCGGTATCACTGGTGGGTTATACCAACGCCGGCAAGTCGACCCTGTTCAACCGCATGACGCGGGCAGAGGCCTATGCTGCCGATCAGCTGTTTGCGACGCTGGATACCACGACCCGGCGGCTGGAGGGCGGCACGGGCGCCGAGACGGTGGTTTCCGACACGGTGGGGTTCATCCGGCATTTGCCGCATACGCTGGTCGAGGCCTTCCAGGCCACCCTGGAAGAAACCGTGCACGCCGATCTGCTGCTGCACGTGATCGACGCCGGCAGCCCCGACCGCGAGACGCAGATCGCGGCGGTCAACGCGGTTCTCGCCGAAATCGGCGCTGACAAGCTGCCGCAGATCATGGTCTACAACAAGATCGACCTCAGCGGCCTGCCGGCGCGGGTTGAGAGGGATGAATGTGCTAGAATTTCCCGTCTCTGGTTGAGCGCAATGACCGGCGAAGGAGTCGATCTGTTGCGCGATGCAATCATGGAACATGCGCTGGAATCCGCGCGTTCGAATCAATCCGCAGCTGCCTGAACATTTCTGAAAAATGACTGAAGCTACGAAGTCCGTTCGCGACCGCTTTAAGGACGCACTCGCCAGGATGCTGGCTCCCCTTCTTTCCCTGAACGATCCCCAGTGGGGCCGTCGCCCCGGTGGCGGCAATCAGGGCCCACCCGATCTCGACGAGATCTGGCGCCAGCTCAACAACAGGCTGAGCCGGCTGCTTGGTGCCAAGGGCGGCGGCAACGGCGAACCACCCGGCAACGGCGGACCCAGTGCCGGCGCGGTCGGCGGTGGCGCCGGCCTGCTGGCGGTTCTGGTTCTGGTGATCTGGGTTGCCAGCGGCTTCTACATCGTCAACGAGGGTCAGGAAGGCGTGGTGCTGCGCTTCGGCAAGTTTCTGGGCACCACCCAGCCCGGACCGCGCTGGCATCTGCCGTACCCGATCGAAACCGCCGAAGTCGTCAACGTCAAGCAGGTGCGCACGGTCGAGGTGGGCTACCGCAATAACGTGAAGAGCAAGGTGCTCAAGGAAGCGCTGATGCTGACCGACGACGAAAACATCGTCGACGTGCAGTTCGCGGTGCAATACATCCTCAAAAGCCCCAACGATTACCTGTTCAACAATCGCGCGCCTGATGACTCGGTGCTGCAGGCGGCTGAAACCGCAATTCGTGAAATTGTCGGCCGCAGCAGCATGGACTTTGTCATTTTCGAAGGCCGTGCCGACGTGGCAGCGCGTGCGCAGAAGCTGATGCAGGAGATTCTTGACCGTTACGGCACCGGCATCAGCATCAGCAAGGTGACCATGCAAAATGCACAGCCGCCGGAGCAGGTGCAGGCCGCTTTTGACGATGCGGTCAAGGCCAGCCAGGATCGTGAGCGCCAGAAAAACGAGGGCGAGGCCTACGCCAACGACGTGATTCCTAAGGCGCGAGGCATGGCCGCGCGGCTGATGGAAGAGGCCTCCGGTTACCGCACCCGGGTCATCGAACAATCACAGGGTGATGCCGCGCGCTTCCGCCAGGTCGTCGCCGAATACGTCAAGGCGCCCCAGGTGACACGCGACCGCCTCTATATCGACGCCATGCAACAGATCATGAGCAATACCAGCAAAATACTGATCGACCAGAAGAGCGGCGGCAACCTGCTGTATCTGCCGCTCGACAAGCTGATGCAGATGAGCACGGCTGCCGGTGTCGCTGCAACGCCCGCTGCCAAGCCTCCGGAGCCTGCGCCGCCGGAAGGTGGCGTGCGCGGACGCGAAGCCTTCCGCAGCCGTGACCGGGAGGGCCGCTGATGAAACGCAATTTCGGTCCTGTGCTGGCCAGCCTGGTTGTAGCGCTGCTGATCCTGTCGATGTCGATGTTCATCGTCGAGCAGCGGCAGAATGCGATCGTGTTCCGGTTGGGTGAAGTCGTTGCGGTCAAGAAGGAGCCCGGCCTCTATTTCAAGGTGCCCATGCTCGATAACGTCCGTTTCTACGACGTGCGCATCCTGACCATCGATTCCGCAGAACCCGAGCGCTTCCTGACCTCGGAAAAGAAAAACGTGCTGGTTGATCTGTTCATCAAGTGGCGGATCACCGATGTCCGGCAGTATTTCGCATCGGTGGGTGGTGAAGAACTGCGCGCGCAGACGCGGCTGCTGCAGACGATCAACGACGGCCTGCGTGCAGAGTTTGGCAATCGCACGGTGCATGACGTGGTATCCGGCGAGCGCGACAAGATCATGGAGCTGATGCGCAACAAGGCCAACGAGGATGCGGTGAAAATCGGCGTCGAAGTGCTGGATGTGCGCCTGAAGCGCGTTGACCTGCCGCAGGAGGTCAGCGAATCTGTCTATCGCCGGATGGAGGCCGAGCGCAAGCGCGTGGCCAACGAACTGCGTTCGACCGGTGCAGCCGAATCCGAGAAAATCCGCGCCGATGCCGACAAGCAGCGCGAGGTCATCCTGGCAGAAGCCTATCGCGACGCCCAGCGCATCAAGGGTGAAGGCGATGCCAAGGCTGCGGCCAACTATGCGCGGGCTTACGAGATCAACCCCGAGTTCTACGCGTTTTATCGCAGCCTCGAGGCCTACCGCGCCAGCTTCAAGAACAAGAACGACGTTCTGGTGCTGGAGCCCAACTCCGAATTCTTCAAGTACCTGAAATCTGGCAGCAAGCCCGGCGGCAAGTGAACACGGGTTGGTTTTTTACCCGTGAACAGCTGCCGGTCCGCCGGCCCGGCAGTCCCGGATGACCGAAAGCCTGCTGACCGCCGTTGCGCTGATGCTGGTCATAGAGGGACTGTTGCCGTTTCTGGCCCCGGCGGCGTGGCGGGAAACCTTCCGCAGGCTGCTCGAATTCAGCGACGGCCAGCTGAGATTCATCGGGCTGGCGTCGATGGCAGCGGGACTGCTCCTGTTTTTTTTCGTGCGCGGCTGAACCCCGGGCTTCTATAATGCGCGTTTGCACCGCAACGTGCGTGGTCCGTACTGCTCCATGAGAACCTGGCTGCTCCCTGAATACATCGAAGACATCCTGCCGGATGAAGCGCGCCGCATTGAGCGCCTGCGCCGGTTGCTGCTCGACGATTTCGCGGTGCACGGCTATGAACTGGTGATGCCGCCGCTGCTGGAATATGTGGATTCGCTGCTGACCGGCACCGGTCACGACCTCGACCTGCAGACGTTCAAGCTGGTGGACCAGCTTTCCGGGCGCATGCTCGGCGTGCGCGCCGACATCACCCCCCAGGTGGCGCGCATCGATGCTCACTTGCTGAATCGCAGCGGCGTGACCCGTCTGTGTTACAGCGGCAGCGTCCTGCGCACATTGCCGGACGGCATGAACCGCACCCGCGAGCCGCTGCAGATCGGGGCGGAAATTTATGGCCACCGCGGCATCGACAGTGATGTCGAGGTGCAGCGGCTGATGCTGCGCGCTCTGCGGATTGCGGGCGTGCGCGAAGTTTCCATCGACATTGGACATGTCGGCGTGTTTCGCTCGCTGGTGCGCCGGGCGCGGGCTTCCCGCGAACTGGAAGGAGAGCTGTTCCAGGCCATGCAGGCCAAGGATGCCGCGGCCATAGACGGATTGTCGCGCGGCTTCGACCGCAAGACGAGGGCGGCGCTGGCCGAGTTGCCGGGTCTTTACGGTGGTGCGGAGGTGTTGTCACGCGCGCGCCGGATCCTGCCACCGCTGCCGGAAATCCGGGCGGCACTGAAGGATCTTTCGGCATTGTCGGGCCGGCTGGCGGATCTGGCGCAGATCCGCAGCTTCGATCTGGGTGAATTGCGCGGTTATCACTACCACAGCGGGGTGGTGTTCGCCGCTTACGCCAGCGCTTCGGGCAATGCGGTGGCGCAGGGTGGACGTTATGACGAGGTGGGCAAGGCTTTCGGACGGGCACGCCCGGCGACCGGATTCAGCATGGATTTGCGCGAACTGGCAGCCATTGCCGCGGCGGCTGCACCGGTGCCGCGGGTGCTGGCACCGTTCCGGCCAGCCGACCATGCCTTGCAAAAGCGCATTGCCGCCCTGCGGCAGCGGGGGACGGTGGTGATCGAGGAATTGCCGGGGCATTCCCGTCACCGCGCTGAGCTCGGTTGTGACCGCAAGCTGGTGCGTCGCCAGGGCCGTTGGCAAGTTATAAAACTAGATTAATTAAATTATATAAATAACTGTTTTAATTGAAAAATATAATTAAGATTTACAGGAAAAGAATTCAATCATGAGCAAAAACGTCGTCGTGGTCGGGACCCAGTGGGGCGATGAAGGCAAGGGCAAGATCGTCGACTGGCTGACCGACCGCTGCCAGGGTGTGGTGCGTTTCCAGGGCGGCCACAATGCCGGGCATACGCTGGTCATCAACGGCAAGAAAACGGTATTGCACCTGATCCCGTCGGGCATCCTGCGCGAAAAAGTGGCCTGCTATATCGGCAACGGCGTGGTGCTGTCGCCGGACGCGCTGCTCGAGGAAGTCGCCACGCTGACCGCGGCCGGTGTGGATGTCGCCGGACGACTCAAGATCAGCGAGGCCTGTCCGCTGATCCTGCCGCACCATGTCGCACTTGATCGTGCCCGCGAGGCAGCCAAGGGCGCCGGCAAGATCGGCACCACGGGCCGAGGCATCGGTCCGGCCTACGAAGACAAGGTGGCGCGGCGCGCGATCCGTCTGCAGGACCTGTTCCACCGCGAGCGCTTTGCCGCCAAGCTGGGCGAGGTGCTCGATTTCCACAATTTCGTGCTGAAGAACTACTTCCGTGCGGAGATCGTGCCGTTCCAGAAGACGCTGGATGACTCGATGGCTTTTGCTGAACGCATCCGGCCGATGCTGGCCGACGTGCCGCGGCTGCTCTACGAGGCGCAGCAGCAGGGCAACAGCCTGTTGTTCGAGGGTGCGCAGGGCACGCTGCTGGACGTCGATCACGGGACTTACCCGTTCGTGACATCCAGCAACTGCGTGGCCGGGGCCGCCGCTGCCGGTGCGGGCATCGGGCCGCACAACCTCCACTACGTTCTCGGCATCACCAAGGCCTATACCACCCGCGTCGGTTCGGGACCGTTCCCGACCGAGCTCGATGACGACATCGGCCGCCAGATCGCCACCCGCGGCAACGAGGTCGGCGCAACGACCGGACGGCCGCGGCGCTGCGGCTGGTTCGATGCTGCCGCGCTCAAGCGCTCGATCCAGATCAACGGCGTGTCAGGCCTGTGCGTGACCAAGCTCGACGTGCTCGACGGCATGGAGTCAGTGCGTATCGGCGTCGGCTACAAGATGAACGGCGTCGCACGCGACATCCTGCCGTTCGGCGCCGAACTGCTTGCGGAATGTCAGCCGGTGTACGAGGAAATGCCGGGATGGAAGGACAGCACCGTGGGCATCACCCGCTTTGCCGACCTGCCGGCCACTGCGCGCGCCTATCTCAAGCGGATGGAGGAAGTCTGCGGCGTACCGATCGACATCGTATCGACGGGCGCTGACCGCGACCACACCATCGTGCGCAGAAATCCTTTTGATTGAGCGGGATATCAGCGGAAGCGGAGCGCATTGCTGATGCACGAGCGCTCCTTCCGCCTGCAGATCAACTCAATAGTCAATCCGCCTGTAACACTGGTGCCCAGAAGAGGACTCGAACCTCCACGGTGTTACCCGCCAGTACCTGAAACTGGTGCGTCTACCAATTCCGCCATCTGGGCCGATGAGGGCGCGATTCTAGCCCATGAAAGCCCATTGTTCAAATGAAAAGAACCCGTAAATCCGCTGCGCGCAAGCATCGATCGCGGCGCAGCCGTGACCCGTTTCTCGAGCGCGAATCCGCGCGCTATGACCATCCGCTGCCCAGCCGCGAATTCATCCTGTCGACGCTGACCGAGGCCGGCGTGCCGCTGGAGGAATCTGCGCTGGCGCGCAGCCTCGACATCGGCCGGCGCGAAGCCGAAGCCTTCGCCCGGCGCATCGCTGCGATGGAGCGCGATGGCCAGATCATGCGCAACCGGCGCGGCCATCTCTGCGTGGCCGAAAAGCTCGACCTCATCCGCGGGCGCGTGCTGGGGCACAAGGATGGTTTCGGTTTCCTGCAGCGCGAGGATGGCGAAGCCGACCTCTTTCTCGGCCCGCGCGAGATGCAGAAAGTGCTGCACGGCGACCGGGTAATGGCGCGGATTACCGGTATTGACCGCCGCGGCCGTGCCGAAGGCAAGGTCGTTGAAGTGCTGGAACATGGCCAGACCCGCTTTGTCGGCCGCCTGCACGTCGAGCACGGCGTGACTTTCGTTGCCGCCGAGGACAAGCGCATCAGCCAGGATTTCGTGGTGCCCGCCGGAGAGGCCGGCAAGGCGAAGGCGGGTCAGGTGGTGACGGTGGAAATCATCAGCCAGCCCGGCCGCCACGCACAGCCGCTGGCGCGCGTGGTCGAGATTCTCGGCAACTATGCCGATCCCGGCATGGAGATCGAAATCGCGCTGCGCAAACACGCGCTGCCGTGGATTTTCCCGCCCGCAGCCGAGTCCCTGGCGGCGAAGCTGCCCAAGACGGTGCGCGCCGCCGATCGCAAGGGCAGGGTGGACCTGCGCGACATGCCCCTGGTCACCATCGACGGCGAAACCGCGCGTGATTTCGACGATGCGGTTTACTGCGAAGCCGATGGCCGCGGGTTCCGCCTGGTGGTGGCGATCGCGGACGTCAGCCATTACGTGAAAGCGGGGGATGCGCTCGATGAAGAAGCGCGCAGCCGCGGCAATTCGGTCTATTTCCCGCGGCGGGTGATCCCGATGCTGCCGGAGGCGCTGTCCAACGGACTGTGTTCGATCAACCCCGATGTCGAGCGGCTGGCGATGGTCTGTGACATGCGGATCGACGCGCAGGGCCACATCAAACGCTACCAGTTTTTCCCGGCGGTGATGCGTTCCCATGCGCGCTTCACCTACACCGAAGTGGCGGCCATTCTCGAGGATCCGCGCGGAGCGGCCGCGCGCAAGCGGCGTGCGCTGGTGCCGCACCTGCAAAACCTCTACCGGCTCTATCATCAGCTGGCAAAAGCCCGGTCGAAGCGCGGCGCGATCGACTTCGAGACCATCGAGACGCAGATGATTTTCGATGACCACGGCAAGATCAGCAATATCGTGCCGGTGGTGCGCAACGATGCGCACCGGGTGATCGAGGAATGCATGCTGGCGGCCAATGTCTGCGCCTCGGATTTTCTGCGCGAACACGACCAGCCCATGCTTTACCGCGTGCATGAAGGACCGACCGTGGAAAAGCTGGAGGGCTTGCGCGACTTCCTCAAGGGTTTTGGGCTGCAACTGGGCGGCGGCGACGAGCCCCATGCCTCCGATTACGCCAAGCTGCTGGCCAAGGTGAAAGACCGGCCTGATGCGCAGCTGTTGCAGACGGTGATGCTGCGCTCGCTTAAGCAGGCTGTTTACACGCCGAAGAACACCGGCCATTTTGGCCTGGCCTACGAGTCGTATACCCACTTCACCTCGCCGATCCGCCGCTATCCCGACCTGCTGGTGCACCGCGCGATCAAGGCTGTGCTCGGCGGCGAACGCTACGAGCCGGGCGACTGGCTTGCGCTGGGTGCGCAATGCTCGATGACCGAGCGCCGTGCCGACGAGGCGACACGCGACGTGACTGCATGGCTGAAGTGCTATTACATGCGCGATCGCGTCGGCGAGGTGTTCATGGGCAGCATTGCCGGCGTTGCCGCATTCGGCGCGTTTGTCGCGCTCGATGATGTCTACGTCGAGGGTCTAGTGCACATCTCTGACCTGGGCAAGGACTATTTCAAATACGACGCCGCCCGCCATGAACTGATGGGTGAGCGCACCAGGCAGCGCTACCGCATCGGCGACCGGTTACGGGTACGGATAGCCCGGGTCGATCTCGGAGCGTCGCGGATTGATTTCGTGCTCGCCTGAAATATATAATAAAAACATATAGTTATTGATAAACTTCCATGGCTGAATTGCGTCTGGTTCACGGTTTCCATGCGGTCATCAGCCGCCTGCGCCAGCGCGCGGGCGCGGTCCATGAACTCTATGTCGACAACTCGCGCCAGGACCGCCGGGTCAAGGAACTGCTGGCGCTGGCGGAAACGCGCGGCGTGCGGGTGCTGCTGGTCGATGCCAAACGGCTCGACGGCATGACCGGACAGGCCCGGCATCAAGGCGTCGCTGCGCGCGTCGAAGCTGCGGCACTGCCCACGCATATCGACGACGTGCTCGATGATCTGGCTGAACCGCCGTTGCTGCTGATCCTCGACGGCGTCACCGATCCGCACAACCTCGGCGCCTGTCTGCGGGTGGCCGACGGCATGGGCGCACATGCGGTGATCGCCCCCAAGGACCATGCCGTGGGACTCAACGCCACGGTGGCCAAGGTCGCCAGCGGCGCAGCGGACAGCGTGCCCTACATCATGGTCACCAACCTTGCGCGCACCATGCGCGAACTCAAGGAACGCAATGTCTGGCTGATCGGCGCCGATGAACGCGCCACGCAGGATCTTTATGCCGTCAAGCTGAATGGACCGCTGGGGTGGGTGCTCGGCGCCGAAGGCGAGGGCATGCGCCGGTTGACGCGCGAGACCTGCGACGAACTGGCGCGCATCCCGATGCTGGGCAGCGTCGAGAGCCTCAATGTCTCGGTGTCGGCGGGTATCTGTCTTGCCGAATCGCGCCGCCAGCGCAGCGCCGGAGCGGGCAAGTAGCGACTCCAGCGGGCAGTTCCGATCCTCAAACGGCTGCAGTTTCTGCCTTGGTGCAGTCGTTGTTGCGGTGCATTAGCTGCAGCCGATGATCCGGGTTTGAAGTTGCAGGAGTGCAGGGCGCGGGATTTGATTTGCCCAGAGTGTGCAAATTGTCACGGCTGTGCGCAAAAACCGCTTCCGCCGGACTCGCTCGCAGCGCAATAAGCGCATAGAATCGAGGAATATCGGTTGGCCGTGGTCATCACCGACCGCATGGTGATGGCATGGCAACCGGCGGAACTTTCGGGGGTGTTTTATGGGGAAAGCCGGCCTGCAGCGCACACGCCAATCCGTCTTGCCCGCGCCATCCACTTTGATTCGTCCAACCGCCACGGCGCTCGCGGTTGCCGCCTGCTTCTCGGGCAGCCTCGCCATCGCCAACCCGGTCAATCCGACCGTGGTCAGCGGCAGTGCCAGCTTCAACCAGGCAGGCAACATCCTCAATGTCACCAACAGCCACAACGCCATCATCAACTGGGGCAGCTTTTCGATCGGTGTCAATGAACTGACGCGCTTCATCCAGCCTTCCGCGCTGTCCGCGGTGCTCAACCGGGTGGTGGGGCAGGATCCCTCGGCGATTCTCGGCGCGCTGCAGTCCAACGGCCGGGTGTTTCTGATCAACCCCAACGGCATCACTTTTGGCGCCGGTGCGCAGATCGACGTTGCCGGGCTGGTGGCCTCGACGCTGAAGTTGAGCGACAACGATTTTCTCAACAACAACCTGCGTTTCACCGACGGTGCCGGCAGCGTGGTCAACCAGGGCAGCATCACTGGTGGCAGCGTTTACCTGGTCGGCAATGCAGTGCGCAACGAAGGTGCGATCACGACGACCCCCGGCGGCGAAGTGGTGCTTGCGGCGGGCAACAGCGTTGAACTGGTCAATCCCGGCACGCCCAACCTGCGGGTTGAAATCGTCGCGCCCGACAACGAAGCGCGCAACCTCGGCACCATTTCAGCGGAAGCCGGGCGCATTGGTATTTACGCCGGCCTGATCCGTCAGGGCGGTGTGATCAACGCTGACAGCGCGGTCGCCTCCGGCGGTCGCATCCTGCTCAAGTCGACCAAGAGCACCGCCCTCGAAGAAGGCAGCGTGACCAGTGCCAAGGGCACCAGCGGCGGCGAGATCATTGCGCTGTCCGACATGACCGATGGTAAGACCACTGTGGCGGGCAAGCTCGATGCGTCAGCCACCATCGGTGACGGTGGTTTCATCGAAACGTCGGCGGCGAAGGTCAAGGTGGCTGGCACTGCACGCGTAAACACCCGCGGCGGGCCTTCCGGCAAGACCGGCGAGTGGCTGATCGATCCTTTTGATTTTTACATTGCACCTTATGGTGGCGACATCACCGGCTTCGATCTGTCCACCCAACTGGATGATGGCTATGGTGGCGGCACCAACGTGACGATCTTGTCGTCTACTGGTCTCTCTTCGGGCAGCGGCGACATCCATGTCAACGACAACGTGGACTGGCAGAACTCCAGCACGCTGACGCTGACTGCGGAAAACAGCATCCTTTTCGGCATCAGTTCCGGGATTGCCCTCGACGGCGGCACCAGCGGGACCGTGGTGCTGAATGCCGGCAGCCAGATCCTGACCAATCACGCCGGGTCTCTGGATATCAAGGCCAATACGCTGGTTGCGAATGCGGTGAACGGCATCGGCAATTCCAGTTTTCAGCTGCGCACCCAGGTTACGAATGCCAACCTGACCAATTCCGCCTCGGGCGATATCGTCATTGTCAACACCGGCAGTCTCAACAGCCTGGTGGCAAACAACAGCGGCGGCGGCATCGATGTCAGTGCCAGCCATATCGAAGTGCATGGCAATTCGACCGCTTCGGGTGATATTACGCTGTACGCTTCAACACCGGCCTCGCTCATTGTCGGCAGTGGAGCGACGCTGGCAAGCAATTCGGGTGATGTCTACCTGCGCAGCGACAGTATCGATCTCAGTGGTGCCGGTTCTGTCCGCGGCAACAACATTTTCCTTGAGAATGACTTCGGTACGGAGATCGGCGGAAGCAGCGTAACCATCACATCGGCGAGTTTCCCGAAACTCGTTCTGAATAACCCGGCCAGCGGTGCCGTGGAAGTCAGGAGTGGTGGTCACATTGATATTAATGAATCGATCACCTTCAATCCGGCCAATGTGCGGACACTGCACCTGATTTCATCATGCTGCGGCTACGGCATTTTCCAGAACCCGTCGGCCCCGATCACCGTACAGAATCTTCGCCTGGATGCAGGACTGGGAGACGGCCCTGGCGGCATTGTTGACTTGCCGGCCAACAACATGGTTGATGTGCTCTCAGGCGCTGGAAGCTACTTTCATTTCCACAACGCCAAGCCGCTGACCATCGGACCGGTTGCAGTGCCGCGTCCCATTTTCGGCACCACCGCCGGCATCCGCGCCGATGGGGGTGAATCCACCGTTTCCATCGAGGTTCTGTCCGGAAATCTGACGGTCAATTCGCCGGTCGTTGCGCAAGGCAATTTCGGGAATTCTGCTTCGGTCGATCTGCACGCGCCGAATGGCCGGATTGACATCAATTCAGCTGTGGCTGCCTATGGCGGCGACAGCAGCGGTTTTGAAGGCTGGAGTAATGTCTGGATTGGTGCTGGTACCGGGATAGGTGTCAGTGCCACCGGCAGCGTACTTTCCCGAGGGGGTACTGGAGGATTTGATACCAGTGCTGCGTTCGTAACCCTGACCACCGGCGGTAACATCACCCAAAACGGCGCGGTCAGTGCCGAGGGCGGCGAAGGTGCCAGCGTTACGTTGAATGCCGGTGGCGCCATCGAGCAGACCAACGGCAGCGGACTGGTGCGCGCTTTTGCGTCGAGCCCCGACTACTTCTTCTTCAGTGATCCGCTGCTGGTCGATGTGAATGCAACTTCCGGGATCGGCACCATTGCTTCACCGCTGCGCATCGACATGTCCGGAAATCCGACCGTGCATTTGCGCAATACCGGTGCGACCGGCGATATTGCGGTGTCGTTTTCCAATGGATTGGTGCATCTGGCACCTTTCGACGATCTGATCGGCGTCTTCAACAACAATCCGACCGGCACGTATTTCATTCAGGCGGAGAGCAACGACATCCTGTTCGAGTCCCCGTTCCGCCCGAGCCAGACCGTGGTAGGCGACAAGGATCTTTTGCCGAACCAGAAGGTGGTGTTGAAAACCATCGGATCCGGCAATATCACCATCAACGGTTCCGGTGGCTTCGACGGTTTTGAGGGTGGCGGCATTATCGTCCCCCCCGGCGGCAGCGGCGGTGTGACAATGGAATCCTTCGGTGACATCACTATTTCTGCGCGGCCCGATCTCGCGCCCACCATCGCCGGCCAGAATGTAAAACTGACGGCGAACGGCAGCATCAATATCGGCGTCGGCAGTGCGCCCACGGTCGTCGGTGGGGATGTAGTGATACACGGCACTTCTGGCGGGGCCATCGATGTCGGCGCGGGAGCCTCATTCCTGACCAATGATTCATTGAACGCCATTTCCGCCCCGCACATCCAGATCGGTGATTTGTCACGAGGGCCGTTGACTGTTTTCGGTGATCTCAGCCACTTGGGGCTGCTGGATCTGCGTGGTTCGACAATCAGCCAGAGCGGCGGCAACATCAGTACGGTATTTGACGCGCAGTCGGGGTCGTCGATCACTCTGATGCAGGCGGGTGATTTCAACCTGGGGCTGCTACAGGCCAGTGGCGCGATCAATATCAACTCCACCGGTGGCAGTATCCTTGACGGAAACGTCGGTGCAAACATCGTTGCATCTTCGGCCCTTCTAATGGCGAATAACGGCGTTGGCACCGTAGCCAACCCGCTGGAAACCGTGGTGAACAGTCTGGTTCTGAGCGCCGGGTACGGTGGCGGTGAAATTGGCATTATCAATGCCGGTAATCTGACCTTGGGGCTTGCCAGCTTTCAAGGAACCGATGCCGTGATCGGTGCTACAGGTTCACTGACGACGGTTGCCCCGATGACGCCAACAGGGAATCTGGCACTGTTTGCCAATTCCGGGATGATCATCGGCGGCGGCATTGGGGCGGGTGGTTCACTGTCATTGGGTGCCGGCTCCGGAGACCTGGTCATTAACTCAGTTTTCATCAACGCCAGCGGTACAACAGGCCTCTCAGGCAACAACATCATATTGAACAATGCGGTTGCGGGCGGAGCTTCCGGAACCACGGTCAATGCGTCAGGCTCCCTCAACGTTTTGAACAACAGCTGGCTGGGCGCCTCGGGTATTACCACCATCCTTACCGGTGGCAACGTGCTGGTGGACCAGAGCGTGATCTATGGCAATCCCGATGTGGTGATGACGGTGGGTGGCAATGTCAGTATCAACGGAAATTCCGAGGTTCCCGGTGTCATCGAGGCGAGTGCGCCGGTAACCATCCATCTGACGTTCCCGTTGCTGTCCGAAGGTGGTTATTCGATCAACGGTATTTCGGGTATCACTTACGATCCGCTGACCAACACCGGTTTCTATGCTGACGGCCTCCCTGCGGTGCTGGGGACCAACCTGCTGGTGACTTATGGCGGAACAGTCCAGCCGCCGACGGATACCCTGATTGTTGCCCTGGCCAAGTCCACCGAGCCGCCGGCAGACAATTCCGGGACTACCGGAAGTAATTCCGAGGAGGAGAAAAAGAAGAAGGAAGAAACCCCGGTCTGTCGCTAGGATGGGACATACGCAAAAAACCCCGGCGCCACGCCGGGTTTTTTTTGCCTAGGAATCAAGGCGGGTTGAAGTTTTTTTGGGTGAATCTGCCATAATGCCCGCAGTTGATGTGTTGGCCTTTCGACGCAAGGGCATCAGGCGGATACAGAGACCGGTCATGCTGAACGGGGAATATAATAAATTGTTTTTTAAAACAACAGGTTATGCAATGATCGCTGCACGCCGTGTGTTGGCTTTCCTGGGCCTGCTACTGGTTTCCGCGGCTGCCTTCTCCCAGGATGCGGTGATTCCCGCGCCCAAGTTCGACATCCAGCGCTTCGAAGTCAGCGGCGACACTATTCTCGGCAGTGCCCGCGTTCAGCAACTGGTTACCCCTTTCACCGGCAAGCAGAAAGATTTTGGCGACGTGCAGCGCGCGCTGGAGGCGCTGGAGGGCGCCTATCGCGAGCTGGGTTACGGCGTGATCCAGGTGCAGTTGCCTGAGCAGGACATCACACGCGGCGTGGTCCGCTTCAATATCAACCAGCCCAAAATCGGCAAGGTTACTGTCGAGGGCAACCAGCATTTCAGCACCACCAACGTGCGCCGTTCGCTTCCTTCAATCAAGGAAGGCGAGACGCCCAATTCGAATGCGATTGCCCGCAACCTGCAGATCGCCGGCGAACACCCGGTCAAGCAAAGCAACGTGTTGTTGCGCTCCGGAGCTAGTGAAGGCCTGGTCGATGTCAACGTCAAGGTCACCGATGACCGGCCGTGGCGGCTGATTGCTACCCTGGATGACAGCGGCACTGCGGAAACAGGTTACACGCGGTTGGGGGTGGGGTTTCAGCACACCCTCTTCGACCGTGACCACACGCTGAACCTGCAGTACATCACCTCGCCGTCGAAGCTCGACAAGGTGGCGATTTACGGTTTCGGTTACCGGATTCCCTACTACCGGTTGAACAGTTCGCTCGATCTGTATGCCGGTTATTCAGATGTCGACTCCGGAACGGTCAACGGCCTGTTTTCGGTGACCGGCAGCGGCACGATCTTCGGCGGGCGCTGGAATTACTATCTGCCGAAATGGCGCGACGTCGAGCACAAGGTTTACCTCGGCCTCGATTACCGGGCCTACAAGAACAATGTCTCACTGGGTGGCATCGGCGGCTTCGTGCCCGATATCACCACGCACCCGGTTTCAGTTGGATACGGTGGTCTGTTGCGGATGGCGGCCAGCGAGTGGGCCTTCAACGGCTCGGTCTCGACCAACCTGCCGGGCGGCAACGACGGTACTTCGACCGATTTCGAGCGCAGCCGCACCGGCGCCACCGGGAATTACACCATCCTGCGCTATGGCACCAGCTTCAGCCATGCCTACCGCAGTGAATGGCAAAGCCGCATCGCTTTCACCGGCCAGTACACCCAGAATGCACTGGTTTCCGGCGAGCAGTTCGGCATCGGCGGACCGGATAGCGTGCGCGGCTATCTGCCGCGCGAAGCTTCCAGCGATACCGGATATGCCACCCAGATCGAGGTCTACACCCCCAACTTTGCCAAGGCGGTGGGGATGGGGGACAAATGGCGTACCCGGGTGGTGGGCTTCTACGATTTCGGCTCGGTCTGGCGCAACAATCCGCTGGCCGCAGAACTGCACGGCAAGTATCTGGCGAGCACCGGCCTCGGCCTGCGCCTGACCTATGGCAAGAGCGTCAGCCTGCGGGTCGACCTGGCGCAGATCCTCAAGGCCCATGGCACCCGCCAGACCGACGACCAGCGGCTCAACGCCAGCCTGGTGATCATCTACTAGCCCGGGCTTGGCCTGCAGCCGGTGGCTGCAACCCCTTGATCCACGTGGTCATTCCGGTATAATCCCGCCTCCCGCGCGGCCCTGGCCGTGCAGGAAACAATCGAACACATCCTTGCCGCACCGCGCTCGCATCGCGGGCGGCCCAACAGCCCATAAGGAGATTCTGAATGCGACATTACGAGATCGTTTTGATCGTCCATCCGGACCAAAGCGAACAGGTACCGGCGATGATTGACCGTTATCGCCAGATGATCACCGGCCGCAAAGGCGCGGTGCACCGCCTTGAAGACTGGGGCCGGCGCCAGATGACCTACCCGATCCAGAAGATGCACAAGGCGCATTACGTGCTCATGAACATCGAGTGCGACAATGAAACGCTGCTCGAACTGGAGCACGCTTTCAAGTTCAACGACGCCGTGATCCGCCACCTGACCGTCAGCATGACCGAAGCCGTCACCGGCCCGTCGCCGATGATGAAGGAAGAGAAATCACGCCCGGTCGCGGTGGAGGAATCCGCCAAGCCGGCGCCGGCGGAGAGCGCGGCCTAGGTGAGCCGGAATGCGGTCAGGCTGAACGCTGTCCTGACCACGGTGGAACCCCTGCGTCACACGCCAGCCGGACTGCCGGTCGTTGATTTCACACTCGAGCACCAGTCAAGACAGATGGAAGCGGGTCATCAGCGGCAGGTGGAATTCGGAATCACGGCGAAAGCCGTCGGCGACATCGCCGTGAAGATTGCCGGAATCAGGCAGGGCAGTACGGTGGAGGCAAAGGGATTCCTGGATCGCAAGCATCGCATGAGCAGGCAAATGGTCCTGCATGTAACGGACATTGAATTGATCTGAAAGGAAAGTGCACATGGCACGAATGGGTGGTAACAGTGGCGGTAAGGGCAAATTCGGCAAGGGCAAGGGCAAGGACGGCCGCAAGAAAGGCAATGCGCTGTTCCGTCGTCGCAAGTTCTGCCGCTTCACCGCGGAAGGCATCAAGCAGGTGGATTACAAGGACATCAACCTGCTGAAGGATTTCATCAACGAAAACGGCAGGATCATCCCCGCCCGCATCACGGGCACCAAGGCGCGCTACCAGCGCCAGCTGGGGATTGCGGTCAAGCGTGCGCGTTTCCTGGCGCTGCTGCCCTACACCGACCTGCACTGAGAGGCCAAACATGCAAGTCATACTTCTTGAGAAAGTCATCAATCTGGGCACGCTGGGCGATGTGGTCCGCGTCAAGGACGGTTATGCCCGCAACTTCCTGATCCCGCAGGGCAAGGCCAAGCGCGCGACCACCGCTAACCTGGCCGATTTCGAAAAACGCCGCGCCGAGCTGGAAAAGGCACAGGCTGAAATCCTCGCACAGGCGCAGCAACGCGCCGCCAAGATCGACGGCCTGATGCTGCAGATCACCCAGAAGGCCGGCGTCGACGGCAAGCTGTTCGGTTCCGTTACCAACAGCGACATCGCCGAAGCGCTGCAGAAACAGGGACACGACGTGCAGAAATCGACGATCCGCATGCCGTCGGGACCGCTGAAAATGATCGGCGATTATCCGATCAAGGTGGCACTGCATGCCGACGTCGTGGTCTCCATCACCGTGTCGGTGCTGGGCGAGGCGGCGTAGTGCACTGATAGCAAAGCGGATTTTTTTGCGGGAAAAAAGGGCTGGCGACAGCCCTTTTTTTTCTGTAAATTGGTTTCAGAAGGGCGCGCCGGGCGCCCTGAATTATTATTATAAAACAACAAGTTACGAATAATTTCATGGTGCAACTCGTCACGCCGCTGAGCCGGGATCCGCAACTTGAAGCGGCGCGCACGCCACCCCATTCCGTAGAAGCCGAACAATC
>JAYQOT010000033.1:0-24810 GCA_038144955.1 Burkholderiales bacterium | reverse complement strand
CCCCGCCGCGCTTCGGGCAGTCGTCGCTCGTAGTTGCCGAAGGTGCTGCCATCACGCGGGTACGGATAGGGACCGCCGCGCCGGATCAGTTGCAGAGTCTGTCGTGCCTCCTGCGGCAGCTCCTGCAGGCTGACTCGGGAATCCTGGGGTACGTTGCTGAATGCGAGGGCCGCGGCAACACCGGCTGCTGCAGCGAGGCCCGTCAGCCAGAACAGGAGATTCCTGCGCTGCCGCTTATCCATGGCCCGCAACGGCAGTGCTTACTCCGCCTTTGGCAGGTTGCGCAAACGGATATGCAGGTCGCGCAGCTGGCGCTCGGTGACCACGCTCGGGGCTTCGACCATGAGGTCCTGGCCACGCTGGGTTTTCGGAAACGCGATGACCTCGCGTATCGACTCAGCACCGGTCATCAGCGTGACCAGGCGATCGAGGCCGAAGGCAATGCCGCCGTGTGGCGGTGCGCCGTAAGACAGCGCATCGAGCAGGAATCCGAACTTGGCACGAGCGTCCTCGGGTGAAATGCCAAGGGCAGCGAACACCTGCGATTGCACCTCTGCGCGGTGGATACGCACCGACCCGCCACCGATTTCCCAGCCGTTAAGCGCTACGTCATAGGCCTTGGCCTGAACCTTGCCGGGATCGCTGGAGAGCAGTTCCAGATGGTCGTCCTTGGGGGCGGTGAAGGGATGGTGGGCAGCGACCCAGCGCTTTTCTTCTTCATCGTAGTCGAAGGCCGGAAAATCGACGATCCAGCACGGCCTCCAGCCGGCTTCGGCATGCCCCTTCTCGTGCCCAAGTTTGACGCGCAGCGCGCCCAGTGCGTCATAAACCACCTTGCGCCGGTCAGCACCGAAAAAAATCACGTCGCCGTTGGCGGCGCCGGTGCGCTTGATTATTTCAGCCAGCACCGGCGGCGGCAGGAACTTGACGATCGGCGACTGCAAACCCTGATCGTTGAGTTGCGTCACGTCATTGACCTTGATGTAGGCCAGACCCTTGGCGCCGTAAATCGAAACGAAAGCCGTGTAATCGTCGATTTCCTTGCGCGTCAGCGACCCGCCACCGGGTACGCGCATCGCGATTACCTTGCCATCCTTGAGCGCAATCGCCTGCTTGAACACCTTGAACTCGACCTGCTGCATCAGGTCGCTCAAATCAGTCAGTTCGAGTTTGACGCGAAGATCGGGTTTGTCCGAGCCGTAACGCGACATCGCCTCGGCGTAGGTCAACCGCGGAAACTCGCCCAGCTCGATGTTCATGACCGACTTGAACAGATGGCGGATCAGCCCTTCCATCAGATCCTGTATTTCGCGTTCATTCAGGAACGAAGTCTCGATATCGATCTGCGTGAACTCGGGCTGGCGGTCAGCGCGCAGGTCCTCGTCGCGGAAACACTTGACGATCTGGTAGTAGCGGTCATATCCCGCAATCATCAGCAGCTGTTTGAACAGCTGTGGCGACTGCGGCAAGGCGTAGAACTGGCCATCATGCATGCGCGATGGCACCAGGAATTCCCGTGCACCTTCGGGCGTCGACTTGTAGAGCATCGGGGTCTCGACGTCGATAAAGCCGTTTTCGTCGAGATAGTGCCGGATCGCCCGCGTCGCCTGGTGGCGCAGGCGCAAATTGGCCTGCATCTGCGGGCGGCGAAGATCGAGAAAACGGTACTGCAGGCGCACGTTTTCCGAGAGCTGCTCCTCATCCATCATGAACGGCGGCGTCTGTGCGGCGTTGAGCACTTCCAGCGTGCTCGCCAGCACCTCGATTTCTCCGCTTACCAGGTTGGTATTGATGGTGCCAGCGGGCCGCTCGCGCACCTTGCCCTCGACGCGGACAACGAATTCATTGCGCAGACTGTCGGCGACACGGAAGGTCTCTTCGCGATCCGGATCACAGACGATCTGGACCAGGCCTTCGCGATCACGCAGATCGATGAAAATCACACCGCCGTGATCCCGCCGCCGGTGCACCCAGCCGAACAAGGTCACGGTCTGCCCAAGGAATGAACGGTCAATACGACCGCAGTATTGGCTGCGCATATAAATATATGATTTTAAATGATTATTTTGAGTTCTCGGGCGGCTCGATCACCGCACCATTGGTGCTCGGAGCGGCCACGCCCATCGACACGATGTACTTGAACGCTGCATCGACTGACATGTCGAGTTCGATGACTTCATCGCGTCGCACGTAAAAATAGAAACCGTTGACCGGGCTGGGCGTGGTCGGAATGAACACTGCAAAATGCTCTTCCGGCAACTGCGCAGCGACCTCGTCGGGAACATTGGTCTGGAACGCCAGCGACCAGGCCTGGGGATGCGGATAATGCACCAGCAGCACCTTGCGGAACGCATGTCCTGTTCCAGAGAACAGCGTGTCGCTGACCTGCTTCACGCTGTGATAAATGGTGTTGACCACCGGAATCCGCGCGAGTATCCCCTCCCAGAACTGGACCAGTCGCTGACCCAGTATGTTGGCTGCGAACACTCCCGTTCCGAAAACAATCAGCAGCGTGAGGATCACGCCCAAACCGGGCACATGGATTCCCAGCCATTGCTCGGTAAGGAACCGTTCGGGCAGCAACAACAGCGTCTGGTCCATGGTACCGACGAGCAGGTTCAGCACCCACAGCGTGATGACCAGCGGCACCCAGATCAACAGTCCGGCCACCAGATAATTCTTGATTGAAGTTTTCTTGAACATGAACTAGAGAAAGCGACGCGAGAACGCGTCGCTGATGATCACATGACCTGTTTTCGTGCAGGCCCTGCGTCCGGCCTCAGCTGCAGGCAGGGCAGGCGCCGGTACCGCAAGCCGCTGCAGCTTTGGATTCGTCTTTCTTTGGCGCCTCAGCGGACTGTACATCCTCGCCTTTCGGCTTGGCGCTGGTGCCCTTGTTTTTGAAATCCGTGGCATACCAGCCACCGCCCTTGAGCTGAAAACCTGCGGCTGTCACCATCTTGCCCAACGCTGCCTTTCCGCACTCAGGACAATCGGTCAGCGGTGCATCGCTGATGCGCTGCAGAAATTCTTTCTGGAAACCGCAGGCATTGCAGCGGTATTCGTAAATTGGCATGTCAAACACCCGAAATTCAAAAAAAGCATTATACCTTAGAAGGTTACATCCACTTTCGGGGTAAATCAGGGCGTACCCCGGCGTTTTTCAAGTCCCGGCCCGAGCAGGCTTGGCGCTGCACGCTGCAAACGGCACAATCACGACCTAGCTAGCCCGTTGAACAAAAAGCATTTTCCGGAAAATACAGGATATGGTCCGCCAGATTCTCGTCTTAAATGCAGGCTCCTCTAGCATCAAGTTCGCGGTATTTTCCGCAGAGCCCAGGCAACAACGCACGGTACAGGGCACGATTTCCGGCATTGGCGCAGCAACTCGGTTCCAGGCCAGCAGTCTGCAGGGGCCCTTGGCAGGTACCTTGCCCCCGGGAAATCTGGACCATGAAGACGCCCTGTCGTGGCTGTTCGACTGGCTGGACGCCGGCAACCACGCCCGCCATCTGCTCGGAGCCGGACACCGCGTAGTTCATGGCGGCGTTCGTCACAACGCTCCGCTGCTGATCAACCCCGACAATCTCGCCGCCCTCGAGGCACTGACCCCGCTGGCACCCCTGCATCAACCGCACAATCTCACCGCGATCAAGGCGCTGCAGCATCTGCGCCCTGAACTTCCCCAGGTTGCCTGCTTCGACACCGCCTTTCATTGCACCCAGCCGGCAGTAGCGCAGATGCTGGCGCTGCCGCGAACGGTCACTGCGAATGGTCTGCGCCGCTACGGTTTTCATGGCCTGTCCTACGAACACGTTGCCGGCAAGCTGCCGGAACTGCTGGGTGATCGCGCCGAAGGACGTGTGATCGTTGCACATCTCGGTAACGGCGCCAGCCTGTGCGCCATGCTCGGACGCCGCAGCGTCGCCACCACGATGGGGTTCAGCACCCTCGACGGACTGGTCATGGGTACCCGCTGCGGCACGATCGACCCTGGTACGCTGTTCTACCTGATGCACGAAATGGGGATGTCGTCGACCGCAGTAGAAAACATGCTCTATCGCGAGTCCGGGCTGCTCGGCGTTTCAGGCATCAGCAACGACATGCGCGTCCTGCTGGACAGCGGCGATGCGCGCGCCCAGGAAGCCATTGATCTGTTTGTCTACCGCGCAGCGCGGGAGGCAGGTTCGCTCGTATCCGCGCTGGGGGGACTTGATGCGCTGGTTTTCACTGGTGGCATCGGCGAGCATGCGGCTCCGATACGCGCCATGATCTGCGAAAAACTGGCGTGGCTGGGGATCTCGCTCGACCCCGCCGCCAACTCAGCTGCCGCTGCACGCCTATCTGCCGCGGACAGCAGAGTCATCGTCGGCATCATTCCCGCTGACGAAGAGTCGGTAATTGCGCGTCATACCTGCGGACTTCTATCACCGTCAAACCAGGCTGTACAGCCGTAAAAAAGCCGGGCAGCGCCCGGCTTCTGAAACCGTCAACGAAAAATCTAGAACGGAATATCGTCATCCATGTCGTCAAAGCTGCCGCCCTTTTTCGGCGAGGCCTTGGCTCCGCCCGAGGAAGATCCTGCAGCTTCACGTGAACCGCCACCGTCGCCACCGCCGCCGCGTCCGCCCAGCAATTGCATGCGGTCGGCCACGATTTCAGTCGAATAGCGATCCTGTCCCTCCTTGTCCTGCCACTTGCGGGTGCGGATGCGGCCCTCGACGTAAACCGGGGAACCCTTCTTGAGATATTCGCCGGCGATCTCGGCAAGGCGGCCGAAGAAGGAAATCCGGTGCCATTCGGTATGTTCCTGCTTGTCCCCGCTCTTGTCTTTCCAGTTCTCGGTCGTGGCGATGCGGATGTTGGTAACCGCATCACCGCTGGGCAGATAGCGCGTTTCCGGATCCGCTCCGAGATTGCCGATCAGAATGACCTTGTTTACCGATGCCATGACAGATTTTTCCTCTTCGATAGTAATGCCAGCATAGTCCCAACAACGCGCCCGCCCCCTCCGGGTTTACACAGCCCCTGGAACAGAAGCCTCGGTGCGCATGCTCAGGGCGAGTATAAGCCAGATCAGCAGCATCAAGCTGTTGAACAGGATCACGGCGAGAGCTCCCCAGTGCTGGTAGAGGAATCCGCCGGCCGCGGCGCCCATGAACGTGCCGAGAAACTGGATGCTGCTGTAGAGACCGAGTGCGGTTCCCCGTACGTGCAACGGCGCCAACCGCGTCGTCAGCGTCGGCAGCTTGGCCTCCAGCACATTGAACGGCGTGAAAAAAACCAGCAAAAACAGGGACAACAATCCAACGTTGCCGGTCAGCCACGGCAATGCAATCTGGCCCGCAAGCAGCAGCGCAACGGATGCAATGAACCAGCGCCGCATGACTGCCGGATTGCCCGATTTCATGACCGCGGGCAACATCAGCACAAACGATCCCAGCATTACCGGCAAGTACACTTTCCAGTGATCTGCCAGAGCCAGGCCGGCATCGCGCAAGGCAAAGGGCACGACAATGAAAGCCGACATCAGCACGGAATGCAGGGTGAAAATGCCCCAATTCAAGCGCAGCAACTGAGGATCACAGAGTACCGCCCTGAAATCACTCAAGGCACCTCCCCGGGACGCAACCCGTTGCGGCGCATCCGGGATCACGCGCCACATGACGACCATAGCTGCGAACGCCAGTACGCCGGTCATCGCGAATATCCCCGGGACACCGATCAACCGGTTCAGCCAGGGACTGGCGACCAGCGACAGCGCAAACGATACCCCTATGGTCGAACCGATCATCGCCATCGCCTTCGTGCGCTGCTCTTCCCGCGTCAGATCAGCTGTCATTGCGATGACGGCGGAAGAAATCGCACCGGCCCCCTGCAGCACCCGTCCCAGTATGACCATGTGAATGTTGGAGGCCAGCGCAGCGACAAAACTGCCGATGGCAAATAACAGGAGTCCCGCGTAAACCACGGGTTTACGTCCATAGCGGTCCGACCACCAGCCGAAGGGAAGCTGCAGAACCGCCTGGGTCAGCCCGTAAGCGCCGATGGCTATGCCGACCAGCGTCAGGTTGTCACCACCGGGCAACTGTTCGGCGTAGATGGCAAAAACCGGCAGGATGACAAACATGCCCAGCAGTCGCAGGCCGAATATCCCGGACAAACCTATGCTTGCCCGCAGCTCGAGCGGGGTCATTTTGCTGCTGGAAGACATGAATGGGGCCGGCCGGAAAGTACCGACACGAGAGTTGGGCTGAACAGCTTATGGGCGTATATTAACAGGTTTATCTTTGCGCCCCGACATGCCTGCCCGCCCAACACCGCCAAAACTGGTCACCCTGGTCAAGCCGGCGCAGCAACACGCACCGCCGCCGCCCGCCGGCAGTGGTGAGATCCGGGTGCGCGGCGCACGCACGCACAACCTGCGCAACATCAATCTCGACCTGCCGCGTAACCGCCTGGCGGTGATCACCGGACTCTCAGGATCGGGAAAATCGTCTCTCGCCTTCGATACGCTTTATGCCGAAGGCCAGCGCCGCTACGTCGAGTCCCTGTCGGCCTACGCCCGCCAGTTCCTGCAGCTGATGGAGAAACCCGACGTCGACCTGATTGAGGGACTGTCTCCCGCGATCGCCATCGAGCAGAAAGCCTCCAGCCACAATCCCCGTTCCACGGTGGGCACCGTCACCGAAATCCATGACTATCTGCGCCTGCTCTACGCCCGCATCGGCGAGCCGCAATGCCCTGAACACGGCACCGTGCTCGCCGCACAGTCGGTGTCACAGATGGTCGATCAGGTGCTGCAACTGCCCGTAGACACCCGCTTGATGGTGCTGTCGCCGGTAGTGAGCAACCGCAAGGGCGAACAGGCCGCGGTATTTGACGAATTGCGGGCACAAGGATTTGTCCGCGCCCGCATTGATGGTCATGTGCACGACATCGATGCCTTGCCGGCCCTGAAGAAAAACGCAAAGCACACGATCGAGGTTGTCATCGATCGCGTAAAAATCCGTCCCGATATCCGCCAGCGCCTTGCAGAATCGTTCGAAACCGCATTGCGTCAAGCTGATGGCCGGGCACTGGCGGTGGACATGGACAGCGGACAGGAGCATGCATTCTCGGCGCGCCTGTCCTGCCCGCAGTGCAGTTACGCCGCCCCCGAACTCGAACCACGCCTGTTCTCGTTCAACAACCCCGCAGGAGCCTGCCAGCGCTGCGACGGACTAGGCACCATCGATTTTTTCGACCCCCGCCGCATCGCCGCATTTCCCGACATGTCTCTCGCCTCGGGAGCAATCAAGGGGTGGGACCGCCGCAACCAGTTCTACTTCCAGATGCTGCAGAGCCTGGCCGCGCATTACGGCTTCGATATCGAAACCCCGTTCAATGAGCTTCCGGACACCGCCCGTGAAGTCGTGCTTTATGGCTCGGGCAAGACCCTGATCCAGTTCAATTACACGGGCGAGCGCGGCAAAACCTACGTCCGCGAGCACGCATTCGAGGGGGTCATCCCCAACCTGGAACGACGCCATCGCGAAACCGACTCCCAGGTCGTGCGCGAAGAACTTGCCAAATACCTGAACACCCAGCAGTGCCCCGAGTGCCAGGGCACCCGATTGCGGCGAGAAGCCCGCCACGTCATGGTCGCCGGCCAGCCGATCTACGCACTGTCAGCGCTGCAGCTGGGTGATGCAATGCAATTCTTCGAAAAGCTGGAATTGTCCGGTGCAAAAAAAACCATTTCCGAGAAAATCGCCGGCGAAATCCGCAACCGCCTGCGCTTCCTGGTCGATGTCGGCCTCGATTACCTATCGCTGGACCGTTCGGCAGATACGCTCTCGGGCGGAGAAGCGCAGCGCATCCGCCTCGCCAGCCAGATCGGATCGGGCCTGACCGGCGTCATGTACGTACTGGATGAGCCGTCCATCGGTTTGCACCAGCGCGACAACAGCCGGTTGCTCGACATGCTCAAGCGTTTGCGCAACATCGGCAACACGGTGATTGTCGTCGAGCATGACGCCGACGCTATCATGAGTGCAGACCATGTGGTCGACATGGGCCTGGGCGCCGGGGACCATGGCGGCAACGTGATTGCCGAGGGATCACCAGCCGACATTTGCGCCCACGCCGAATCGCTGACCGGCCAGTACCTGTCCGGGCGCCGCCGCATCGACGTTCCCGCCCTGCGCCACCGCGCCAACCTGCAGCGCCGGCTGGTCATCAATGGCGCCACCGGCAACAACCTTAAAAACGTCACCGCGGGCATACCGGTAGGATTGTTCACCTGCGTCACCGGCGTGTCTGGATCCGGAAAATCCACACTGGTCAACGATACGCTCTACCTTTCCGCCGCGCGCGACCTCTACGGCAGCAATGTCGAACCTGCGCCGTGCAATGCCATCGAGGGCATGGATCATTTCGACAAGGTCGTCAACGTTGACCAGAGCCCCATCGGCAGGACCCCGCGTTCCAACCCCGCAACCTACACCGGGTTGTTCACACCGATCCGCGAATTGTTCGCCGGTGTCCCTGAAGCGCGCGCACGCGGTTATGGTGCCGGCAGATTCTCATTCAACGTCAAGGGCGGACGCTGCGAATCCTGCCAGGGTGACGGGGTACTCAAAGTAGAAATGCATTTCCTTCCCGATATCTACGTACCGTGCGACGTCTGCCAGGGGCGACGCTATAACCGGGAAACCCTGGATATCCGCTACAAGGGCCGGACTATCCATGAAGTGCTGGAAATGACGGTGGAACAAGCCGTTGAGTTCTTCAGCGCAGTACCCGCATTGGCGCGAAAACTGCAAACACTGATGGATGTAGGCCTGGGCTACATTACTCTCGGACAGAGCGCGACCACGCTTTCGGGCGGCGAAGCGCAACGCGTCAAACTCGCGCTGGAACTGTCCAAGCGCGATACCGGGCGCACCCTCTATATACTCGACGAACCGACCACCGGCCTGCATTTCCATGACATCGACCTGCTGCTGCACGTACTGCACCGGCTGCGCGACCACGGCAATACCATAGTGGTCATCGAGCACAATCTTGACGTGATCAAGACCGCAGACTGGGTCATCGACCTGGGCCCCGAGGGTGGGGACGGTGGAGGAGAAATCATCGCCGAGGGGCCTCCGGAAGACATCGCCTCCAATGCCCGGAGCCACACCGGTGTTTACCTGAGGAAGGCCCTGTCATGACACTTGCGGCTGTACGTGATCTGCTGACCGGCAGCTTCGACGCTGCGCTCGCCGCCGCCGATCCGCTGCAGATCGTACCTGCCCATCTGCCGTCGCCTCCTGCAGGACGTACTCTGGTTGTCGGTGCCGGCAAAGCTGCGGCATCGATGGCGCTGGCGGTGGAACAGGCATGGCCGGCTGAAGCGGCACTCGATGGACTGGTCATCACCCGCTACCGCCATGGCCTGCTGACCAATCGCATTACCGTGATCGAGGCCGGTCATCCGGTCCCTGATACAGCCGGGGAACAGGCCGCTGCCGACATCCTCAGGCGCGTCAAGGCGCTCACCCCGCGCGACCAGTTACTGGTGCTGGTATCGGGCGGGGGATCCAGCCTGTTGTCACTGCCGGCACCGGGTATCAGCATGTCTGATCTCAAGCAGGTCACCCGCCAGTTGCTGCTTTCGGGTGCGCCAATCCAGGCCATGAACACCGTGCGCAAACACCTGTCTGCCATCCAGGGCGGGCAACTGACGGCGGCTTCCCGCGCCCCCGTACTGGCGCTGGTGATTTCCGATGTCACGGGGGATGACCCCACCCATATCGCCTCCGGTCCCTGTGCACCGGACCCGACGACTTACCAGGACGCGCTGGCGATATTGCAACGCTACGCGGTGCAACCCCCGCCGGCGATTGCTGCGCACTTGCAACGCGGTGCCAGGGGGGAACTGCCCGAAACACCCAAACCCGGCGACAAAGTATTCGCCAAAACAGAAAACCGTGTCATCGCAACCGCAAGCCGCTCACTGGGTGCTGCGGCAGAATATTTCAGCAGTCAGGGCATCACACCGGCCATACTCGGTGATTCAGTCACCGGCGAGGCACGCGAGGTGGCAAAAGTATATGGCGCACTGGCGCGGCAGGTACGCATGTACGGCACGCCGTGGAAAACACCCGTGGCTCTGATTTCCGGCGGCGAGTGCACGGTCACCGTGCGCGGCAAGGGTCGTGGCGGCCGTTGCGCGGAATTCCTGCTGTCGCTGGCGCTGGAACTCGATGGCACGGAGGGCATCCATGCGCTGGCGTGTGATACCGACGGCATAGACGGCTCCGAGGACAACGCGGGTGCACTGCTTACGCCCGGGAGTCTGCGCCGGGTCAGGCAAATGAATTTGAACCCGGCAGCCCTGCTCGAACAAAATGACGCCTACGGATTCTTCGAAGCCGACGGTAGCCTGATCGTCACCGGTCCCACCCGGACCAACGTCAACGATTACCGGGTCATACTCGTCACCTGATGCCCGGATACAATATAACTATATGATTTTAAATATAATTTAATGAATTCACGACGTAAAAAAACCGGGCTTTGCCCGGTTTTTTTAGATTTACCTGGTTCAGGCAGCATCCGTTTTGGCTTCTTCGACCGCCTCAGCCGGACGATCCAGCAATTCGACGTAGGCCATCGGGGCATTGTCGCCCTTGCGGAAACCGAACTTCAGGATCCGCAGATAGCCGCCGTTGCGTTTGGCATAGCGCGGGCCCAGCAGTTCGAACAGCTTGACCACGTTCTCGCGATCGCGCAGGCGATCAAACGCGAGGCGGCGGTTGGCCAGCGTAGGCTTCTTGCCCAGCGTGATGATCGGCTCCACCACGCGGCGCAGTTCCTTGGCCTTGGGCAGGGTGGTTTTGATCGCTTCATGACGCAACAGCGAATTGGCCATGTTACGCAGCATGGCCAGACGATGGCTGCTGGTGCGATTGAGTTTCCGTAAACCGTGACGATGACGCATGATGCCCTCTTAGACCTTTTCGAGGCCGGCAGGCGGCCAGTTTTCCAGCTTCATCCCGAGGGTCAGGCCGCGGGATGCCAGCACTTCCTTGATTTCGTTCAGCGACTTGCGTCCCAGGTTCGGGGTCTTCAGCAATTCGGTTTCGGTGCGCTGGATCAGATCGCCGATGTAATAGATGTTCTCGGCCTTGAGACAGTTCGCGGAACGCACCGTCAATTCCAGGTCGTCCACCGGGCGCAACAGCACCGGGTCGATCTGGGTGGCCTTCTTCTCCTCGATCAGCGCCGGGGTTCCCTTGAGATCCGCAAACACCGAAAGTTGCTCGACCAGGACACGCGCCGCGTAGCGGACCGCTTCTTCAGGATCGATCACACCGTTGGTTTCGATGTCGATGACCAGTTTGTCGAGATCGGTGCGTTGTTCGACACGTGCCGATTCAACCGCATAGCTCACCCGGCGCACGGGACTGTAAGACGCATCCAGCATCAGGCCGCCGACACTGCGCGTATCCCCGGCACCGCGGCGCGTAACTGCCGCCACGTAGCCACGGCCCTTTTCGACCTTGATCTGCATGTCGAGCTTGCCACCGGCAGTCAGGTGGGCGATCACGTGCTCGGGATTGATGATTTCGACATCATGCATCGGCTCGATGTCTGCAGCGGTCACCACGCCTTCACCGCTCTTCTTCAGGGTCAGCACCGCTTCGTCACGATTGTGAAGGCGGAGCACGATGCCTTTCAGGTTGAGCAGGATGTCGACCACGTCTTCCTGGACGCCGTCGATGGTGGAGTACTCGTGCAGTACACCTTCGATCTTGACTTCCGTCGCTGCAAAACCGGGCATGGACGAAAGCAGTGTGCGGCGCAGAGCGTTGCCAAGCGTATGGCCGTAGCCACGCTCGAACGGCTCCATCGTGACCTTGGCGTGAAACGGGGAAATTCCCTGCACGTCGATGATCCGGGGCTTGAGAAAAGCGCTGCTGGACATGACTGGTATACCTCTCGGGGATTATTTCGAGTACAACTCGACGATGAGCGACTCGTTGATGGTTGAAGGCAATTCGGTGCGCTGGGGACGCGCCTTGAACGTGCCCTTGAGCGACTTCGCGTCCACCTCGAGCCATTCCGGATATCCGCGCGATTCAGCGGCTTCCGAGGCCCCCTTGATGCGCAGCTGCGCCTTGGCCGGCTGTGCGACTTCGACCACGTCGCCGGGGCGGCACTGGAACGACGGGATGTTCACGCGCTTGCCGTTGACGAGGATGCCGTTGTGGCGGACCACCTGGCGTGCTTCGGTGCGCGACGCGCCGAAACCCATGCGATAGACGACATTGTCGAGCCTGCTTTCCAGGTTCTGCAGCAGCGCTTCGCCGGTAACACCCTTGCTCGCCGACGCTTCCTTGTAAGTCTTGCGGAACTGGCGCTCAAGGATGCCGTATATGCGGCGAACCTTCTGTTTTTCGCGCAACTGCACGCCGTAACCCGACAGGCGGGTGTTCTTCTGCCCGTGCTGCCCGGGGGGATAACTGCGGCGCTCGATCGCGCACTTGTCGGTAAAGCACTTCTCCCCTTTCAGGAAAAGCTTTTCACCTTCGCGACGGCATTGCCGGCATTTTGCATCGAGATTCCTGGCCACTTTGGGATCTCCCTTAAATTCGACGTTTCTTCGGCGGACGGCAGCCGTTGTGCGGCACGGGCGTCACGTCGGAGATACTGGTGATCTTGAAACCCACGGCATTCAGCGCGCGCACTGCGGATTCACGCCCTGGTCCCGGTCCCTTGATCAGCACTTCAATGTTTTTCACGCCGCATTCCTGGGCCAGGCGTCCGGCCTTCTCTGCGGCAATCTGTGCCGCGAAAGGGGTCGATTTGCGGGAGCCCTTGAAGCCGTTGCTGCCCGATGTCGCCCAGGCCAGAGCATTGCCCTGACGGTCAGTAATGGTGACGATGGTGTTGTTGAAAGACGCGTGAACATGCGCCACACCTTCGGCGACGTTCTTTTTGACTTTCTTGCGAACCCTGGTACTTGCCTTAGCCATATTTAGTCACTCTCTGTTACGCAGCGGCCGGGCGCTGGATTTTAACGGCGGCTTTCCGCGGGCCTTTGCGTGTACGTGCATTGGTACGGGTACGCTGGCCACGAACAGGCAGTCCGGAGCGATGACGCTTGCCTCTCCAGGTGCCGAGATCCATCAACCGCTTGATGTTCATCGAAATTTCGCGGCGCAGATCACCTTCCGTGGTGAACTTCCCCACTTGTTCGCGCAGCTTGTCCATGTCGGAATCCGACAGGTCCTTGATTTTCGTGGACGCAGTGATGCCCGCCGCGATGCAGATCGCGCGAGCCCGGCTGCGGCCGATGCCGTAAATCGCGGTCAGCGCGACCTCGGTATGCTGATGATTCGGGATATTAACGCCGCCTATGCGAGCCATAGCTCACCCCACCAATGGAAAACTTGAAATTATAACTTTTGACAGGCTCATATTCAATGAACCGTCAACCTTGGCGCTGCTTGTGGCGCGGATCCTTGCAGATCACGCGAACCACGCCATTGCGCTTCACAACCTTGCAGTTGCGGCACATGCGCTTAACCGATGCCAGTACTTTCATCTCAACACCTCTTTCGCTTGCTGCTGACTACTTCGCCCTGAAAATGATGCGCCCCTTGGTCAAATCGTAGGGCGTCAGTTCCACTGTTACCTTGTCCCCGGGCAATATGCGGATGTAATGCATGCGCATCTTCCCGGAAATGTGCCCGAGCACCACGTGCCCGTTTTCCAGCTTCACCCGAAACGTCGCGTTAGGCAGGTTTTCAACCACCTCACCCTGCATTTCAATGGTGTCTTCTTTCGCCATTATCGAGTCGGAAACACGCCGCCCTTGAAATTCGCTTTCTTCAGCAGGCTTTCATACTGGTGCGACATCACATACGCCTGCACCTGAGCCATGAAATCTAGCGTTACCACCACGATAATCAGCAACGACGTTCCGCCAAAATAGAAAGGCACGTTTTTCCAGACAATCAGCAATTCGGGCACCAGGCACACCAGCGTGATGTATATGGAGCCGGCCAGCGTCAACCGCATGGTTACCTTTTCCACATACCGCGCGGTCTGGTCACCCGGCCGGATCCCGGGGACAAATGCCCCGCTTTTCTTAAGGTTTTCCGCGGTCTCCTTGGGATTGAACACCAGTGCCGTATAGAAAAAACAGAAAAAGATGATCGCAGCGGAATAACACAGGGTATAAATCGGCTGTCCCGGGTGGAGAACCGCAGCCACATTCTTCAACCAGACCATGCCCTCGTTCTCACCCAGCCAGCCGGCGATGGTTCCCGGGAAGAGGATGATGCTCGAGGCGAAAATCGGCGGAATCACACCTGACATGTTCAGCTTGAGCGGCAAGTGCGAAGACTGGCCACCATAAATCTTGCGTCCTACCTGGCGTTTGGCATAGTTGACCAGGATTTTGCGCTGCCCTTTTTCCACAAAGCAGACAAAAGCGGTCACGCAGACAACCAGGGCAAATATCGCAAGCACTGCAGGGATCGATAACGCACCGGTGCGCGCCAGCTCCAGCGTGCCGCCGACCGCTTGCGGGAATCCCGCCGCAATGCCGGCGAAAATGATCAGGGAAATGCCGTTGCCTATGCCCCGCTCGGTGATCTGCTCGCCAAGCCACATCAGGAACATGGTTCCGGTAACCAAAGTGATCATCGCTGTCATCCGGAACATCAATCCGGGATCAACCGCAACTTTCTGCTGTTCGAAGGCTATGGCAATTGCCAGCCCCTGGACAATGGCCAGGGCCGCAGTACCGTAACGAGTGTACTGGGTGATCTTGCGGCGGCCGGACTCGCCTTCTTTCTTGAGCGCTTCCAGAGTTGGTGAAACGACGGTCATCAGTTGCATGATGATCGAGGCAGAGATATACGGCATGATGCCCAGCGTGAAAATCGAGAAACGCGACAGCGCGCCTCCCGAAAACATGTTGAACATATCGAGAATGCCACCGCGCTGTGAGCGAAACAGCTCTGCCAGTTGCGCCTGGTCGATACCCGGTACGGGGATATAGGAGCCGATGCGGAAAACAATCAGCGCACCAATGAGGAAAAGCAGTCGACGTTTGAGGTCGCCGAATTTTCCTGCTCCCGACAGTGCGCTACTGACCGCCAATGTTTAGCCCTCGGCCTTTTCCGCCGGTTGCTCCACGCTGCCGCCCGCCTTTTCAATGGCCGCACGTGCCCCCTTGGTGGCAAGCACGCCCTTGAGGGCAACCTTGCGCTTGATTTCTCCGGCGAGGATGACTTTCGCCTGCAGGGCAAGACGCGGTACCGCGCCCTCCTGCTTCAGAACTTCCAGATCGATGGTATCCGCCTTCAGCTTCTGGAGGGTGTCCAGCCGCACTTCGGCAGTGCCTCCTGCCGACAGCGAACGAAAGCCGCGTTTCGGCAAGCGCCGGTGCAGGGGCATTTGCCCGCCTTCGAAGCCCACCTTGTGAAAACCGCCGGCACGCGCCTTCTGGCCTTTGTGCCCGCGTCCCGCGGTCTTGCCCAGACCGCTGCCGATACCGCGCCCTACACGCTTTTTCGCATGTTTCGAGCCTGCCGCCGGCTTGATGCTGTTCAGTTCCATCTAGCCCTCACAACGAACGAGATATGAGACTTTGTTGATCATGCCGCGAATCGCCGGGGTATCAGACAATTCAACAGTGTGGTTGATGCGCCGCAAGCCCAGGCCACGTACCGAGTTACGATGCTCGGGCCGGGTGCCGATCAGGCTGCGCACCAGAGTGACCTTGAGGGTTTTCCCGGAGGTTTCTTTTTTTGCCATGACTTAACCCTGGATCTCTTCCACCGACTTGCCGCGCTTGGCGGCAATCTCGGCCGGAGTATTCATTTCAGTAAGGCCGTTGATGGTGGCACGCACAATGTTGTAGGGATTGGTCGATCCGATGCATTTCGCCAGAATGTTGGAGACACCCATTACTTCCAGGACCGCGCGAACCGGACCGCCGGCAATGATGCCCGTGCCTTCATGTGCGGGTTGCATATAAACCTTGGAGGCACCGTGACGACCCATCACTGCGTGCTGCAGGGTGCCGTTTTTCAGCTGCACCTTGACCATTTTCCGGCGCGCTTCCTCCATGGCTTTCTGCACGGCCACGGGAACCTCGCGAGCCTTGCCCTTGCCCATGCCGATGCCGCCGTCTCCATCACCAACCACGGTCAGGGCGGCGAAGCCGAGTACCCGGCCGCCCTTGACAACCTTGGTGACACGGTTGATCGCAACCATTTTTTCGCGAAGGCCGTCACCGCGCTCTTCACCGGTCTGCATTTTCGATGCCTGCATTTTCGCCATGCGCTGCTCCGTCAGAACTTGAGGCCGGCTTCACGCGCGGCTTCCGCCAGCGCCTTCACCCGACCATGGTATTTGTATCCGGAACGGTCAAAAGCGACCTTTTCCACGCCCGCCTGCTTTGCGCGTTCGGCAATGCGTTTGCCGATCGCCGTAGCAGCAGCGGTACTTCCGCCACTGGAAATCGCCGCACGCACTTCCTTTTCAGAGGTCGATGCGCTGGCCAGTACCCTGGAGCCGGTCGCATCGATGATCTGGGCATAGATGTGACTGTTGGAACGATAGACAGTAAGCCTAACCGTCCTGAGCTCCGCGATTTTTGCCCGCGTGCTGCGTGCACGCCGGAGTCGAGCCTGTTTTTTTTCAAACATGATGTGTCCGCCTACTTTTTCTTCGTTTCCTTGAGCACGATCTGCTCATCCGCATATCGCACGCCCTTGCCTTTGTAAGGCTCCGGCGGCCGGTAATTCCGGACGTCGGCAGCGACCTGTCCGACTACCTGCTTGTCAATGCCCTTGATGATGATCTCGGTCTGCGTCGGCGTTTCGGCCTTGATGCCTTTCGGCAACTGGTGCACGACCGGATGCGAAAACCCCAGGGTCAGATTCAGCTTGTCTCCCTGTGCCTGGGCGCGATAGCCAACGCCTACGAGATTGAGTTTTTTCTCAAAACCGCGGCTGACGCCATGAACCATGTTCGCAATCAGTGCGCGCAAGGTTCCGCTTACTGCATTGGCCTGCCGGGAATTGTCGTTAACCTTGATTTCCAGGTGGTTCTCGACTTTTTCCACTTTCACATTGGACGCGATACGCTGCGACATGACTCCAAGCGGGCCCTTTACCGAAATCTGGCCTGCTGCGATCGTCACCTCGACCTTTTCCGGCAATGTGACCGGACTTTTTCCAACTCGTGACATGAATCGTCTCCGTTAGGCCACGATGCAAAGAACTTCGCCGCCGATGCCCATACCCCGCGCCTTGCGGTCTGTCATCACGCCCTGGGGCGTCGATACAATGGCCACACCAAGGCCATTCATGACACGGGGAATATCGCGACTGGGTTTGTAAATGCGCAGCCCCGGACGGCTAACGCGTTCGATTTTCTCGATTACCGGACGCCCCGCGTAATACTTGAGGCTGACCTCGAGCTCGGGTTTCGAAGTTTCACCGCGAACGGCGAAATCTTCGATATATCCCTCGTCCTTGAGGACCTTGGCAATCGCCGCCTTCAGCTTGCTTGACGGCATCGAAACGGATTCCCTTTCCGCCTGCTGCGCATTGCGGATGCGGGTCAGCATGTCGGAAATCGGATCATTCATGCTCATGCAAATTTCTCCTGCAGCCGGTCTTACCAGCTAGCCTTGATTACACCCGGGATTTCACCGCGCATGGCAATCTCGCGCAGCTTGCCCCGGGCAAGCCCGAATTTACGGTAAACACCGCGCGGCCGGCCGGTCAGTGCACAACGGTTGCGCAGCCTGACAGGGCTGGAATTGCGCGGCAGTTTTTGTAGCTTTAACCGCGCCTCGTAGCGATCTTCGGGCGCAATTTTCTGATCATTGATCACGGCTTCCAGCTCGGCGCGTTTTGCCGCGAATTTCTTTACGGCCTTGCGGCGCTTTTGCTCACGGTTTACCAATGCAAGCTTCGACATGCGGGTTTCCTCAGTTACGGAAAGGAAATTTGAATGCTGACAGCAATGCCCGGGCTTCTTCATCGGACTTCGCCGTCGTTGAAATGGTGATGTTCATGCCACGCAGGGCGTCGATCTTGTCGTACTCGATTTCAGGAAAAATGATCTGTTCCTTGACGCCCATGTTGTAATTGCCGCGCCCGTCAAAGCTGCGGCCAGAAATCCCACGGAAATCGCGGATCCGCGGCATGGCTACGTTGACCAGCCGGTCAAGAAACTCGTACATCCTGCTGCCGCGCAAAGTGACCTTGCAACCCACCGGGTAATTTTCGCGAATCTTGAAATTTGCAATGGCCTTGCGCGACTTGGTTACCAGCGGCTTCTGTCCGGCAATCTTGGTCATGTCGCTGACAGCGTTATCCATGATTTTCTTGTCAGCTACTGCCTCGCCCACGCCCATGTTGAGAACGATTTTCTCGATGCGCGGAACCTGCATGGGGCTGGTATAGCCAAATTTCTGGGTGAGTTCCTTGGCAACCGTGTCCTTGTAATAAACGCCGAGACGCGCAGGTGCCGCGGGCCTTGCCGGCTTGCCCTGCTTCGAAGCCGCGGCAGCGGATTTGGAGTCGTCTTTGGCTGCACGTTTTGCCGGTGCAGCCTTGGGGGCGGCCTCTTTGGCCGGCTTGGCAGATTTCGCTTTTTTGGTGTCTTTAGCAGTGCTCATACATCAACCACTTCGCCATTGGACTTATAAAACCGGACGCGGCGTCCATCTTCCAGGCGCCTGATTCCGACACGATCGGCCTTCTTGGTCACCGGATTGAACAACGCCACGTTCGACAGATGAATCGGCATTTCCTTGTCGATGATGCCGCCGGTCTCACCTTTCGCCGGATTCGGCCGTTGGTGTTTCTTGACGCGATTGGCGCCCTCTACCAGCAAATGATCGGCATCGACGATCCGCAGCACGGTACCCCGCTTGCCGCGATCACGTCCGGCCAGCACAACGACATCATCGCCCTTCCTGATCTTGCGCATATGGGTCTACGTCCTTCTTTACAGAACTTCAGGCGCCAGAGACACGATTTTCATGAAACGCTCAGTCCGCAGTTCGCGGGTGACGGGTCCGAAAATACGCGTGCCGATAGGCTCCAGTTTCTGGTTCAGCAACACTGCCGCATTGCCGTCGAACTTCAGAAGTGAACCGTCATTGCGACGAACACCCTTGGCAGTACGAACGACCACGGCGTTGTAAACCTCGCCCTTTTTAACCCGCCCGCGCGGCGCGGCGTCCTTGACGCTGACCTTGATCACGTCACCGATACCGGCGTAACGACGTTTGGACCCGCCGAGAACCTTTATGCACATGACTGCGCGTGCACCGGTGTTGTCAGCAACGTCCAGTATGGATTGCATCTGAATCATGTTTTTTTCCTGCTATCTTTCCCCAACTTGACCCCCCCCGAAACACCCGGAAAGCCAGTCTTGGAGCCCGTTCGGGCAAAATCCGCCTCGCTGATACGAGGTGGAAAACAAAGCCGCTAATTATATAACGCCAAATCCCTCTAATGCAACCAAAATCCCTTAAACACCCTTGGATTTCTCTACCAGTTTGATCACCCGCCAGGCCTTGGTTTTGGCCAAAGGACGGCATTCTTCAATCAGCACCGTATCGCCTTCTTTGTATTCATCGTTGGCGTCGTGGGCATGATATTTTTTTGAACGGGTGACAATTTTGCCCATCAGCGGATGCTTGACCCGCCGTTCGACGAGCACCGTCACGGTCTTATCCATCTTGTCGCTGACCACACGACCTGTCAGTGTTCTTTTATTCGGTTCGCTCATATTCCGTATCCCGTCAATCAGGCTTTTGATCTCAGCACGGTGCGTACGCGCGCGATATCACGGCGTACTTTGCGCAACTGGCTGGTATTGGAAAGTTGCTGTGTCGCCTTCTGCATGCGCAGGGAAAATTGTGCTTTGAGCAGGGAATCGAGTTCCTTGCGCAATTCATCTGCCCCTTTGCCTGCCAGTTCACTTGCTTTCATGCTCAACCCCCGACAAGACGATGAACAAAGGACGTCGCAATCGGCAGCTTGGCAGCCGCCAGGCGAAATGCCTCCTTCGCGATGGTCTCGTTCACGCCATCCATTTCATACAAAACCTTGCCCGGCTGTATTTCGGCGACCCAGTATTCAGGATTGCCCTTGCCATTGCCCATGCGCACCTCGGCCGGCTTGCGCGAAATCGGCTTGTCCGGAAAAATGCGGATCCAGATACGGCCACCACGCTTGATGTGACGAGTCATGGCACGACGCGCCGCCTCGATCTGGCGTGCAGTCAGACGACCTCGACCAATGGCCTTCAGGCCGTACTCACCGAAACTTACCTTGTTTCCGCGAGTCGCAACGCCGGTATTACGGCCCTTTTGCTCCTTGCGGTATTTACGCCTGGCTGGCTGTAGCACGTTTTGCTCCTGTCTTTGCAGTTGTACGCCGAGGCTTGCGAGCCGGTGCGGGAGCAGGCTCCTCGACCGGTGCGGCCGCAGGTGCAGCAAGCCCAGGCTGGTCGTTGGTGCCGATCACCTCGCCCTTGAACACCCATACCTTGACGCCGATAACACCATAGCTGGTCTTGGCCTCGGAAAATCCGTAATCAATGTCCGCACGCAAGGTATGTAACGGCACACGACCTTCGCGGTACCACTCCGTACGGGCAATTTCAATTCCGTTCAGCCGGCCTGCACTCATGATCTTGATGCCCTGGGCGCCCAGACGCATGGCATTGGTAATCGCGCGTTTCATGGCGCGGCGGAACATGATCCGCTTCTGCAATTGCTGGACGATCGAGTCTGCGATCAGCTGCGCATCCAATTCGGGTTTGCGCACTTCTTCGATGTTCACGTGGACCGGCACCCCGAGCATGCTCTGCAGGTCGGCCTTGAGGCGTTCGATGTCCTCGCCTTTCTTGCCTATGACCATGCCGGGGCGTGCGCTGAAAACCGTGATGCGGGCATTCTTGGCAGGGCGCTCGATAACCACGCGCGATACCGCTGCCTGGGAAAGGCGCTGCTTCAGATAATCGCGAACCTTGATGTCCTCTAGCAACATGCCGGCAAAATTCTTGTTGTTGGCATACCAGCGCGAGGCCCAGTTGCGGTTGAACGCGAGGCGAAATCCGGTGGGGTGTATTTTTTGACCCATACTTACTTCCTCCCGTCACCGACAGTGACATAGACATGGCACGTCGGCTTCAAAATGCGGGCGCCGCGCCCTTTGGCCCGAGCGGCAAAACGTTTCATAACCGGTCCTTTTTCAACGAATATCCGGGTGATTTTCAGTTCGTCGATATCAGCACCGTCATTGTGCTCAGCATTCGCAATTGCCGACTCCAACACCTTGCGAATGATGACCGCGCCCTTCTTGGGCGAAAAACTCAGAATGTTAAGAGCGTTTTCAACAGACTTTCCGCGAATCAGATCCGCAACCAGCCGCCCTTTCTGGGCCGAAAGCCTGACGCCGAGCAATTTTGCTGTCGTATCCATTATTTACCTTACTTGGCCGCCGGGGTGGGACTGGCCTTCTTGTCAGCCGGAGCTGAACCGCCGGCCTTTGAATGCCCCTTGAACACTCGGGTATGCGCAAACTCGCCGAGCTTGTGTCCAACCATGTTTTCGGTCACGTAGACTGGAACATGCTGCTTTCCGTTGTGCACGGCAATTGTCAGCCCGACGAAATCCGGGAGTATCGTGGAACGCCGCGACCAGGTTTTGATCGGCCGCTTGTCGGAACCTGCCCGCGCGGTTTCCACCTTCTGCATCAGATGGTGATCGACGAACGGGCCTTTTTTGACGGAACGAGACATTGTTACCCCTTACGCCGTGGCTTTGGAATTGCGGCGGCGAATGATCATGCCGCTGGTACGTTTATTTTTTCGCGTCTTGTAGCCTTTGCACATGACGCCCCAGGGACTCACCGGCGCTTGCGCAGCAGCAGTCCTGCCTTCACCACCGCCGTGCGGGTGATCGATAGGATTCATCGCCACACCGCGAACGGTCGGGCGGATTCCACGCCAGCGAACACGGCCGGCCTTGCCGATGGATTCCAGCGAATGCTCTTCATTGCCAACTTCACCGATCGTGGCGCGGCAATTGACATGAACCTTGCGGATTTCACCGGAACGCAAGCGCAGCTGGGCATACTCACCCTCGCGCGCCAGCAATTGTGCCGAGGTGCCCGCGGCACGAGCCAGTTGGGCACCTTTCCCCGGCAGCATTTCGATACAGCAAATCGTGGTTCCCACCGGAATATTCCTCAGTGGCAGGGCATTACCCGGCTTGATGGGAGCCTCAGGACCAGACATCAGCTGCATGCCCGCGGTTACGCCGCGCGACGCAATGATGTAGCGGCGTTCGCCATCGGCGTAGCAAATCAATGCCAGATGCGCGCTGCGATTCGGATCATATTCAATCCGTTCAACCTTGGCCGGAATCGCATCCTTGTCGCGACGAAAGTCGACAAACCGGTAATGTTGCTTGTGACCGCCGCCCTTATGCCGCATGGTGATGCGGCCATGGGCGTTACGACCGGACTTTTTGGATTGTTTTTCGACCAGGCCGGCAACAGGTTTACCTTTGTGCAGACCCGGGGTAACGACCTTGACCAGGCCGCGACGGCCCGGAGAAGTCGGTTTGACTTTGATCAGCATTATTTCACCTCCCCTTCAGCAAAGGTGATTTCCTGGCCCGCCTTGAGGCAGACGTAGGCTTTTTTCCAGTCGCTGCGGCGGCCCACAAATCGTCCAAAACGTTTCTCTTTGCCGCGAACATTGACGATCCGAACGTTGCGGACTTCCAGCTTTTCATCCTTTTTGCTCAGCATGGTTTCAACCGCCGCCTTGATTTCAGGCTTGGTCGCATCACTGACGACTCGAAAAACCACTTGGTTGCTTTTTTCGCCAACGAACGTGCTTTTCTCCGAAATCACCGGAGCCAGCAGGATACGGGCGAGACGTTCCGTGTTGAATGCGCTCATGCCAGCAACTCCTCTATCTTGCCCACGGCAGCCTTGGTCATCAGCACCTTGCCATGGCGAATCAGGCTTACCGGATCGGCATGCCCGACCTCAACAACCATGACATGGGGCAGGTTGCGGGACGAAAGCCGCAGATTGTCATCCAGGCTGTCGGTAATGATCAGCACGTCATCCATCCCCATGCCCTGGAGCTTCTTGGCCAGGAGCTTGGTCTTGGGCGCATCCACGGTAAATGTGTCTACAACCGCCAGCCTGTCCTCGCGCGCAAGTTGCGACAGGATCGAAAGCATTCCTGCGCGGTACATTTTGCGGTTGAGCTTGTGCGAATAATTTTCGTCCGGGTGGTTCGGAAACGTGCGACCGCCGCCGCGCCACAACGGGCTTGAAGTCATACCGGCACGTGCACGGCCCGTTCCCTTCTGACGCCAGGGTTTTACAGTCGAATGTCTTACGGTGCCCCGATCCTTCTGCGCGCGGGTTGTCTGACGCGCATTCGCGAGATACGCCGTCACAACCTGATGCACCAGGGATTCATTGAATTCCCTGCCAAATGCCGCATCGGATGCGGACAGTTTCGCAGTTGGCTTACCTTGTTCGTTGAGAATATTGAGTTCCATGCGCGCCCCTATTTCGCAGCGGCGGCCTTGCCGCCCTGTTTGACCGCTGAACGACGCGCACGCACCGCAGGCCGTACCATCACGTCGCCCCCGCGAGAGCCGGGAATCGCGCCGCGGATCAGCAGCAGATTGCGCTCGGCATCGATACGCACGATTTTGAGTGATTGCTGGGTGCGTTTTACGGCACCCATGTGTCCCGGCATCTTCTTGCCGGGAAATACACGGCCAGGATCCTGCGCCATGCTGATGGAACCCGGTTTGTTGTGTGACACGGAATTGCCGTGGCTGGCGCGGTTCGATGAGAAATTGTGACGCTTGATGACGCCGGCAAATCCTTTGCCTTGCGAAACACCGGTCACATCGACGTATTGGCCAACCTCGAAAATGGACGCGGTCAACGCATTGCCGACTTTCATGTCAGCAAGTTTTTCGGGGGCCACAGGGAATTCACGCAGCACTTGTCCGGCCTCGATCGCCGCCTTTGTGAAATGCCCCGCAGCCGGTTTGCGAACACGCGAGGCGCGTCGCTTGCCGAAGGCAATTTGCACGGCGGAATAGCCGTCGGTTTCCTGGGTCTTGATCTGTGAGACGCGATTATTCGAAACATCAACGACAGTCACAGGAATACTGTCCCCGTCATCGGTGAATATCCGCGTCATGCCGACTTTGCGGCCGACTAATCCTAAACTCATGTTCTAGTTACCTTTTTTAAAAAGGCGCCGACTACAATTGGCCGGCACTTCGTTTTTACCACCAGACGCCGAAGCGTCTGCTTAAAACTATTACAGCTTGATTTCCACATCCACACCTGCGGGCAGATCGAGCTTCATCAGCGCATCAACCGTCTTGTCCGTCGGGTCAATAATGTCCATGAGCCGCAGATGACTGCGGATTTCCAGTTGCTCACGTGATGTCTTGTTGACATGGGGCGAGCGCAGCAGGTCAAAGCGCTGTTTGCGTGTCGGCAGGGGAATCGGCCCCTTGACCACTGCACCGGTACGCTTTGCCGTATCCACAATTTCCAGCGCCGACTGGTCAATCAGTCGATAATCAAACGCCTTCAGGCGGATGCGGATTTTCTGGTTTTTCAAGGCGGCCATGTGCGTTTACTCGATTACTTTCGCGACGACGCCGGCGCCGACGGTTTTGCCACCCTCGCGAATGGCAAAACGCAGCCCCTCTTCCATCGCGATGGGCTG
>JAYQOT010000032.1:0-24892 GCA_038144955.1 Burkholderiales bacterium | reverse complement strand
GCAAATTGGGTGGCCGGTCGCAACGGCCGGAAGTCGGGGCCGTATTTCAGGTTTTCATCTGCGCGGTAGGGGTCGATGACCTTGCCCGGATTCATCCGGTTTTCGGGATCCCAGATCGCCTTGAATTCGCGAAAGGCCTGCATCAGTTCCGCCCCGTACATCACCGGCAGGAATTCGGCCTTGGCCTGGCCGTCGCCGTGCTCTCCGGACAGCGAACCTCCGTACTTGACCACCAGTTCGGCGGCCTGCTTGAGAAAATCGCGCCATACCCGAATGCCTTCTTCGGAACGGGTATTGAAAGTGATGCGCGCGTGTATGCAGCCGTCGCCGAAATGGCCGTAGAGCGACGTCTGGTAGCCATGTTGGTCGACCAGTGCCTGGAACTCGCGCAGGTAATCACCCAGTCGCAAGGGGTCCACGGCGGCGTCCTCCCAGCCGACAACCGGGTCCGGCTCGTCGGGATGTATGGTCAGTGCGGTCGCGGAAGCTGCGGTTTCGCGGATGGTCCAGATGCGTTCGCACATCGCCGGATCGGTGATCAGCCACGATGAAGGCTTCAGGGCGTTTTCGGGTTTGCCGCGGTAATGGTCGATCAGCGCCTGAGCCTGCGCGCTGGCCGTATCGATGCTGTCGGCGCCGAATTCGATCATGATCCAGGCGTTTCCAGGTGGCAGCAGCGCGATGTCCTTGCCGCGCAGACCGCGTTCGCGCAGGCCGCCGATGATGCGTTCATCCAGCCCTTCGGTCGCTATTGGCCGGTAAGGCAGTATGTCGGGAACGGCGTCTCCAGCGGTATAGATATCGGGAAAACCGAGCACCAGAATGACCCGCGCCTGAGGGCTGTGCACCAGCCGCACGGTTGCGGACAGCGTAAAGACACAGGTTCCTTCGGTACCTACCAGTGCACGCGCAACGTTGAAGCCGTTTTCCTGGAGCAGTTGATCCAGGTTGTAACCCGATACCCGGCGTTTGATTTTCGGAAATCGCGCACGAATCAGATCGGCGTATTTATCGCGCAACGCACGCAGCCGGCCGTAAATTTCGCCGCGACGCCCGCCTGCCTTGATGATGCGAATCAGTTCGTCTTCGGAAGTCGGCCCCACGGTCAGTCGCAGGCCGTCGCAGGTAATGATGTCGAGGCTTTCGATGTTGTCGACGGTCTTGCCGGCCATCACTGAATGCGCGCCGCAGGAGTTGTTGCCGATCATGCCCCCGAGCGTGCAGCGGCTGTGGGTTGCGGGGTCGGGACCGAAAGTCAGCGCGTACTCTTCGGCGGCGTCCCGCAGCGTGTCGCAAACAGTACCCGGTTCGACTACGGCAGTGCGGGCCGCAGGATCAACATGCAGCACGCGGTTCAGATACTTGGAAGTGTCGATGACCACTGCGACATTGACGCACTGGCCGTTCTGGGATGTGCCGCCGCCGCGCGGAAGAATGGGGATGCCGTGCTCGTGGCAGACGTCCAGCGTTTTGGCGATGTCGTCGAGATTACGCGGAATGACAACGCCGATCGGAATCTGCCGGTAGTTCGAGGCGTCGGCTGAATAAGCGGCGCGTGCGCCGGAGTCAAAACGGACTTCACCCTGAATTCGGCGCCGCAGTATATCGGCAAGCAGTTCAGGATCTACGCTCGCCGGAGACCGGCGACCTTCTTCTGGGACGTTCAAATCAACTCCGGAATTGACGGCGGGGCGACAGCAAAAAACCGCCGCCTCCGGATTGTAGCCCGGTCATTGAGCGCGGATAAAATCATCGGAAAAACAACGGGTTGTCCACATCTTCGCCAACCAAAAACTAAAAAATTTACAATATAAACAATATATTAGATCATTTTGTGCAAGCGCTTGCAAAGCGTCGGTTTGCCAGCGTATCATGCGGGACCGCAGCCTGTGCAGGGCAAAACACAGGAGCGCTATTCCAGTTTTTCAACAGGTCATGGCATATATGGGTATCCATGACACGATTCGTTTAATTCCGGAGGAGAAGTTCCATGAATACCATGGCTGACAGCAAAACCATCGCCAAGGCGGCTGCCGCGGGCGGCAAAGTGCGCATGACGCCCTCGGAGGCGTTTGTTGAAACGCTCGTTGCGCAGGGCGTCAAGGACACTTTCGGGATTGTCGGCTCGGCGTACATGGATGCGCACGATCTTTTCCCCTTGGCCGGCATCCGCTTTATTTCCGTGGCGCATGAGCAGAATGCTGCGCACATGGCCGACGGCTATTCGCGTGTGACCGGCAAACACGGCGTGTGTATCGCGCAGAACGGTCCCGGCATTACCAACTTTGTGACCGGCATCGCTGCCGCCTACTGGGCGCATTCACCAGTGGTGTGCGTGACGCCGGAATCGGGCAGCCTGTCCATGGGTCTGGGCGGTTTCCAGGAAACCGAACAGATGCCGATTTTCTCGAAAATCACCAAGTGGCAGGTGCATGTCAACTCGCCGCTGCGCATTGCCGAACTGACCGGTCGCGCCTTCGACATCGCGATGGCCGAACGCGGCCCGGTGCAGGTCAACATTCCGCGCGACTATTTCTATGGCGAGGGTGATTACGAAATTCCCCAGCCGCACAAGCTCGAGCGCTCGGCTGGCGGGCCCGAATCGCTGGATGCCGCGGCGAAAATGTTGGCCAAGGCCAAGTTCCCGGTAATCCTGTCGGGCGGCGGCGTGATCATGGCAGGTGGTGTCAAGGAATGTGCCGCGCTGGCTGATTACCTGACGGCGCCGGTGGTCAATTCCTATCTGCACAACGATTCATTCCCGGCCAGCCATCCGCTGTCCTGCGGTCCGCTGGGCTACCAGGGGTCGAAAGCAGCGATGAACATCATCGCCAAAGCCGACGTCGTGCTGGCGCTGGGTTCGCGCCTCGGACCTTTCGGCACGCTGCCGCAGCATGGCCTCGATTACTGGCCGAAAAACGCCAAGATCATCCAGGTTGATGCCGATTCGCGCATGCTTGGGCTGGTGAAGAAAACCACGGTTGGCATCTGTGGCGATGCGCGACTGGCTGCGAAGGCGCTGCTCGAGCGCGTGAAGGCAATCGTCAAGTTGAGTCCGAACAAGGCTCGCCTGGCGGAAGTGCAGAAGGCGAAAAAGGCCTGGACCGAAGAACTCGACAAATGGGCTTCTCCCAACACCAAGACGCGGATCGGTCCGCGTCAGGCGCTGGCGGCGCTGGCGCGAGCCATGCCGAAGAACGCGATGGTGTCCACCGACATCGGCAACGTCTGTTCGGTATCGAACAGCTATCTGCATTTCGAGTCGTCACCTTCTTTCCTCGCGGCAATGAGTTTCGGCAACTGCGGATATTCATATCCGGCAGCGATGGGCGCCAAGGTCGGCCGTCCGGATCGTCCCGCGATTGCCTACGTGGGTGACGGTGCATGGGGCATGAGCCTCAACGAGGTGATGACCTGCGTGCGCGAGAAAATTCCTGTCGTTGCCGTCGTTTTCAACAACGGCCAGTGGGGCGCGGAGAAAAAGAACCAGGTCGATTATTTCGAAAACCGTTTCCTCGGCACCAACCTGCAGAACCCCAATTTTGCAGAAGTCGCCGAAGCCATGGGCGCACAGGGTCTGACCGTCGATCACGTGGACGAAGTAGGTGACGCACTGCGTGGTGCTGTACGTTCCAACAAGCCTACAGTGATCAACATGATGCTGACCCAGGAACTGGGCGATCCGTTCCGCCGCGACGCCTTCCGGCAGCCGCGCCGGCTGCTTTCGAAATACCGGAAGTACAGCGCGAAGCAATACCGCTGATAGGCACAGGTCGTGCAACAATAAAGCCGGCGCAAGCCGGCTTTATTTTCCCCTGATGAACGAAAAAAACCGAAAAGCGGCGCGGCTGGCTGATGTGGCGCGCATGGCCAAGGTCTCGACGGCCACAGTGTCCCGCGCACTTACCCTGCCGCACAAGGTCAAGGCGCGCACGCTGCAGCGCGTGCAGCAGGCGGCGCGCACGCTGGGTTATGTTGCACACGGCGCGGCACGGGCGCTGGCATCACGGCGTACGTACACGATAGGCGCGGTGGTGCCGACGCTGGACAACGCGATATTCGCCAACACCATTCACGCCCTGCAGCGCACGCTGGATGCCGCCGGATACGTGCTGCTGCTGGCCAGCCACGAATTCGACGCCGATATCGAGGCGCGCGTGACCCGTACCCTGATCGAGCGTGGCGTCGACGGGCTGGTGTTGCTGGGCACTACGCATCACCCCGACATTTACCGCATGATCGAGGCGAATGCCGTGCCCTACGTGTTGACCTGGGCGTTCGACGAGAGCGGCGACCACCCGTGCGTGGGGTTCGACAATCGCGCCGCCGCCATGCGCATCACCAATTACCTGCTCGACCTCGGCCATCGCCGTTTCGCCATGGTCTCGGGTATAACCGCAAACAACGAGCGCGTGCAGGAGCGGCTTGCCGGAGTGCGCGCGGCGCTGGCTGCGCGCGGCATCGAATTGCCGCCGGGCCGCGTCGTGGAAAAACCGTACACCCATGGCGGCGGCCGGGAGGGTCTGTGCGAAGTGATGACCGGGACGGAGCGACCGACGGCGGTCATCTGCGGAAATGACATCCTGGCGATAGGAGCGATTGCGGAGTGTCACCTGCAGGGACTCGGCGTTCCGGGCGACATCTCGGTGACCGGGTTCGATGACATGGAAATCGCCGCCCTGATGACCCCGGCGTTGACTACGGTGCGTTTCCCGACGGCAGATCTGGGCGCCTACGCCGCCAATCACCTGCTGATGCGGCTTGATGGCAAGACCGTGGACATGCGCTGCAAGCTGCCGACCGAACTGATTGTGCGCGAAAGCGCCGCGACACCGGCACGCGCCGGCTAATCAGGCCAGTGATTTGCGGGTCTTGGCGATTGCCGCCTTGACCCGGGCGGGTGCTGTGCCGCCGATATGACTGCGGCTTCCCATCGATCCTTCCAGCGTCAGCGCGTCGAACACGTCCTTGTCGATCAGCGGGGAAAACCTGCGCAGTTCTTCCAGTGGCAATGCAGAGAGATCGCATTCCCTGGTCTCCGCGTGCCGTACGGCCTGTGCCACTGTCTCGTGGGCTTCACGGAAGGGCAGACCTTTTTTGACCAGATAATCCGCAAGATCGGTGGCAGTGGCATAGCCTTCAAGCGCGGCGGTGCGCATCGCCTGGGCATTGACGGTGATGCCGCCGACCATGCCGGTGAATACCGACAGGCTCATCTGCAGCGTGTCGACGGTATCAAACAGGGGTTCCTTGTCTTCCTGGTTGTCCTTGTTGTAGGCCAGCGGCTGGCCTTTCATCAAGGTCAGCAAAGACACCAGATGACCGTTGACGCGACCGGTTTTGCCGCGGACCAGCTCGGCAACATCCGGATTTTTTTTCTGCGGCATGATCGATGACCCGGTGCAGTAGCGGTCTGCTATGTCGATGAATCCGAACCGCGGGCTCATCCACAGGATCAGTTCTTCGCTGAAGCGCGAGAGATGGGTCATCGTCAGCGCACCCGCAGCGATGAACTCAACCGCGAAGTCACGATCGGAAACGGCGTCGAGCGAGTTCTCGCAAACCCCCTCGAAGCCGAGTTCCTTGGCGACCATCTGGCGGTCGATGGGGAACGAAGTGCCGGCAAGTGCAGCCGCACCCAGCGGAAGTCGATTGACCCGTTTGCGGCAATCAGCAAAACGCTGGGCATCACGCCCGAACATCTCGACGTAGGCCAGCAGATGGTGGGCAAAGGAAACCGGCTGGGCGACTTGCAGATGAGTGAATCCGGGCATGACCGTTTCAGTGTGCTGGTCAGCAAGGTCGAGCAGTGCATGCTGCAGGCCTTTGAGCAGAACCTGTATCTGGTCGATCGCGCTGCGCAGGAACAACCTGATGTCGGTGGCGACCTGGTCGTTGCGCGAGCGTGCGGTGTGCAGCCGCTTTCCGGCATCACCCACCATGTCGGTGAGTCGCCTTTCGATGTTCAGGTGCACATCCTCGAGGTCGACAGACCAGGGGAAGTGGCCGTTGCGGATTTCCTCGGCGATCCCGGACAGACCCTTTTCGATGGCCTCAAGGTCCGCAGCCGTCAGGATTCCCGTTGCGTGCAGCATGCGTGCGTGGGCCAGCGATCCCTGGATGTCGAATTCCGCGAGTCGCTGGTCAAAGCCGACGGACGCGGTAAAGCGCTTGACCAGATCATCAACCGGTTCAGTGAAGCGGCCCGACCAGGTTTTGGTTGTGCTTTGTTTTGTACCGCTTTTTGTTTTGTCTTTCGCCGACATGGAGGGGGGTAGGGCCTGCTAGAATGAAACTGCCATGGCGCGGAGTATAAATCATAATGCCCACACCGGCGCCCTGCCGGACTTCCGCAATCTTGGAATCCTGCTGCGGATACTGCTGATCAGCAACGGCATAGCTATGCTGGCAGCAATGCTGCAGGTGAGCGCAGTGCGTGACTGGCCGAATCAGTTCACGGGGAATGCGGTGCTGGTCGAACCTTTTTTGCTGCTCAGCCTGCTTGTTCTGGCACTGCTCAATGATGTTCTGCACCGTATGACCTATGCGGCGGGAATCGCCCTGGTCATGTTGGTTGAACTCGTTCTTGCCGGCGCAATGTACCTGGGCGCGCGCGGATTGCTCTGGGAGACCCAGCCGGATCTGCTGCGGTTGATGACGGTCGTGGCACTGACCACGGGCATGCTGCTGATCTATTTTGACCTGCGTGGCCGCGCACTGTCACCGGCGATTGCCGAGGCTCGGTTGCAGGCGCTGCAGGCACGCATCCGGCCGCACTTCCTGTTCAACAGCATGAATGCCGTGCTGTCACTGGTCCGTCAGGAGCCGCGACGTGCCGAGACCGCTCTCGAGGACCTCGCAGGACTGTTTCGCGCGCTGATGGCGGACAATCGTGAACTGGCGCCGCTCGCCCAGGAAGTTGAACTGTGCCGCCAGTATCTGGCTCTGGAGCAGTTGCGGCTGGGTGAGCGTTTACAGGTCGAGTGGCATGTCGACAAGATGCCTTCCGATGCGTTGATTCCGCCGCTGGCCCTGCAACCGCTGCTTGAGAACGCGGTTTACCATGGCATAGAGCCCAGCGAGATGCCCGGCGTGGTCAGCATCAACATTTATGCCGTTCGCGACCGGCTGCATGCCGTGCTGCGCAATCCTTATCGTGCCGATGGCAATCACCATGCCGGTAACAAGATGGCGCTGTCCAACATTCGCGAGAGGCTGCTTCTGCATTTTGACGTGGCAGCAGAATTGACTGCCCGGGTCGGAGACAATGTCTACGAAGTGCGCATCTCGATGCCTTACGTGAAAGCGCCCAAATCGTGACGACAATGCTGCGGGTGCTGATCGTTGATGACGAAGCTCCGGCGCGCAACCGGATGCGTGATTTGCTGTCCGATGTCGGTAGCGTAATTGCGGTGGATGTTGCCGGGGAGGCGGCCAGCGGCCGCGAAGCATTGCGTTTTGTCGAAAACGAGGTGGTGGATGTCGTGCTGCTGGATGTGCAAATGCCGGGGATGAACGGCATCGAGGTCGCGCAGCATCTGCAGAAACTCGAGCCGACGCCGGCGGTGATCTTCACCACCGCTTATGACACCTACGCCATCCGCGCCTTCGAGTTGCATGCGACCGACTATCTGCTCAAGCCGATCAAGGCGGCGCGCCTGCAGGAGGCGCTGTTGCGTGCCAAAAACATCCCTGCGGCCAGCCTGGAATCCCTGGGCCAGTTGCAGCAGGAGCCGCGCAAATGTCTGAGTGCGGCGGAGCGCGGCAAGGTTCACCTGATCCCGGTGGAAGACGTGGTTTTTCTGCGCGCCGAGCTTAAATACGTCACGGTGCGCACTGCGGCGCGCGAATACCTTATCGAGGAGTCGCTGACCCGGCTGGAACAGGAGTTTGAGTCGGCATTCGTGCGCGTGCACCGAAATTGCCTGGTGGCACGGTCGGCTATCCGTGGTTTTGAGCGTGCCGGTGCCGAATCGGGAGAAGGGCCGTGGCAGGTGGTGCTTGCCGGCATCGAGGAGCGCATCCCGGTGAGCCGGCGACAGCAGCATGTCGTGCGGGAACTGTCCCGCCAGTAGCGCGGTTCAGCGGCGGCGCATTTTGATCAGGCCAGCCTCCAGAATCTGTTCGATGTAGAGCTGGTAGAAATCTTCCGTCAACAGGCCGACTATCGGCGGCGCGACGGCGTTGCCCTCGCCATCGTATGCGATCAGTGTTGGAACCGTACGTACGCCCTGGGAGCGGGCGAAATCGCGGTGCGACGTGATTGCCCCACGGAAGTCATGCATGCGTGTTTCGCGGTCCACATCGATTTCCCGGATCAGTACTCGGCCGCGCCAGCGGGGGTCATTTTGCAAAGGCACCAGATAATCCCTGCGTGCCACCTTGCAGTAAGGACATGTTTGCTGCATGAAGGCGATCAACACCGGTGCGCGCTGCGCGCGCGCCATGGCGGCGATGCGCCTGAGATCATCCACCGGCCGCAGTTGTGCCGCTGCGGGTACCGCTGTGAGCAGGCCGCATGCTACAATCGAGAGGCAGCAAAACCTTAAAAATCTCAATAAAATCATGATGTTAGAAAAAAATCAACGGCGCCGGGAAGGTGCTGTGGTGATTGCCAGCCGCGAATCCGCGCTGGCGTTGTGGCAAGCACGTCATGTGCAATCAGAGCTGCAGCGATTATATCCGGGGCTGGAGGTATCGATTCTGGGCATGACCACGGAAGGCGACCGCAATCTTGGCAGTTCGCTCGCAAAAATCGGCGGCAAGGGATTGTTTGTCAAGGAGCTGGAGGAGGCCCTGGCTGACGGTCGCGCGGATATCGCCGTGCACTCGATGAAGGACGTGCCGATGCACTTGCCCGAGGGCTATGTGCTTGCCGCAATACTTGAGCGCGCGGACCCCAGGGACGCTTTTGTGGCCAACGCCTGGCCGGATCTTGACCGGTTGCCCGCAGGTGCGCGGGTCGGTACTTCAAGCTTGCGTCGCGAATGCCAGTTGCGCGCAAATTATCCCCGGCTGGGAATAGATCCGCTGCGTGGCAATGTGCAAACACGCCTGCGCAAGCTGGATGAAGGACAGTATGGCGCGATCATACTGGCGGCGGCAGGACTGAAGCGGCTGGGACTGGCGGAGCGCATATCCGCGCTGCTGACCCCGGACCAGTGTCTGCCAGCAGTCGGCCAGGGTGCATTGGGCATTGAGTGCAGGACGGGGCGCAGTGATCTGCTGGAAATACTGGCGCCATTGCGGCATGAGCCGACCACCCAGTGTGTGCATGCTGAGCGTGCATTTTCCCGGGCGCTGGCGGGCAGCTGCAACGTGCCACTGGCCGGCTTTGCGGAAATAAGTGGTGGTTCACTGCGTTTGCGCGGCCTTGTTGGAGCACCTGATGGTTCGCGCGTGGTCCGCAGTGAAGTTTCGGGTCCGTCCAGCGACGCCGAAGCACTCGGGCTTGCGCTTGCCGCAGAACTTAAAGGCCGCGGTGCCGGGGCTATTCTGGCCGCGCTGGCTGCACAGCCATGACCGGAGTTGCCGGCCCGCTGGCCGGGTGCGGCATTGTGGTCACGCGGCCAGCGCACCAGGCAGGCGTGCTCGCCGAGCTGATACGCGGTGACGGCGGCAACCCCATACTTTTCCCGGTTCTTGAAATACTGGAAGTTGCAGACCTGCAGCCATTGGTTGAGGTCATAGCACGGCTCGATACGTTCGACCTTGCAGTGTTCATCAGCCCCAACGCCGTGGCGAAGGCGCTGAACCAGATTACGGCTCGTCGCCCTTGGCCTGCAGGATTGCTTGCTGCCGCTGTCGGCAAGGGCAGCGTCAAGGAACTCAGGCGTTTCGGCATCAGCGAGATCATCTCGCCCCAGCGCAATTACGACAGCGAAGGTCTGCTGGAGCTGCCGCAACTGCAGGCGGTGGCGGGCAAGCGCATCGTTATTTTCCGCGGCGATGGCGGGCGTGAACTGCTGGCCGACACGCTGACAGCCCGGGGTGCGAAGGTGGAGTATGTGGAGTGTTACCGTCGTGCACGTCCACGCGCGGATGCAGCGCCACTGCTGCGCGCTTGGGCGCGCGGCGAGGTTCATGCCGTAACAGTGACCAGCAGCGAAGGATTGCGCAACCTGTTCGAGATGCTGGGCAAGCTCGGGCAGTCGTGGTTGCGGCGTACCCTGTTGCTGGTCCCGCATCCGCGAATCGCGGAGGCGGCGCGCGAGCTGGGTTGTACGCGTGTGGCAGAAACTGCGCCTGGTGACGAAGGCCTGATGGCGGGGTTACGGCAGCAACTGGCATCACCGGATTAGGGATGCGGATCGCGTGATATTCTCCTGACCATGAGTGACAGCGGACAACAGAACGAAATCAATCCCCCGAGCGCCGGTGCGGCTCCGGAATCGGCGCTCGGCACCGTACCCCCCGCTTCTGGAAGCAGCAAGACCCTGCCGGCACTGGCCTTGATTCTGGCGTTGGCCGCCGCCGGGTTCAGTATCTACCAGTGGTATCAGGACCGCGGCGCCGACGCATCTCTGCGCGGTGAACTGGCGCGACGCCTTGCTGATATGGAAACACGCAACCGCGAAGCGGGAACCCGCGCCGCACAGACGGCAGCCGCTTTGCGTGACGCGGAGGTCAAGCTGGGCATGCTGGAAAACCGGCTTGCAGAATCGCAAAACCAGCAGGCTGTACTGGAAACCCTGCAGCAGGAATTTGCGCGCAGTCGCGATGAGTGGTCACTGGCCGACATTGAACAATCAGTCCTGCTGGCCAGTCAGCAGCTGCAGGTGGCCGGCAACGTGCGTGCCGCCCTGATCGGGCTGGAGGGGGCGGAATCCCGGTTGCAGCGCATGGATCAGCCGCGCTACGCGACGCTGCGCAAGGTGCTGGCGCGCGACATCGAGAAGCTGAAAGCTTTGCCGCTGGTCGACGTTCAGGGAATCAGCACCCGAATTGACGACCTCATTTCGAAAATCGACAAGCTGCAACTGGCAATGGATGCCCGCGTTCGTCCCGAGGCCGACAAATCCCCGCCGGCACCGGCCGCTGAAATCCCGGCGTGGGAGCGCATGCTGCGTGAAGCGTGGAATGAACTGCGGCAATTGGTCCGGGTGCAGCGAACCGGACCGGCCGATGCCATGCTGCTTGCGCCGGAACAGGCTTTTTTCCTGCGTGAAAACCAGAAACTGCGATTATTGTCCGCGCGTGTTGCATTGCTGGTGCGCGACGAAAAGGGTTACCAGACGGATATCCAGGCGGCAATCGATGCGCTGGAGCGCCACTACGACACGCGTGACAGTTCAGTAGTCGCTGCCGCGGAGACATTGCGGAAACTGAAGTCGGCACAGATCAAACTGGAGGTTCCGGATATCGCTGAAACACTGGAGGCGCTGCGGACCCTGCGACTGCCGCGCGCAAAACCGCGGGCCTGATGGGTTTGCGTCCTCCTAATCCGATTTTTCATGCGTCCAACAGGGTGCTGACCTGATGCGGTGGCTGATTCGCATTCTTGTGCTTGGGGCGCTGGCGACAGGGCTGACGCTGCTGGCGCGCCTCAACGACGGCTACGTGCTGGTCGTCCTGCCCGGGCATCGCGTCGAGCTTTCCCTCAATTTCACGCTGGTGCTGCTGGTGCTGGGGTTCCTGCTGGTTTATCTGCTGGTGAGGTTGCTGGTCACTACCATTGAATTGCCGGGACGTGTGGCGCAGTTTCGGGCGAGACGAAGGCGTGAATCCGCCCGCACCATGCTGGTGGAGGGGTTGCAGGATTTTTTTGCGGGTCGCTACGCCAGGGCCGAGAAGACGGTCAATCGCGCCGTTGCCCTTGGCGAATCTACGGCGCTGGGCGTGGTCGTTGCAGCCAGGGCCGCGCATGAGCTGCGCGCGCCCGAGCGCAGGGATGGTTATCTGGAACAGCCGGCTGCTGAAACGGACGTGCCCGATGCCGCGCGGGTGATTACCAAGGCGCAATTGCTGCTTGATGAACGCCGGGAAGATGAGGCCTTGGCAGTACTCGAGCAGTTGCCGAAAAAGCATACTGCCGCCTTGCGTCTCGAGCTCAGGGCCCGGCAACGCAGCGGACAATGGGATGCGGTGCCGGCGCTGATTGATCAACTGGAGAAACGCGGGGTTTTCGGGACGGATCAGGCGGACACCGAGCGCAGCCACGCCTGGCGGCGGCTGATTGAACGAAAGGCCGGTGATGATGCCGGCTTGACCGCGCTGTGGAAGCGCATTCCCGAACGTTATCGCCGGACGGGTGCGGTGGCCGGTGCAGCCGCTGACGCATTTCATGCGCTGGGTCGCTGCGACGAAGCCCAGACCATCATTGAGCGCAGCCTCGAAACCGAGTGGGATGATTCGCTGGTTGCCCTGTATGGGGAATGCTGCGCGGCTGATGCCCGCAGGCAAATCGAAAACGCTGAGCGCTGGCTGCAGTCCCATCGTGCTGACGCGACATTATTGCTGGCCCTGGGTAAGCTTTGCGCCGCCCAGCAATTGTGGGGCAAGGCACAGAGCTATCTGGAGGCCAGCCTGTCGGTGGGGCCAACCTATTCAGCTGAATATGAACTGGCGAAACTGCATGACCAGCTCGGACGTGCCGACGAGGCGCGCCAGCATTACCGTGCGAGCCTGGAGCTTGCAATAGCCCGACTCGGCCAGGCCGGTGGCGAACGCGCGAACAGGAGACCGTCTTAAGCGGGTTCAGCCGCCTTGCACCGGGGCCGGCGTGAACGCATCGGCATAAAACGAAGATTCCGGCAACCCGCAGCGTTCGCAGAAATCGCGGCGCGCAGCCTCGACCATTGCCGGGGCGCCGCAGACGTAGACCTCGTATCCCGAAAGATCCGGAATTTCTTGCATCACTGCCTGGTGCACCAGGCCACGTCGGCCGGTCCAGCCGCTGCCGGCTGGGTCATCCGAAAGCACGGGAACATAGGTGACGCCATGTTCCTTTTGCCAGTTCTCCGGCAGTTCGTTCAGGTAGAGATCGTCATGCTGGCGGGCGCCGCGAAATAACTTCATCGGGCGCTTGATGCCGTTGTGGATTGCATGCTCGATGATGGCCTTGATCGGAGCAAAGCCGGTACCTCCGGCGACCAGGATTACCGGCTTGTCGCTGTCCTCGTGCAGGAAAAACGTGCCCAGCGGCCCTTCAAACCGCAGGATGTCTTTTTCCTTCATGCCTGTGAATACATGGTTGCTGAACGGACCGCCATAATTGCGCAGATGAAGTTCGAGCAGTGCATCGTCGTGCGGCGGGTTGGCCATCGACAGGCTGCGCCGCGAGCCGTCCTTGAGCAGGATGTCGATGTACTGTCCGGCGAGAAACTGCAGCCGTTCAGCAGCAGGCAGCCGCAGACGGATGCGCATTACGTCGGGCGCCACCCGTTCCAGAGTCTGCACCCGGCAGGGCAGGGTTTTGACGGGGATGTCCTTCGCGGCTCCGATTTCCCGGCACTCGATTACGAGGTCGGAAAGCGGCGCGGCCTGACAGAACAAGGCCATGCCGGTTTCGCGTTCCGTCGGGGTAAGCACGTTTTCCTGGGATTTCCCGTGTTCGACCTTCCCGGAAATGACTTTGCCTTTGCATGAGCCGCAGGCTCCGTTGCGACATCCGTAGGGGAGCAGGAATCCTTCGCGCAACGCGGCTTCCAGCACGGTTTCCCGGTCATTGACCTGGAAAACATGGCCGCTGGGCTGAATGGTGACTTGGCGTGACATCTCGGTTGCTCGGAAAATCAGGATGCCGGGGCTGCGTTAAAATACATCACAATATGAAACGCCTGTTGATCATAGGTTGCGGTGATGTGGGGCTGCGTGTCGTGAAGCTGTTGCAGTCGCGTTATCGCATTTACGCACTGACACACAACTCGGAGCGCGTTGCCGGGTTGCGCGGTCACGGGGTCGTCCCGCTTACCGGCGACCTGGACCGGCCCGATACGCTGTCCGGGCTTCCTGGTCTTGCGCACGATGTAGTACATCTGGCGCCACCACCCCAGGCGGGCACCGTGGACACCCGCACCGCGCACCTGATCGCAGCGCTGGGACGGGGCGGGAGTCTACCACAGCATTTCATCTACATCAGCACCAGTGGCGTCTATGGTGACTGCGGCGGTGCGTTGATCGACGAAACCAGTCCGCTGCGGCCGGGCACCCAACGCGCTTTGCGCCGTGCCGATGCAGAACGCCGTTTGCGAGAATGGGGGACACGCAGCGGAGTCCGTGTCAGCATTTTGCGCGTGCCCGGAATCTATGCGGCAAACCGGTTGCCGGTTGCGCGCATTGAACGCGGCACACCGGCCCTGGCGCCGCAGGATGACGCCTATGTCAATCACGTTCATGCCGATGACCTGGCGCGCATGGTGGTTGCCGCCCTGCACCGCGGCCAGGCCAACCGCAGTTACAACGCCAGTGACGATGCGCCGCAGAAAATGGGCGATTACTTCGACCTGGTGGCCGACCGGTTCCGTTTGCCGAGGCCGCCGCGTGTTCCCCGCGCCGAGGCGCGCTCGGTACTGCCGGAAAATCTGTTTTCGTTCATGAATGAATCGAGGCGCCTGGTCAATTCGCGGATCAAACAGGAGTTGCGTGTGCGGTTGCGCTATCCGACGGTGAAAGAAGGCCTGGCTGCGGCTTCTGCTCAGGATGCCGGGCATGTCCGCTGACAATGATCAGGTGCTCCTGGTCGTATCCACCCTGCCGGATGAGGACTCGGCAAAAGAACTGGCCGCTGCCCTGGTCGAGTCACGGCTGGCGGCATGCGTCAACGTGCTGGCGCCCTGTGCTTCCGTCTATCGCTGGCAGGGCACCGTTGAAAATGCGGTTGAAATCCCGGTCCTCATCAAGACGACGGCAAGGCAGTATGACGAGCTTGAATCCATGCTTCGCGCTCGCCACCCCTACGAACTTCCGGAAATCGTGGCGGTCCCAGTCTCACACGGACTGCCCGACTATCTGGATTGGGTAGTTGCCCAGACCACCTGAACCCCACCTCCCCGAGTCTCATCATGATCCTGCGCTGGCTGGCCTTCCTGTTGCTGCTGTGTGGCGGAGTATTGCAGCATGCCGCCGGACAGGACCTGCTGGAGCCGGAGAAGGCCTTCGTGTTCAGTACCCGGGTTGCTGCTCCTGACGCGATCGAGGTGCACTACCGGATCGCCAAGGGCTACTACATGTACCGGGACAAGTTCAGTTTTACGCTGGAGCCCCAGGCCCTGGCGGCAGGAAACGCGCAGCTGCCTCCCGGCAAGGTCAAGAAAGACGAGTTTTTCGGGGAAACGCAGGTATACCGCAATGAGGTGCGCATCATCCTTCCGGTGCGCAGTGCCGAATGGCCGGAGCGGGCGGTGCTGACGGCCGTGTCGCAGGGTTGCGCGGATGTCGGTGTCTGTTACGTCCCTGTGGAGCAGAAAGCGGAGCTGCGTCTGGCGTCGGTAGGCAGCCCGGGAGGCATGTCGCTGCCCTCTTCATTGTCCGGTGATTTGCCCCGCGCGGGTGGCGCAACCAAAGGGGAAGACGGACTGATTGCGGAATTGTTTCACGGTGAATTCTGGCTGCTGATCGCCAGCTTCTTAGGTTTCGGTTTGCTGCTGTCGTTTACGCCCTGCGTGTTGCCGATGGTGCCCATACTCTCCGGAATCATCGTCGGGCATGGGCAGAAAATGACCCGCATGCATGGCACGTTGCTGTCCCTGGCCTATGTGCTGGGTATGGCCATTACCTACGCGCTGGCCGGCGTGGCGGCAGGAATGTCCGGAGCCATGCTTTCGGCGACGCTGCAAAATCCCTGGGTGCTGGGGGCTTTTGCGGCGGTGTTCGTGGTCCTCGCGCTGTCTATGTTCGGGTTCTATGAGTTGCAGCTGCCGGCGGTGCTGCAGTCAAGGCTGGCGGGTGCGAGCAGTCGCCTGCACGGCGGGCATTTCACCGGGGTGTTTGCAATGGGTGTGCTGTCCGCGCTGATCGTCGGCCCCTGCGTTGCTGCGCCCCTGGCCGGTGCCTTGCTCTATATTTCCCAAAGCGGAGACGGCACGCTGGGCGGCGCCGCCTTGTTCGCGATGGGGCTGGGCATGGGCGCTCCGCTGCTGGCGGTTGGCGCTTCCGCAGGCGCACTGCTGCCGAAGGCGGGGGCATGGATGGAAACCGTGAAGCGCTTTTTTGGCGTGATGTTGCTGGCGGTGGCCATTTACCTGGTGTCACCGGTGATACCAGTAGCGGCCCAGATGCTGGCATGGGCGGCCTTGCTGATCCTGACCGCAATCTATCTGCGCGTGCTGGATCCATTGCCCCATGCCGCGCGTGGGTTCCAGCGCTTCGGCAAGGGAATCGGCGTGATCGCGTTGATTGCCGGCATTGCCTATGTGATTGGCGCACTGTCGGGAGGGCGCGACGTGCTGCAGCCGTTGTCCGGATTGCGCGGAACATCGGCCAGCCAGTCAGAGCCTGGTGTCGTTTTCCAGCGCGTCAGCAGCAGCGCTGAACTTGATTCGGCCATAGCTGCGGCAGCAGGAAAGACGGTCATGCTCGATTTCTACGCAGACTGGTGTGTCAGTTGCAAGGAAATGGAGCGCTATACCTTTACCGACCCCGGAGTGCAGAGGCGAATGGCGTCCATGGTCAAGTTGCAGGCTGATGTGACCGTAAACAGCCCCGAGCACCAGGCGTTGCTGAGACGTTTCCGGCTGTTCGGTCCACCGGGCATAGTCTTTTTTGATCCCGGCGGGCGTGAAATCGAGGGATTGCGGGTTATCGGGTTTCAGCCCGCAGAAAAATTTTCCGCTGTCCTCGACCAGGCGCTGAGCGCGAGGTGAGAACCTCGCGGCGGGCACTGCTCTATTCTGGGGTTGGCGTGATGGCGCTGGCGGCGGGCGGAATGCTGGCCTGGCTCCGGCGCAACGAAACAGGCGTCCCGTCGCCAACCGCGGTTATCGCCCTGATCGGCAACCGCAATCTGACCGACCTGGAGGGACGACCGCGCACCCTGTCTGATTTCCTGGGTAAAACCCTGGTCATCAATTTCTGGGCTACCTGGTGCGCGCCGTGCCGGGAAGAAATCCCGCTTTTTGTCCGGCTGCAAAACGAATATGCCCCTAAAAAGGTGCAATTTGTAGGCATTGCCATTGATCAGGTAGACAAAATCCGTGATTTCGCAAAAGAGTTCGGTATTAATTATCCCTTGTTGATCGGCGGTCTGGACGCGGTTGAAATGTCGCGGAAGGTGGGTAACAAGGCCGGGGTGCTGCCGTTTACCCTGCTGGTCGGGCGCGATGGGCAGACTGCGATCAGCCTGGTTGGAAGTATCACCGAGCAGGATATGCGCCAGCGGCTGGATTTACTGCTAAAGTGACGCTTGCGGGAGGGGTAAATCAGCGGTTTTTCAACCCTGTCCAGGCGTCTCGGAAACCAGATAGGACGCTTAAAAACAACATCTTCTGTTAAAATAAGATCATATCCGGTTAATTTAACCAAACACTATTTTCGCGGATTCCCCGTTGGATGGCCGCACCCCCGGTGGCTGTGCGGGGATCTCGGTGGCGGGTATCCGGGTGTCAAAATAAAAAATAAAAGCCTTCAAAATCAATCAAATATCATTTAATAGTTATTAAAACTAGATAAATTCTGTTATCTTGCTCAGATCGATTTATTGCGGCAACCGCTAACCTGGCAGATCAAACAAATGTCGCGCTCCGCTCAATTCCTGTTGCTCAACGGCCCCAATCTCAACTTGCTGGGTACCCGCGAGCCCGGCATCTATGGGGCCACGACACTGGCGGAAATTGAAAAAAACCTGCAGCAAAGGGCCGCCGCCGCCGGGGTAAAGCTGGAAACCTTCCAGAGCAACGCCGAAGGCGAGCTGGTCGAACGGGTCCAGCGTGCCGGCAGGGACGGGACGACTTTCATCCTGATCAATCCCGCGGCCTTCACTCATACCAGCGTGGCCCTGCGCGATGCATTGGCCGCGGTGGCCATCCCGTTCGTGGAAATACACCTGTCAAACGTCTTTGCCAGGGAGGCTTTCCGCCGGGAGTCCTATTTTTCGGATATTGCGGTCGGCGTCATCAGCGGTCTGGGCGCCACCGGTTATGAGCTGGCCTTCGATTACGCGCTGGGGCATGTCAAAAAGGGTTGAATCATGGATTTGCGGAAACTGAAAACGCTGATCGATCTGGTGCAACAGTCCGGAATCGCCGAGCTGGAAATTACCGAAGGCGAGGAAAAGGTACGCATCAGCCGGTTCGGGTCTTCGGCGGCGCCCGGGGGCGTTGCAACAACAATGCAGCCCGTGGTGATGTCCGCGCCCCTTGCGCCGGTTGCCGAGGCGACCGATCCGGCGGATTCTGCCGCTGCCGCGCCCGCAGAACCTGAAGGCCATGCGGTTAAATCGCCGATGGTGGGTACTTTTTACCGCTCATCCACGCCCGGCGCCAAGGCCTTTGTCGAAGTGGGCCAGGCCGTGAAGACCGGCGATACGGTATGCATCATCGAAGCCATGAAGCTGCTCAACGAAATCGAGGCTGATCGCGACGGGGTGATCAAAGCAATACTGGTCGAAAACGGCCAGCCCGTGGAATACGGACAACCGTTGTTTGTCATAGATTGAATTCCTGCCCTGAACGCAGGCTGCATCAAACAAATACGGCAGCCCTAGAACATGTTTGAAAAAATTCTCATCGCCAATCGCGGAGAAATCGCGCTGCGCATACAGCGGGCGTGCCGTGAAATGGGCATCAAGACCGTGGTCGTGCACTCCGAGGTTGATGCCGAAGCCAAATACGTGCGCCTGGCCGACGAGTCAGTCTGCATCGGTCCGGCGCCTTCGGCGGCCAGTTACCTCAACGTGCCGGCAATCATTGCCGCGGCCGAGGTGACTGATGCCGAGGCGATACATCCCGGTTACGGATTTCTCTCGGAAAATGCCGATTTCGCCGAACGCGTGGAGCAGAGCGGATTCACCTTCATCGGGCCGAAGGCTGAAACCATACGCATGATGGGAGACAAGGTCAGCGCCAAGCTGGCCATGAAAAAAGCCGGCGTTCCCGTGGTCCCGGGCATGGATGGCGCAATGCCCGAAGAGCCCAAGGAAATCGTCAAGCTCGCCCGCCAGATCGGCTATCCGGTCATCGTCAAGGCTGCGGGTGGTGGCGGGGGCCGTGGCATGCGGGTCGTGCATACCGAAGCGGCATTGATCAATGCGGTACATACCACCCGCGCCGAAGCACAGGCGGCCTTCGGCAATCCCTCGGTGTACATGGAGAAGTATCTTGAAAAACCGCGCCATATTGAAATCCAGGTAATTGCCGACAAGCACCGCAACGCGCTTTATCTGGGTGACCGTGACTGTTCAATGCAGCGCCGTCACCAGAAAATCATCGAGGAGGCGCCGGCCCCCTTGCTGAACGCCAAGGCGCGCGCGCGGATTGGCGAACGCTGTGCCGAAGCCTGCCGCAAGATCGGTTACGAAGGTGCGGGAACCTTTGAATTTCTCTACGAGGACGGCGAATTCTATTTCATTGAAATGAATACGCGACTCCAAGTCGAACACCCGGTAACGGAAATGGTAACCGGGCTGGATGTCGTCCAGATGCAGATACGCATCGCCGCGGGGGAAAAGCTGACATTGCGCCAGAAAGACATCGTGCTGAAGGGGCACGCCATCGAATGTCGCGTCAATGCCGAAGATCCCTACAAATTCACGCCGTCGCCCGGACGCATTACTTCACTGCACATGCCCGGAGGTCCCGGGATACGCGTCGACTCGCATGCTTATGCCGGATACTTCGTGCCGCCCAACTACGACTCCCTGCTCGGGAAAATAATCGCCTATGGCGATACCCGGGAGCAGGCGATGGCGCGATTGCACATAGCCCTTTCTGAAACCGTGATCGAGGGTATTCGCACCAACGTGCCCCTGCATCAGGAGCTGGTGCAGGACACCGCCTTTCAGCGCGGCGGCACCAGCATTCATTACCTTGAAGAGCGTCTGGCCAAGCTGACCCGCGCCGAGTAGCACGGGTCGAGCGGCTTCAAATCATGCCCCTGTTGTGCGTGACCCTGCAGACCGGCGAATCTTCCGTCGAAGGTCTGTCTGATGCGCTGCTCGAACAGGGAGCGATTGCCGTTGACGTGCAGGATGCTGCGGCGGGAACCGATCACGAGTGGCCGATTTATGCCGAACCCGGTGAGGCGGCCGCAGCGGGTTGGCGACGGAACAGGGTGAGCGCCCTGTTTGCCATTGATGCCGATCTGTACGCGGCGATCCCGCGTTCGCTGCTGGCCGCGGGCCTGGAATCCACTACCGCGTTCAGCATCGAACGGGTGGAGGATGCTGACTGGGTCACCCTGACGCAAAGCCAGTTTCAGCCTTTGCAGATCACCCGTCGCCTGTGGGTGGTCCCCAGTTGGCACACGCCGCCGGATCCCGGCGCCATCAATGTGATGCTCGACCCGGGGGTTGCATTCGGCACCGGCGCCCATCCGACAACCCGGCTGTGCCTGCGCTGGCTAGATCGAGTGGTAGGCGCGGACAGCGACGTGCTCGATTACGGTTGTGGGTCGGGGATACTGGCGATCACTGCGATGCGGCTGGGGGCGGTGAAAGCCTGCGGCGTCGATATTGACCCGCAGGCGCTGACTGCAGCGCACGACAACGCACGGCGCAATGGCGTGGAGGTGACGTTCTCCGATGCTGAAGCGGCGGCCATTGCCCCTGCGCGTATCGTCGTGGCCAACATTCTGGCCAATCCGCTGACTGTGCTCGCACCGCTGCTGGCGCGGCTGACTCTGCCCGGCGGGCAGATTGCGCTGTCAGGCATATTGTCCGAACAGGCTGCTGCAGTGATGGAAACCTATGTGCCGGATTTCGAAATGAAGCTCGAAGATACCGACGAGGGCTGGGCGCTGCTGACCGGTATCCGCAGGGGATGACCGGCAGTTTTTCAATGTCCCGTAAGCAGGTAGAGTTACGCCCATGCCGTTGATTACCCGCTGTGCGCATTGTCATACCGTGTTCCGCATTACTGCCGAGCAGTTGCAGGCGCACGGTGGTCAGGTACGCTGCGGCCGTTGCATGCAGGTGTTCAACGGACTTGCGGCGTTATCGCCCGATGAGGAGGTGGCGGTTGCTCCGGTAACCGTGCCTGAACCCCCTAACCCCGAGGTAACGCCAGGCCCTGCCGAGCCTGTTTCCCAGGAAGACCTCTCCGGCGCAGCGACAGAAACTTTGCCGCTGGTACCGGAACCGCCGCAACCGATCGACCAGGTGGAAGAGCAGGTTGCCGCAGGCAGTGAAGTTTCTGGAGAGCCCGCAGACCGGGATGCAATCCCGGCCCCTGAACCGCCGGTCGAAGACAATCCGTTCCTGCAGGATGAACCGCTCCCGCCTCCCGAGAAACCGCGCAGGGTACTCACTGTAATCGCCTCGCTCCTGCTGGGGATCGTGCTGGCTGCACAGGCCGTGTATTTCTATCGCGGCGAAATCGCGGCGCGCTTGACGTTGGCACGCCCGTGGCTGAATGAAGCCTGCGCACGCCTTGATTGCCGTGTGGAGTTGCCGCAGTCACCCCGATTGCTGCTGATCGAGGCATCTGATCTTCAGGCTGTGGATCCTGCACGACCAGACCGCATCCAGTTGACCGCGACGCTGCGTAACCACGCCAGTTATGCCGTGGGTTATCCGGCCATCGATCTGGTGCTGACCAATGCCAATGACCATACCCTGGCACGCCGCGTTTTCCTTCCGCATGAATATCTGGGTAAAGGCCGCGATCCGGAAAGCGGTATAGCTGCCAATGCCGAACTCACGGTGAGGCTGGGACTCGACACCGGCAATCTGGGTGCCGCGGGGTTCCGGCTGGCTGTGCTGGCGGCCCCTTCACGCTGAACATGGTCAGGCAGAAAGTAGATATAATTCATTGTTTTAATTGATAAATTTGCGCATACGGAGCAGTGATGAAAACCCCTGAGGAACTGAAATACACCGCCAGCCATGAATGGGTGCGCCAAGAACCGGATGGCACGGTCACCATCGGTATTACCGATCATGCACAGGAGATGCTGGGGGACGTGGTGTTTGTCGACAATCCGGCGCCGGGCAGCAGATTCAAGCAGGGCGATGAATGTGGTGTCATCGAATCGGTCAAGGCGGCGGCCGACATTTATGCGCCGGTGTCCGGTGAAATCGTTGCCGCCAATGCCGAACTGGGCGATGCACCGGAGAAAATCAATCAGGATCCGTACGCAGCGTGGATGTTTCGCATCAAACCCGACAATCCCGCAGAATTCACCGCATTGCTGGATGCAGTAGCGTACTGCAAGGTTGCCGAGTCGGAAAAAGACTGATCCGGCCCGATTCCATGAATGCGCCGCAGCAGGAGGATAATCCGCACAAGCGGGAAACCGGCTTCAGGCGCATCTGGAAAGCGCTTTTTTATTCAGCCGATGGCTTCCGTGCGGCCTACAGGCACGAGGAAGCATTCCGCCAGGAGATCTGGCTTGCCGCATTGCTGATTCCTGCAGCGCTGTTCATGCCGGTGAGCGGCACCGGCAAGGCGCTGATGATCGGTGCGGTCCTGCTGGTGCCGATACTCGAGCTGCTGAATTCAGCTATCGAAGCGGTAGTGGATTACATATCGCTTGAACATCACCCGCTGGCGAAGCGCGCCAAGGATTACGGCAGCGCCGCCGTGATGCTGTCGGTGCTGAACCTGGAGCTGATCTGGGGCCTGGTGCTCTTCGGGTGATCTTCCGGATAAAAACAACCGCGTTTATTTTTTAAGCGAGTCGCGGATTTCGCGCAGCAGCAAGATGTCCTCGGCCGGCGCTGCAGGAGCGGCCGGAGCTTCCTCTTCCTTGCGCTTGAGACGGTTGATGGCGCGTATCAGCAGGAATACTGCAAAAGCAACAATGATGAAGCTGATACAGGTGTTGATGAACATGCCGTAATTGAAGGTCACGGCACCGGCCTTTTGAGCGGCGTCCACGGTCAGGTAGGGACCTGCCGTCTTGCCCTCGCGCATGACCCAGAAGAGGTTGGAAAAATCGACCTTGCCGAGCAGCAGTCCGATCGGCGGCATGATCACGTCCTTGACCAGCGACTCGACGATCTTGCCGAAGGCGGCGCCGATGATGATACCGACGGCCATGTCGACGACGTTGCCGCGCATTGCGAATTCCTTGAATTCCTTGAGCATGATTGCTTTCCCTTTGTTTGAAGTCTGCCGGTTATTTTCCGTCCCGCCATGGGGCAGAGCCGATTTTCTGCCGGCCATTATGTAACAACCGCGCGAGCGACACCAAGGCGTCGCCGCAGGTCGACACCCGGCAGATTGGTATAATCCGCGGTCCCTTTTGACAGACCAATTCCGATGTCCACCTTGATTTGCGGTTCCATGGCCTACGACACCATCATGGTGTTCCGTGATCAGTTCAAGAATCACATCCTCCCCGACCAGTTGCATATCCTCAATGTGGCATTCCTGGTGCCCGACATGCGCCGCGAATACGGCGGTTGTGCCGGCAACATTGCCTACACGCTGCAGATGCTGGGCGGCGACGCACGCATCATGGCAACCGTCGGCGATGATTTCGCCCCTTATGATGACCGGCTGCAGCGTCTCGGCCTTGTGCAGGATCATATCCGCGGTATCCCCGGCACCTTTACCGCACAGGCCTTCATCACCACCGATCTGGATGACAACCAGATCACCGCATTTCATCCGGGCGCGATGAATCATTCCCACGAAAACCATGTGGCTGACGCAAAAGGCGTCACGCTGGGCATCGTGTCACCGGACGGGCGCGAGGGCATGCTGCAGCATGCCCGGGAGTTCAATGCAGCGGGCATTCCGTTCATTTTCGACCCCGGGCAGGGCCTGCCGATGTTCAACGGCCCGGAACTGCTGGAGTTCGTGCGCCTTGCGCAATATGTCACGGTCAATGACTACGAAGCCCAGATGCTGCAGGAGCGAACGGGGCAAAAACTGGATGCGCTGGCGAAACTAGTCGATGCCCTCGTTGTCACACTGGGAGCGCGGGGGGCCGTGGTGCATGCCGGGGGTCAACAGATCGAAATACCGAGCGTTAAACCAGAATCCGTGCTTGATCCGACCGGTTGCGGGGACGCTTTCCGTGCCGGATTGCTCCATGGTCTGGCCACAGGCGCGGACTGGGCGCTGACCGGCCGGCTGGCATCGTTGATGGGGTCCCTGAAGATCGCCCAGCGGGGCGGACAGAATCATCGTTTCAGCCGTGATGAAGTGGCGGATCGTTTCAAGCAGTCCTTCGGCATGAAGATGTGGTGACAGGAGGTTTCCATGGACAGGCGATTGAATGGAGTGGTGATCATTACCGTTGCGGCGCTGCTGGCCGGTTGTGCCCCGGGTCTGGGGGGCGGCGCTTATAAACGGGAAGAGGCACGGCGTGAGCAGAATGTGCGTCTGGGCATGGTCGAAAGCGTGCGCCCGGTGCAGATCGAAGGCACGCGCAGCGGCATCGGTCCGGCCGCCGGCGCAGTGATCGGCGGCGTTGCCGGCAGCTCGATCGGTCGTGGTCGTGGCTCGACCGTGGGCACTGTACTCGGTGGCGTGGCCGGCGGCGTGGCAGGACAGGCGGCTGAAGAAATGAGCACGCGCCGCACCGGTGTCGAAATTACCGTGAAGCTTGATCGCGGAGGATTGGTGGCCATCGTCCAGGAAGCTGACGAAACCTTCAAGCCCGGCGAACGGGTACGCATCCTGTCGGACGGACACACTTCCCGCGTCACTCATTGACGGTCCGATCTCCTGCATCGAATCGCTGTTCCCCGGCTCAAGCGATTTCAGACCGACCTGTCGCTGACCCTATAATCGCCGCTATGGGCGGCAGGGGAACATCGCAGGTCAAGCGCATAGCGCGCATCACCGGC
>JAYQOT010000031.1:6341-26241 GCA_038144955.1 Burkholderiales bacterium | reverse complement strand
GCGGCGGTAGTACCTATTTTTACCAATCATTTCAGGAAGTTAGCATGTGTTGAACACATGTTTGCTTCCTAAGCCCCCTATCAGTTATGTCTCGTCATTCCGCTGCGCGGCTCCTTGCACACCGGCCTGCTCGCTACGCTTCTGCAGGCATTGCCAGGCCGAATTAAATATAAGCCGTTGTTTTTATTGACATATTTGTCAAACTACGGCACGCTGACGTGATGACGCATTCCGTTTCCAAAGCAGACATCGCCCACGCCGCCGCACAGCTCAAGGCCGGCGAACTGGTCGCGTTTCCCACCGAGACGGTTTACGGCCTCGGCGCTGATGCGTCGAACACGGACGCGGTGCGCAAGGTGTTCGCGGCGAAGGGCCGGCCTGCCGATCATCCGCTGATCGTGCACGTTGCCGACGCCGCGCAACTCGCGAACTGGGCGCGCGAGGTGCCGCCGTTCGCACATGCGCTTGCCAGAAAATTCTGGCCCGGACCGCTGACGCTGGTGCTTAAGCGGAATCCGCGCGTACCCGATGCCGTTACCGGTGGACAGGACACCGTTGCCATTCGCGTGCCTGCACATCCGGTCGCGCAACAACTGTTGCGGGAATTCGGCGGTGGTGTTGCCGCGCCCTCGGCCAACCGTTTCGGCCATGTTTCGGCGACTACCGCAGCCCATGTGCGTGAGGAATTCGGCGACATGGTGGCCTGCGTGCTCGATGGCGGCGCGGCTGATGTCGGCATCGAATCGACCATTGTCGACTGCTCGCGCGGCGGCGTAACCTTATTGCGTCCGGGCTGGATTACACCGCAGCAGATCGAGTCTGCGGCCGGGATGCCGCTCAACGCCCCCGACGCTCAGGCGCCGCGCGTCTCCGGTTCACTCGACAAGCACTACGCGCCGCAGACGCCGGTGATGCTGATGGAGGGTGATCTCGTTGCCGAACTCGCGCGCAGCCTGACCCGCCAGGGCAAACGCGTTGCCGTGCTCGCACGCACGACCCTGCAACCGGTGATCGAGGGCATGGTGTGGAAAGCTGCGCCGGCGGATGCCGCAGGCTATGCGCATGATTTATATGCCAACCTGCGCGAGCTGGATCACGCCGGGTGTGACGTGATACTGATCGAACAGCCACCAGATGCGACGGAGTGGATGGCGATCAAAGACCGTTTGATCAGGGCATCCAATCCCCAGCAGGCTTAGCTTCCTGCTACAGGGTGATTTTGTCCAGCCCGACTTTTGCCAGCGCCTCATCCAGGTGTCCGCCGTCGTAACCGCCGACGCCGATCCCGCCCAGTATCACGCCGTCGCGCTTGATCACCAGTCCGCCCTGATTCGCCGTCAGCTGCGCATCGCCCATCTCGGCAATGCTGCGCCCCTGTTCCTTGAGTTTCTTGGCGTTGCTCCCCGTGTCGGTCCCCATCACTGCGGCCGTGTAGGCCTTGCGGATGGCATGGCGGCGGCTGAACAGCCGCAGATGTCCGGTCTGGGCGTAGGCAAGCAGGTTGCCGGTGCTGTCGGCAATGGCGATGGCAACCACATCGTCCGGCGTTTGCCGCGCTTTCTCGATCATCGCGTTCATCGCGGCCTGGATCTGGTTAAAAGACAGTGATGTAGGATTTGGCATCGTGAGCGTTGCGGCCGGGATGAGTAATGGAACCGGACTGTAACAGGATGTACGTAAGCAGAGGCATGTTGACGCGCCGGAGCCTTGAGGCCGGCCCCGGCGCGAAACAGAATCAGTTGGGCTTGAGGCCCAGCGATTTGATCACACCTGCCCAGCGCACCACTTCGGAATCGAAGAATTTCTGGAAGTCGGCCGGGGAACCGCCGATGGCTTCGGTGCCGTCACGTTGCAGTTGATCGTGCAGATCCTTCAGCACTGCATTGATGTCCCTGTTGAGGCGGTCGATGATGGGTGCCGGTACGCCGGAGGGCAGCATCATGCCCCACCAGCCGAGCGAGTTGAATCCTGGCAGCGATTCGGCAACGGTAGGTACATTCGGCAGCACCGGCGAGCGCTTGATGCCCCCAGAGCCGATTACGCGCAGACGGTTGGCGCGTACATGCGGAATGGTCGGCAGGAAGGTGCCGAACATCCAGGTGATTTCGCCGGTAATCAGGCCGCGGGTCGCGGGCGCCCCGCCCTTGTAGGCGACGTGGATCATTTTTGTTTTCGACATGGTTGCCAGCAGCGCGCCTGCGAGATGCGTGGAAGCGCCGACACCGCCTGAACCGTAAGTGATTTCACCGGGGCGCGATTTGGCGAGCGCGATCAGTTGCGGCACCGATTTCACCGGCAGTGAAGGATGCACTACCGCGAGGTTCGGCGCGTTGGCCATCAGGATCAGCAGATCGAGATCCTTGCTCTGGTCGTAGGGCAGGTTTTTTTTCAGGGTAGGATTGACCGCATGGCTGGTTGACGCCATCAGCAAGGTATAGCCGTCGGGGGGCGAATGTGCGGCAATGTCGGTGCCGATGACGGTGCCGCCGCCGGGGCGGTTGTCGACAATGACCTGCTGGCCTAGCCGTTCGCCCAGCTTGGCGCCGACGGCACGCGCCAGAATGTCGTTGGGTCCACCGGCCGAAAACGGCACGATGATCCGTACCGGGCGGGTCGGATAGCCCTGTGCCGTAACGGTGCCGGAGGTGATCAGTACCAGTGCCGCAACCAGAGGCGGCAGGAAGCTGGATATGAGTGCTTTATGCATGACATCTCCTCGATAGTTATCGTGAAGCCGTGATCAGCCGCGGGGCTGCAGGCTTTGGTGCTCCTGATCTCGTAGGACCGGAGTCGAGATCATTGTCGCAAATATGGCGCGATCGGTCATTACCTGATAACTGCAAGCCCGTCAGCACCCCGTATCGATAGTGCTAAGAGAAACTGGTTTTATCGCACCGCGATTGCAAGTGCGTATCTGCATCAATTGCCACCCTGACGTGCGACCCACGGCGGCTGATTAAAAATGGAAACCAGAAAATCGACGAATACGCGGTGCCTGGGTGCAACATGGGGATGTACGGGGAACAGTACGGAAATGTCGTAGCCCCCGGTTTTGTGGCGGGGCATTACCTCGTTTAATTCCCCGGAAGCGAGAGCGGGGCGCACATAGTAGTCAGCTATCTGAATGAGCCCGAGGCCGGCAACTGCGGCCGCGACCAGCGCTTCGTTGCTGTTGAATATCGTTTTCGCGCTGATGGCAACGTTTCTCGTGTCACGGTCGTCAGCAAAACGCCATTGCCGGACACGCCCGCTGCGGGGACGGCGGTAGGCCAGGCAGACGTGCCCGGCCAGTTCGTCGGGACTGGATGGTTTGCCGTGGCGCTCGAAATACGCGGGAGATCCGCATACCGCATAGCGACAGCGGGCGAGCAGGCGGGCAGCCTGCCGTGTCGGTTGCAGTTCACCCGAGCGCACCGAGATGTCGAGGTCGTGATCTTGGGTTGGGGAAATGTAGTCGCGGCATGAGATCTCCAGCGTGATTGCTGGATAAAGCCGCTGGAACAGTGGCAACTGGGGAATGATCCACATTCGTCCCAGTCCCTGGGGCATGCCGACGCGCAGCAACCCGGCAGGTTCGCGGGCGCTGCGGTTGACAGCGCGCTCGGCAGCCTCGAGGTCTGCCACGACCTGCTTGCAGCGGGCATAGAACTCGGCACCCTCCGCAGTCATGTTCAGCCGCCGCGTGGTGCGATCGAGCAGACGGACCGCAAGGGTGCGCTCCAGGCGCGCAAGCGTGCCGCTGATGGCTGCGGTGGTGACTCCCAGCGCACGTGCGGCACCACTCAGGGAGCCAGCATCGACCACGTGGAGAAACACCAGGATGCCGTGCAGGTTGTTCACAGTATCCTCGCCATTGTTAAGTTTAAAATTAACAGTCATTCTAGGCTTGACTGAATATTTTCGCCAGATTCAACCGATAGAATCCCCTTGAGTTTTGGTGCAGATCGATATCACCGGGCGCGGAACAAAGGACTTTCTCTTATGGCTGTAATGCTCGGCCTCGCCGCCATGCAGGGCGTGATGAAAATGGAAGAAGCCATCGACCTGCTGGAGCAGGCGCTGTCGCATGAGTCGGCCGGCGCCACCGTGGTATCGCCAAAATACGTCACCGAGCTGGGTGTGGGTGCCATGCGTGTGCTGGTCGCGGCGGATACACAGGCCGGTTATTGCGCGATGAAGGCGTACCACACGCTGACGAACGTCGGCACACGTTACGTCATATCGTTGTATCGACTCTCGGATGGAGCATTGCTGGCGCTGCTCGACGGACAACTCATTACGGATATGCGTACCGGCGCAGCCAGCGGCGTGGCTGCGCGCAAGATTGCCGTTCAAGGCCCGGTGTCCGTGGCTGTCATCGGTTCCGGCAATCAGGCCAGGTCCCAGCTGGAGAGCATCGCCTCCGTTTATAAAATCGGGAAAGCTTCGGTTTTCAGTCCGACGCCAGGTAATCGCGAACGCTTTGCGCAGGAGATGGGCCGTAAACTCGGGATTCCGGTTTCGCCGGCCGCCTCAGTCAAAGATGCCGTGCATGGCCGGCAGGTGGTAATCGCAGCCAGCAGCGCACGCAGCGCGGAACCGGTGTTGCGTGGTGAATGGCTGGAAGGCTGCCGCTTGCTTTGCGCTGTAGGCAATACCCGCAGGCAGTTTGCCGAGGTTGATGTGAATTGCTTCGGCAAAGCTGCTCTGGTTATCGTTGACTCCGTTCATGCCTTCGAGGAAGCGGGCGATTTGCTGGCTGCCGCGGATGCCGGGGTTTTGCCGGAATCCAGGCGCACAACGCTGGCGCAGGTTGTGTCGGGGAAGACGGCAGTTCCCGCGAGCGGTATGGTTACTTTCAAGTCGGTCGGCACGGCGCTGCAGGACCTGGCGCTGGCGGTGAGGTATTACGAGCTGCTGGGGGACAAGGAGGCGCAAGGTGTTGTCGATGATCTGGGCAGCCTGCGGTCGCCGGTAAGGGAAACTGCGTTGCCGCGGTGACTGGGTTTACCGAAAAAAAGGAGGAAACAATTATGAACATGCTCAATCCGCACAAGCTGTTGCTGTGGGCGGCAACAGGCGCTGTCGTTTTGCTGCCGCTTTTTCCGGCTTACGCAGCGTGGCAACCGGAAAAACCGGTGGAGATCGTGGTGCCCACGGGGGCCGGCGGCACCAATGACCAGATGGCGCGGCTGGTGCAGAGTACGCTGCAGGCGCAGAAGCTGATCAGCGTGCCGGCGCTGGTGGTCAACAAGTCCGGCGGCAACCAGAGCCTGGCGGTGGTCTACGTCAACCAGCACAAGGCCGATCCGCATTACCTGCTGTATTCGACGGCGACGGTGTTTACCAACGAGATCGCGGGGCTGACCAAGCAGAAGTACACGGAGCTTTCGCCGGTGGCGCTGCTGCTGGTGGATTACACGGTGATTTCGGTGAAGGCGGATTCGCCGATCAAAACCATGCGCGACATGGTGGCGCGGCTGAAGGCGAGTCCTGATGCGATTTCCTTCGGCTTGGTCAGCCGCGGCGGCCCCAATCATCTGGCCGCGGCGCAGACCATGAAATCCGCGGGCATTCAGCCCAAGGCGCTGAAATTCGTGGTGTTCAAGACCAACGCCCAGTCGATGACCGCGGCGATGGGCGGTCATATCGATGCGGTGGTGTCTTCGGTAAGCGCGGCGATGCCGCAGACCGAAGCCGGCAACATGCGCATCCTCGGCATTGCAGCGCCGCAGCGCCAGCCAGGCAAGCTGGCGCAGGTGCCGACGATGCGCGAAGAGGGCATGCCGGCAACGGGAATTCCCAACTGGCGGGGCATACTCGCTGCGCCGGGCGTCACCGCCGATCAGGTGGCGTTCTGGAGCGGCGCGCTGACCAAGGTGGTGGCGACGAAGGAGTGGAAGCAGCAGCTGGATGAGAACAACGTGGCCTCGGAGTTCACCACCGGGGAGCCGTTGCACAAATGGCTGGCCGAGGCGTACCAGGATACGCGGACAGTGATGAGCGACCTCGGATTGGTGAAGTAGTACATTCGCCGGGCGACCGGCTTTGTTTTGTCAGGAGGTATGCGTGAAAAATTTCAATCTCCACGGGGTGATGCAGGCGCCGGTGACCCCGCTCAAGGATGACTTCAGCTTCGACGGCGAAGGTTTTGCGAAGATGGTCGATTTCCACGTGCGCAATGGCGCGCCCGCCATCGCCTGGCCGCACCACAAGGCCGAATCGCTCAACCTGACCATCGCTGAGCGCAAGCTCGGCGCCGAGATCGCGGTAAAGACCGTTGCCAAGCGCGTGCCGGTGTCCATATTTGTCGGCACGCTGTCGGAAGAGGATTCGCTGGACATCGCGCGACACGCGCAGAAAATCGGCGCCGACATGCTGCTGACGATCTCGCCGTACTGCCGCCGACCGTCGCAGGAAGAAATCTACGATTCCATCGTCCGCATCGGCACCCACACCGAGCTGCCCGTGCTTACTTACAACTCGCCGTGGCGCAACGGCGAGGGCGTCGAGTTCACTGCGGAGCTGACCAAGCGCCTGATAGACCGCCTGCCCAACTACATCGGCATGAAGGATGCGAGCTTCCACAGCGAGAAATTTCTAGAGATCTCGCGCGTCGCGCTGAAGATGCGGCCCGGATTCGCGATCATCCAGGGCGTCGAGCATCTGCTGGCCGCCTATCCGCTGGGCGCCTGTGGCTCGTTTTCCTCTTCCGGGGCGATTGCGCCGAACCTGTGCAACAAATTCTACAAGTCACTGGTTGACCGCGACTGGGAGACCGCACGCGACTGCCAGTTCAAGATCTCGCGGCTGTGGCGGCTGTTCAAGGAGCAGTATCCGTCGTCGCTGAAGGGCGCCATGATCATGATGGGGCGGCCGGTCGGTCCCACCCGATCGCCGCTGCCCACCGCGACGAAAGAACGGGTCGAGTTTCTGAGAACGCAACTGGAAGAGCTCAATATCCTGCAGACCGAGCCCCACGGCTGGTAACCTGCACAAACTGAAGAGAACATCATGTCGACATTCAAACCCGGACTGGTACATACCCCGGTCACGCCGTTCAAGCAGGATCACAGCATCGATTACGACACCTACGCCAAGGTGCTCGAATTCCACATCCGCAACGGTGCCGACGCGCTGGCGTTGCCGATGCCCGAAGGCGAGGACATGAGCCTGACCGATCCAGAATTGCGCAAGCTGCTCGAGTTCGCGCTCAAGCAGGTCAAGGGCCGGGTTCCGGTGATCGCCCACGCCAGCGACGCCGGCACCAGCATCGCTGTCGAGCGTGCACTGCATGCCGAGGCGGCCGGAGCTGCCGCGATCGTTTCCAATCCCCCGTACTTCTGGCATCCCAAGGCTTCGATGGTGGTGGAACACCTGGTGCGCATAGGCACTGCGGTGAAATTGCCGTTCTACATCTACAATCCGCCGGTCGAGTCGGTGGGCACCACGCTGTCCACCGAGATCGTACTCGATGTCATCAAGCGGGTGCCGAACCTGGCTGGCGTGGTCGATGCCAGCCTTGATTTCGTGTTCATGGAAGAGGTGATGTGCAACGGCCGGCAGCTTCGGCCCGACCTGCAACTCATCGCGGGTGGGGATTTCATGGTTTCATCGGGTGCTCTCGGAGGTACTGGCGCTTTTTCGCCGCTTTCTGCCATAGCGCCCAGGCTGGCCCGCAGCCTTTTCGATTTATGCAGGAAAAATCAATTCATCGAGGCTCGCGATACGCAGGAAAGTATCGGAACTCTCAATCATGCGATCAAGTCTGCCGGAGAATCCGGGCTGCGTGACGGACTGGCCGGACTCAAGGTCGCACTTGGCTCATTCGGTCGTGAATGCGGTATTCCGCGGCCACCCGTGCGCGGGCTGGGGGAGATCGAGCGCGGCCGCCTGCTGGAAGAGCTGGCAGGCATGACGTTTCTGAAAGCCGAGCCCCGGGGGTGGTAAGAGGCATGGTTGCAACCACTCCATCATCCCGCAAGGTTGCCTTTGTCACTGGCGCTTCTTACGGCATCGGAGCAGCCGCGGCACTGGCTCTGGCGAAAGATGGATTCGACATCGCGGTCTCGGCGACCCGCCTCTCCAATCTTGATTCCACGCTGACCGAACTCAAGAAAGCCGGCTGCCGCACGTTCGCTGTCGAGCTGGATCTTTGCTCGCAGACGAGCATTGATCAAGCGCATGAGCAGGTAATCAAGGTTCTCGGCCAAGTTGATGTTCTGGTTAACAATGCCGGGGTCAACCTGCGCAGGCATGCCCTCGAAGTCACTCCCGCTGAATGGGATTCCGTGATGGATGCCAATGCAGGAGGAACGTTTTTCCTGACCCAAAGGTTCGCGCGCCATCTGGTCGAAACGAAGCGACCGGGTTGCGTGGTCAATATCGCTTCGACACACGGCATTCTTGGCGCCGCCGAGCGATCGACCTACGGAATTTCCAAGGCCGCGATCCTGCAGATGACCCGCATGCTGGCGATCGAGTGGGCGCCGCACGGAATACGCGTGAACGCTGTGGCTCCCGGTCGCGTCAATACACCGTCTCCCTCACGGGCGGCCACGACATCCGACCCAAAATATATGCAGGCCATGGCCGATCGCGTGCCGTTGCGCCGGCTGGCCACCGCAGAAGACGTCGCGCGGGCGGTCGCGTATCTTGCAGGTGCAGGCGGTGAATTCATCACCGGCCAGACCCTGGTTATTGACGGAGGCCTTACCGTTTACTAACTCGAGTCCCCAAAACAATATGAATCCGGGACCCATGATCATTGAGGAGGAGAATATGAATTCGGGCATGCAATTCAAAGCAAGTGGTTTCAGGCGTGTTGTCGACCTGCTGGTGGCGGCCTCGTTCCTGTGTTCAGCAGCCTGGGCGGCTGCCGCCTATCCCGATCGTCCGATCCGGCTGATCGTGCCCTCGCCACCTGGCGGCGGCACCGATACCTCGACACGGGCGATTGTTCCCAAGCTGAGCCAGATTCTCAATCAGCACATCGTCGTCGACAACAGGGGAGGCGCCAGCGGCAATCTCGGGGCTGAAATTGCAGCCCAGGCGCCCGCCGACGGATACACGCTGCTGGCAATCATCGCGTCACATACCAGCAATCCGGCGGTGATGCGCAAGGTGTCATTTGATCTGGCGCGGGACTTTGCCCCGATTTCACGGACCGTGACCCTGCCCAATCTCCTGGTTTCCCATCCTTCGCTGCCGGCAAAAAACACCCAGGAACTGATCGCGTACGTCAGATCTCGACCCGGGAGCGTGCAGTTTGCTTCGGGAGGGATTGGCTCCATTCAGCATTTCGCCATGGAGTTGTTCGTTCACATGGCGAAGCTGAAAATGATCCATGTTCCTTACAAAGGGGTCGGTCCCGCGACCAGTGATGTGGTGGCGGGTCATGTGCCGATGCTGGCGGCTAATATTCTGACCCTGCTGCCGCACGCCAAAAGCGGGCGCTTGCGTGCGCATGGGGTAACAAGCCTGGAGCGGTCGATTGCCGCGCCCGACATTCCCACGATCGCCGAAGCAGGATTGCCCGGCTACGAAGCTGTGCAGTGGTACGGGCTGGTTGCCCCTGCCGGCACCCCTGCAGCCATCGTCAGACAACTGCATGCATCGGTGGTCAAGGTACTGAATGATCCGGAGGTGAAGCAGCGGTTCCAGAAGGGTGGAGCCGAACCCACGCCCAGTGCATCGCCTGAGGCCTATGCGCAGTTGATCCGCAGCGAACTGGCAAAGTGGGCGAGCGTGGCCAAGTCAGCGGGGATCAGGCCCGAATAAAGAACGACAGGCACGGCGGGCGACGCGCGCAGGCGGCGTCGCAGAGCTGCTGGTAACCGGCACCGTTAGAACATATATTCGGGGAATATCCCGATGACGGACCGGACATGAAATCACGACTGCGCGAATGGCGCGCAAAGCTGGGCGTTGCGCTGGAAACACAGCGCCTGCGAGTATCCCGGACGGAGGCATTGCCGCAATTCGCAGTGCTCGGCATTGTCAGCGGCCTGCTGGCCGCACTGGTGATGATGGCTTTCCGCGGGGTGATCGAACTGGCGCAGTCGGCGCTGCTGCCGCCGGGCGGCCCCGAAAATTACGAAGACCTGTCGGTTGCGCTGCGCTTCGTGTTTCCGATGGTTGGCGTAATGATCATTGCCGCGATGTTTCACCGGCTGTCAGATGCCAGCCGCAACCTCGGCGTGATTCATGTGCTGGAGCGGCTCGCCTATCATCAGGGGCGGCTGCCGCTGAAAAGCGCCCTGGTCCAGTTTGCCAGTGCCGCGGTGGCCATCGTTGCCGGACTGTCGGTGGGGCGCGAGGGCCCGGCCATTCATCTGGGCGCGGCGAGCGCCAGTCTCGCCGGCCAGTATCTGCGCCTGCCCAACAACAGCCTGCGTGTGCTGGTTGGCTGCGGTGTGGCCGCGGCGATAGCGGCGTCGTTCAACACGCCATTGGCGGGCGTGGCGTTTGCGATGGAAGTTGTGCTGATGGAATACACCGTGGTCGGATTCGCCCCGGTGATACTGGCGGCGGTCAGCGCTACCGCGGTTACCCACCTGGTGTATGGCAATGCGCCGGCATTCAGCGTGCCGGCGACGGTACTCAAATCGGTATGGGAACTGCCCTATGTGCTGGGCATGGGATTGCTCGTTGGCGCCCTGGCAGCGTCATTCATCATTCTGGTCGACCGTACTGCACGCCATACCCGAGGCTGGTCGTTTTGGGGTCGCGCCCTGCTGGCAGGTGCGCTTACGGGTCTTTGCGCATGGCCGGCGCCGCAGATCATGGGCGTCGGTTATGACACTGTCGGCAGCACCCTGCTTGGCAGTTTTGGCATCGGGGTACTGATCACGATCGTTGTATTCAAGTGGCTGGCGACCGGGCTTACCATCGGCATGGGCATACCGGGCGGGTTCATCGGTCCGCTGGTGGTGATCGGTGCTGCGGCAGGCGGGGCGTTTGGTGCACTTGGTCACTGGGTGGCACCGGACAGCATGTCATCCCCGGCGCTCTATGCGCTGATCGGGTTCGGAGCAATGATGGCCGGGGCACTGCATGCCCCTCTGGCGGCGCTGACCGCCATGCTTGAACTTACGGGTAATCCCAACATCATCTGGCCAGGGATGCTGGCCGTTATTGCCGCTTACGGTGTGTCGCGGGTGGTCTTCGGCCAGCAGTCGATTTTCGTCACGCTGATGAGAGCGCGCGGGCTCGATTACCGGCACGATCCTCTCCTGCAATCCCTGCGCCGCGTCGGCATCGGCGCGGTCATGGATACCAATGTGAACGCGCTGCCGCGGCGGGTTTCGCGCGCAGTGATCGAAGGCGCGTTGGCCGGCAGTCCGGAATGGATACTGGTGCTGGGCGAGAGCGGGCCGGTGGCATTACTTCCGGCAATGGATCTGGCGCGGCAGATGATGGAAGCGCCTGAAGACACGAATCTTGATTTGCTCGAATTGCCTGCCGAAAGGCTGCAGGTGTCTGCGATAGGGCTGCAGGCGACACTGCAGGAAGCGCTGGAGGCGATGGACGCCGGTGCCGAAGCCTTGTACGTGGAGTGCGCCACAGCCTACGACGGCAAACCCGGTTACGGAATCGTTACCCGGGCCGACATCGACAAGGGCTACCGTTACGGGGCGTGACCGTACGCCCGCACTGTTGCGTACGAACCCTTCAGTTGAAGGCCGACAGACCGGTCTGTGCGCGACCGAGAACCAGGGCGTGGATGTCGTGCGTGCCTTCCAGCGTATTGACGGTTTCGAGATTGAGCATGTGCCTGATTACCGGGTATTCGTCGGAAATGCCGTTGCCACCGAGCATGTCGCGCGCCATGCGCGCGATTTCCAGCGCCTTGCCGGTCGAATTGCGCTTGAGCAGCGAAACCATTTCCGGCGTGGCCTTGCCCTGATCACGCAGCCGGCTGACGTGCAGGCAGGCGAGCAGACCCAGTGCAATCTCCGACTGCATGTCGGCCAGCTTTTTCTGGATCAGCTGGTTCGCAGCCAGCGGCCGACCGAACTGCTTGCGGTCCATGGTGTATTGCCGTGCGCTGTGCCAGCAGGCCTCGGCGGCGCCGAGTGCGCCCCAGCAGATCACGAAACGCGCGTTGTTGAGGCAGCCGAACGGTCCCTTCAGTCCTGATACGCCCGGCAAAAGGCCGGATTCGGGAACAAATACGTTGTCCATGACAATTTCGCCGGTGGGCGAGGCCCGCACCGAAAACTTGCCTTCGATTTTCCGCGTGGACAACCCCTCCATGCCGCGCTCAAGAATGAAGCCGCGGATCACGCCGCCGTCGTCCTTGGCCCAGACGATCATGATGTCGGCAATGGGTGCATGGGTGATCCACAGCTTGGTGCCGGTGAGACGGTAGCCACCATCGACGCTGCGGGCGCGGGTTTTCATGCTGCCGGGATCGGAGCCGTGATCGGGTTCGGTCAGTCCGAAACAGCCGAGCAGTTCGCCGGTCGCCATCTGCGGCAGGTATTTCTGTTTCTGCTCGGCGCTGCCGTAGGCGTAGATCGGCGTCATTGCCAATCCACCCTGCACGCCGACAGCGGAACGGAAAGCCGTGTCGATGCGCTCGAGTTCGCGCATGATCAGTCCGTAAGCCACGTAACCGATTCCCGCGCAGCCATAACCCTGGAGCGGCGCGCCAAGAAAACCGAGCTCACCCATTTCGCGCATTACGGCGCGGTCGAAGGTTTCGTTGCGGTTCCAGTCACGGATGCGCGGGGCGAGTTTTTCGCGCGCATACTCGCGGGCGGTATCGCGGATCATGCGTTCTTCGTCGCTGAGCTGCTGCTCCAGCAACAGCGGGTCATCCCACTGGAAATGTCCCCCGGTAAGGGTGACGGAACTTCCGTCCTCAGCCATGTCAGCGGGTTTTCAAATCGAGGAAGAGCTTGACCTGACGCACCAGCTCACCCTCCATACCGGTGAAGAAGTGTTCGGCGCCGGCAACACTGATCTGAGCGGAGCCGCGGATATTGCGAATCGCGTCGGCACGCTTCGCTGCGTTTTCCAGTACTGCGGGCAGATCTTTTTGGCCATGGAGATCCAGCACCGGCGTCTTGAAGGTTTCGGGTCGGGTGAACTCCCCGGAAATGCCGATGGCTACCCAGGCATCTATAGCCGGGCGGTCGGCACCATTGAGGAAGACATTGGTCATGCGCGACCCCAGGCTGTGCGAGACGATGGCGATTTTCTGGTGTCCCTTCCCACGCAGGTATTTGACCGCTACGGCTAGCCGCTCTGCGGCTTCCGGGAACAGCGGCGGGTATTCGCTGCCGCGCACATCGGCGGCCAGCACGGGCATCTGCACGGAGAGCGTGGCATAGCCCTGCTCGGAAAGATTGCTGCGCAGCGGATTGATCAGCCCCCAGTCCGGATGCACGCCGAGGCCGTGGACGATGATGACCCCGGCTCGTGCCTCGGCATTGGGGGCATAGATGCCGAGGAATTTCCGGCCTGACGGCAACGCCAGCTGTACCGGATCACCGACCAGGATAGAGGGGGTTATTTCAGCAGCCCAGCGCTGCTCGCGCGCATAGTCGGCCTGGGCAAGGCAGGTGGCACTCGCCAGAGCCAGCAATAACAGGATCGGCAGTCGCATCAACGGGCTTTGAAACCGGGTTTTGTCTTGGCCATGAACGCCTTGACCCCGGTGCGATAGTCATCGGTGTCAAAGCAGGCATAGCCCACATCCCATTCTTCCGGAGGAATGTCCGCACGCACGGTCAGGCGCTCGATGAACTGCTTGTGCCAGCGTGCAACCAGCGGTGCGCCATCGGCGATGCGGCGTGCAAGAGCGTAGGCTTCGGTCTCGACCTGGTCATCGGCGACGACGCGGTTGACCAGCCGTTTGCGGTAGGCTTCTTCAGCGTCGAATACCCGGCCTTCGAGGAGGATTTCCAGCGTGACTGCGCGACCGACCAGGGCCAGCAATCCGGCGAGTTCGCCGTAAGCCATGGTCAATCCCAGCTTGTTGATCGGCACACCGAAACGGCTGGATTTGCCGCAGATGCGCATGTCGCACATGGCCGCGATCTCCAGTCCGCCGCCGACGCAGACACCTTCGATCAGGGCGACGGTCGGATGGCGGCATAGTCCGACGGCTTTCATCGTGCCATCGATGAGTTCACCGTACAGTTTTGCCTGACGGGAATTGGCGCGCTCGGTAGCAAACTCGGTGATGTCGGCTCCGGCAGCAAAGGCCTTGCCCCCGGCGCCGCGCAGCACGATGCAGCGCAGGCCTTCATTGTCCGACAGGCGGCGCATTGTCTTGCCCAGCTCTTCCCACATCTGCCGGTTCAGTGCATTGAGCTTGTCCGGCCGGTTGAGGATTACCGTGGCGATGTCGCCGTCACGGCGGGTGACGATAAGTTCTGTCATTTCATCCAGTGACGGTGCCAGAAAAAAAGTCGGATTACTGTTGGGGAATCTTTGCTTCGCGAACCACTTTTGCCCACTTGGCAGTTTCCTCGCGCAAATGCTTGATGAACTCGGCAGAGGTGCTCGGCGTTGCCTCCATGCCCTGGCGCTCGTAACGCTGCTTCATATCCGGTGCGCTGAGCACAGCGACGATGGTCTTGTTGAGTTTGTCGACGATCGGCTTCGGCGTCCCGGTCGGCGTCAAAATGCCGTACCAGGTTGCATATTCGAAGCCGGGCACCCCGGATTCGGCAACGGTGGGAACATCAGGGAGCGGGCCTGCACGTTTTTTGGTGGTAACAGCGATGCCGCGCAGGCGACTGGATTTGACATGTGGCAGCGCCGAGGCAAAGGTCGACATGAAGGCATTGGTCTCGTTGCCGAGGAGCGCGGTGATTGCCGGGCCGGTGCCCTTGTAAGGTACATGCACCAGCTGAATCTTCTGCGACATCATCAGCATTTCCATCGCCAGATGGGTGCCTGATCCCAGTCCGGCTGATGCGTAAGTCAGCTTGCCGGGCTGCGATTTGGCCAGCGCAACGAATTCCTTGAAATTTTTGGCCGGCAGGGATGGATGGGCAACGATGATGTTTGGCTGTTCGGTCGCCAGCGAAATCGGGATGAAATCGCGGATTGCGTTAAAGGGCAGCTTCTTGTACAGCGCGGCGTTGAAGGCCATGCTGATGTTGCCGAGAAACAGCGTATAGCCGTCCGGCGGTGATTTGCTGGCAATGTCCGCGCCGAGTACGCTGCCCGCGCCGGGGCGGTTGTCGACTACGATGGTGGTGCCCAGCGCCTGGCCGAAGGCATCGGTCATGGTGCGGGCACTGATGTCGCTGCCGCCACCGGGCGCGAAGGGCACGATCATCCGAATCGGGCGCGACGGGTAATCCTGCGCCTGGATATGCGGCGCGGTTGCGAAAAGGCCTGCAGCGGCCAGCGCGGCGATCATTCTGCTGAACATTGGTATCTCCTCTTTATTTTTACTGACGGGTGTGCCGTAGATCACCGCTTGGCGGCGAAAACAGAAAGCAAAGCATATCATCGCAGCGCAGCCGGTTCACGGCTGCGCTGCGGATCGACCGATCAGGCGGCCTTTGCGGATTTGAGGCCGGCCTGTGCGCTCGCGGCCAGATAATCCATGGCTGCAGTGACGCCACCCTTTTTGTGTGGAACACCTGCCAGTTCCAGTCCCATCTCGACACCAGCCAGGGTTCCAAGCAGGGTCAGGTCGTTGAAATCTCCTAGATGGCCGATGCGGAACACCTTGTCGGCGATTTTGCCCAGGCCGCTGCCCAGCGACATGTTGAAATGTTCGAGCACGACCTTGCGGAACGCGACTTCGCTGTGGCCCGCGGGCATCAGCACCGCGGTCAGCACGCCTGAATACTCGGCCGGGTTCTGGCACAGGATCTCCAGCCCCCAGGCGTTGACCGCACGGCGCGTCGCTTCGGCATGGCGCTGGTGCCGTGCGAACACGTTGTCGAGCCCCTGCTCATCGAGCAGCATTTTCAGCGCTTCGCGCAATCCGTAGAGCAGGTTGGTTGCCGGGGTGTAAGGGAAAAATCCGCTCTTGTTGGGGGCCAGCATCTCATCCCACGACCAATAAGAGCGCGGCAGCTTCGCATTCTTGCCGGCGGCGAGCGCTTTTGCTGAAATCGCGTTGAACGACAGGCCGGGTGGCAGCATCAGACCTTTTTGCGAGCCGCCGACGGTGACATCCACGCCCCATTCATCATGGCGGTAATCGACTGAACCCAGACCCGAGATGGTGTCGACCATGAACAGTGCCGGATGTTTTGCGCGGTCGATGGCCTTGCGTACTTCGCCGACGCGAGAAGTGGCGCCGGTGGAGGTTTCGTTGTGCACCACGCACACGGCCTTGATCACATGTGACTTGTCTTCGAGCAGGCGCGCCTCGATGGCCGCGGGATCGGCACCGTGGCGCCAGTCGCCGCCGATGAACTCCGGCTTGAGCCCGAGCCGCAGCGCCAGGTTTTTCCACAGCGTGGCGAACTGGCCACTCTCGTACATCAATACGGTGTCGCCGGGCGACAGCGTGTTGACCAGCGCCGCTTCCCAGGCGCCGGTACCGGAGGCGGGATAGATCACCACGTCCCCCTGGGTTTTGAACATGCGTTTCATGCCGGCAAGCACTTCCTTGCCAAGCTGGGCGAACTCCGGACCGCGGTGATCAATGACCGGCATGTCGATGGCACGCAGGATGCGATCGGGTACGGTGCTGGGACCGGGAATCTGCAGGAAGTGGCGGCCGGCGGCGTGAGTCATGGAGGTGCTCCAGAGAGGGAGTTATCAGCGGGCATGGTAACCCCCTTCAGTCGATACGGCAACTTATTTTTGTATGCAAAATATTGTTTTTACGCGACAAACAACAACTAATTTATAAATATATGATTTATATGGAAATTATAAGTTGCCATATTGGCTACCACACAGTATTATGCATACAAATAAGGAATGGCCATGGATATCCCTGCGGCGACCGCTACCAATGTCACTTCGCTGGCCGAGCGCCGGCTGCTCCACGAAACCGTGGTCGACCAGCTACGCGACCTGATCGTGCAGGGTGAGTTGACCCCTGAATCCAAGCTGAACGAGCGCGTGCTGGCGGAGAAACTCGGCACATCGCGAACGCCGCTGCGTGAAGCGATCAAGTTCCTCGCTTCGGAAGGCCTGGTCGAACTGCTGCCCAATCGCGGCGCCGTGGTGGCGCCGCTGAAGCCGGAAAAAATGAAGGAAGTGTTCGTCGTGCTCGGAGCCCTGGAAGCGCTGGCAGGCGATCTGGCGTGCCGCAATGCAACCGAGGCCGACATCGCAGAAATCCGTGCCTTGCATTACCACATGCTGGCGCACCACGCCCGCGGTGAGCTGGCGCAGTACTTCCGTTACAACCAGCAGATCCACACGAGGATCATCGACTGTGCCGGCAATGCCACGCTGGCCCAGTCGTGGCGCAGCCTGAATGCGCATGTCAAACGCGCGCGTTATCTGGCCAACCTGTCGCGCGAGCGCTGGGACAAGGCGGTCAAGGAACACGAAGAGATGATTGATGCCCTGGTCAAGCGCGACGGAGCGCGTCTCCAGGCACTGCTGCGGGACCATTTGTCGAACAAACTGGCGATGGTGATGGAGGCGCTGGCAACTCCGAGGACAGGAGCAGAGCGATGAACGCACCAGCAAAACCCGTGCACTTCGTCAAAACTGCACCCGACCGCAGTGCGTTGGCACAGCGGTTACGCCGCGAGTTGCGCGGCGCAGTGCTGTTTGACGCCGCTTCACGCGGGCGTTACTCGACCGACGCTTCAATTTATCAGATTGATCCGGTAGGCGTGGTCGTGCCCAAAGATGAAAACGATGCGCTGACGGCGTTGCAGATTGCGGTCGAGCAGGGGGTGCCGGTGTTGCCCCGCGGTGGTGGCACTTCCCAGTGCGGCCAGACCGTCGGCGCTGCGCTGGTGCTGGACTTGTCCCGGCATCTGAATGAAATAATCGCGTTTGACCGGGACGCGCGCACGGTCACCGTGCAGCCGGGCATGGTGCTTGATCATCTCAACGCCTGGCTGAGACCGCATAGCCTGTGGTTCCCGGTGGACGTGTCGACCAGCGCGCAAGCGACCATCGGCGGCATGGCCGGCAACAATTCCTGCGGTTCGCGTTCGATCGAATACGGCAACATGGTGCACAACGTGCTCGGCATCGATGCCTGGCTGGCCGATGGCGCCGCCTATCGCTTCGGCCTGTTGCCGCGCGACCTGTCGGAGCTTGATGCTCCGCGAGGATACCGAGAGCTGGTGGAGCGCATCTCAGGTATCGCACGACGTGAAGCCGAGGAGATCGAGCACCGTTATCCCAAGGTGCTGCGTCGTGTCGGGGGCTATAACCTCGACATGCTGCTGCCGCCCGGCGCCAATATGGCGCATCTGCTGGTGGGATCAGAGGGCACGCTGGCATTTTCGCGGCGCCTCGAACTGAAACTGTCGCCGCTGCCGCGACACAAGACGCTGGGCGTGTGTCATTTCCCGACGTTCTACCAGTCGATGGAGGCGCCGCAGCACATCGTCAAGCTGAAACCCGCAGCGGTGGAACTGGTCGACCGCACGATGATCGATCTTGCGCGTGGCAATCCGGCATTCCGACCGATCGTCGACCAGTGCGTGAAAGGCGAGCCCGAGGCGATCCTGCTGGTGGAATTCGCCGGTGAGGATCGCGACGAGCAGATTCGCCGCTTGAAGGATCTGGTGGCATTGATGGGGGAACGTGGCCTGCCGGGCAGCGTCGTCGAAGTCATCGATCCGGCCGTGCAAAAGGAATTCTGGGAAGTGCGCAAGGCCGGCCTCAACATCATGATGTCGATGAAAGGCGACGGCAAACCGGTGTCGTTTATCGAGGACTGCGCAGTACCGCTGGAACATCTCGCTGAATACACCGACCGCCTGACCCAGGTATTCCACAAGCACGGCACCCGCGGCACCTGGTATGCGCATGCTTCGGTGGGTTGCCTGCATGTGCGGCCGATACTCGACATGCGCCGCGACGGTGCGCAGAAAATGCGCGCAATTGCCGAAGAAGCTGCGGCGCTGGTCAGGGAATACAAGGGCTCGTATTCCGGCGAGCATGGCGACGGGTTGGTGCGCTCGGAATGGATAGCCCCGTTTTTCGGGCCGAAGATTTCCGCGGCGTTCGAGGAGATCAAGGATGTCTTCGACCCCAGGGGGTTGCTCAACCCGGGCAAGATCGTGCGCCCGTCGAAGCAGGACGATCGTACGCTGTTCCGCTTCAAGCCGGACTACGCGGCAAAGCCGCCGGCATCAGCGCTGGACTGGTCAGAGTGGGGCGGCTTCGACAAGGCTGTCGAGATGTGCAACAACAACGGCCATTGCCGCAAGTTCGATGCCGGCACCATGTGCCCGTCATACCGCGTCACCCGCGACGAACAGCACCTGACACGCGGCCGTGCCAACACGTTGCGGCTGGCGCTGTCCGGGCAGTTGGGCGACGACGGGTTGACGTCGGCTGCGGTGCGCGAGGCGCTGGAACTTTGCGTGTCGTGCAAGGGTTGCAAGCGTGAATGCCCGACCGGCGTCGACATGGCGAAAATGAAAATCGAGTTTCTCCATCACTGGCGCCGGCACCATGGCCTGTCCTTGAAGGAACGGCTGATTGCTTACTTGCCGCGCTATGCACCGTGGGCGGCTCGCTTCGCGACGGTGTTGAACGTGGCGCAGAACATGACCAAATCGCTGCTCGGATTTGCCAGACAGCGTTCGTTGCCAGCGTGGCACGGTAAACCCTTTGCACAAACCGCAATACCGGTCCCGAAAGCCGACCGGGAAGTGGTTCTGCTGGTTGATACCTTCAACCGCTGGTTCGAGCCGGAGAATGCACGGGCTGCTGTCAGCGTGCTGGAGGCAGCCGGTTACACAGTACATGTACCTTCTGCGAACGGGGATGCGCGTCCGCTGTGCTG
>JAYQOT010000031.1:1552-6013 GCA_038144955.1 Burkholderiales bacterium | reverse complement strand
GTGCAGAAAGTGCTGGCGCTGGTGCCGAATCTCAAAGTCGAAACCGTCGAATCGAGTTGTTGCGGCATGGCCGGCAGTTTCGGCTACGAGGCCAAACACTACGATGTGTCAATGCGCATGGCGGAAGTCTCGCTGCTGCCGAAAGTGCGCGAGGCAGATGCCAACACCCTGATCGTTGCCGACGGCACCAGTTGCCGTCACCAGATACACGACGGAGTGGCGCGCGAAGCGCTGCATGTGGCGCGTGTCCTTGCCGCAGCGCTGATCTGAGTTTTACCACGATGCAGGAGGAGATCCAGGCCGATTTGTCACCCATGTATTCCTTCTTGACAACAACGCCGTACAACAATAGCCTGAGTCCAATATATAAATAGAACACAGTATTAGGAGGAGGATGGATCAGCCCGTCGTCGCCGAATCGGTGGCGCGCACGACTGCGCCCCCGTGGCTGCTGGAAATCGAAGACCTGCACGTGCATTTCGTCACGACGCGTGGTGTCGTGCGCGCTGTTGAGGGCGTGTCGTGGAAAGTCAGGCCGGGGGAGGTTGTTGCACTGGTCGGCGAATCCGGTTGCGGCAAATCCGTGTCTTCGCTGGCGGTCATGCGTTTACTGGCAAAACCGGCGGGCCGGGTTGTCCATGGCCGGATCCTGTTCGAGGGCCGTGACCTTCTGAAGCTGTCGGAAGACGAAATGCGCGAGATTCGCGGGCGCGACATTTCGATGATCTTCCAGGAGCCGATGACCTCGCTCAACCCCGTGCTCACCATCGGTTTTCAGATCATGGAGCCGCTGCTGATCCATATGGGCATGGACATGGTTGCGGCACGCAAACGCGCGATCGAGCTGCTGCAGATGGTCGGCATTCCCGATCCGGATCGCCGACTTGAACAGTATCCGCACCAGTTTTCCGGAGGCATGCGCCAGCGGGTGATGATCGCCATCGGACTCGCTTGCAATCCCAAACTGATCATTGCCGACGAGCCGACCACTGCACTGGATGTAACCATCCAGGCGCAGATACTGTCTTTGATGCGTGATCTTTCACGCGACCTGGGCATCGCGCTGGTGGTGATTACCCATAATCTCGGTGTCGTTGCACGCTACGCCGACCGCGTCAACGTGATGTACGCGGCGCGCATGGCTGAGCAGGGCAGTGCAGCAGACGTGTTCCGCCAGCCTTTGCATCCCTACACCGCAGGGTTGTTGCGTTCGGTGCCTCGGCTCGATCAGCCGCGGGGTGCACGGCTGGAAACCATCGAGGGCTCGCCGCCCAACCTGCTGGACCCTCCCGCAGGATGCCGTTTTGCGCCTCGTTGTGCTGCACGCCAGGAGGCATGCGTGCAGACATTGCCCGAACTGATGCAGGTTGCCGAACATCGCTATTCGGCCTGCCTGCGCGGTGGAGAAATGCTGCAAAAAGGAGCCACCGGTTTGGGGTTGCAGGAAGCGGCAGCGGCGTCATCCACAGTCAAGGCAATTGAGCAGTCGAATCCCCTGTTGCAGGTTTCCCGCTTGAAGACCTTTTTCGATGTGAACGTGGGATTCAGGGGCCTGCGTGGCAAGCATGCCGTAGTCCGAGCGGTCGATGACCTGTCGTTTGATGTGTTTCGCGGTGAAACCGTTGGCCTGGTGGGTGAATCGGGCTGCGGCAAGACCACGGTGGGTCGCACATTGCTCAGACTGGAGGAATCCACCGGCGGAAGCATGAAATTCGATGGCGAAGATGTAACACGCGCCGATGGCAGGCAGTTGCAGACTTACCGCCGCAAGATCCAGGTGATTTTCCAGGATCCGTACAGCTCGCTGAATCCACGCATGACCATAGGCCAGATCATTGCCGAGCCGATGCTGGTTTACAAACTGCAGCCGAATCGCGCTGCAGCCATGGCGCGGGTGCATGAATTGCTCAAACAGGTCGGTTTGTTCGAATACATGGCGGAACGCTATCCGCACGAACTTTCCGGCGGGCAGCGCCAGCGGGTGGGTATCGCGCGCGCCCTGGCAATGGAGCCGTCCTTCATTGTCTGCGACGAGCCGGTATCAGCGCTTGATGTATCGATACAGGCACAGATCATCAATCTGCTGGAAGACTTGCAGAAAAAATTCAATCTTACCTACCTGTTTATCGCGCATGACCTGGCGGTAGTACGGCACATATCCGACCGCGTCATCGTCATGTATCTCGGCAAGGTGATGGAAATTGCCGATCGCGACACCCTGTATGCAGATCCGCTGCATCCGTATACCCAGGCATTGCTGGATGCGGTGCCGATTCCGGATCCTGCATTGGAAGCGCGGCGGAGTCACAAGGTGCTGGGCGGGGAAGTGCCCAGCCCGCTGGCCCCACCTTCGGGCTGTGTGTTTCACACCCGCTGCCCGCGGGCAACGCCGGAATGCAGCCGGCAGGTGCCGGAATTGCGGGAGGTCAAGGCGCGGCACCATGCCGCGTGCATCAATTTATAAGCTGTATTGACTGTTTTAACGAGGAGAAAACATGAAAACACGATACTGGATTGCCCTTGGCGCCGCGCTCGCGGTGGTCATGGCGCCTGCGCAGGCACAGACGCCTAAACGCGGCGGCGAACTCAAGTTCGCCGTCAGTGCCGAACCCCCGAATTATGATTGCCATGCCAATTCGTCATTCGCATTCATTCATCCGGTGCGCCCGCACTACAACACGCTGCTCAAGTTCGATCCGGAAAAATACCCGGCGCTGAAAGGCGACCTTGCGGAGTCATGGACGGTATCGAAGGACGGCCTGACCTATACCTTCAAGCTGCGCCAGGGTGTCAAATTCCATGACGGATCAAGCTTCGGTTCCGAAGACGTCAAGGCATCGTACGATCGCATTCGCAATCCACCCAAAGGCGTGGTCTCGGTTCGCGGCAGCGCCTATTCCGACATTGATTCGATCAGCACGCCGGATGCCAACACGGTCGTATTCAAGCTGAAGGCGCCCAACGCGGCCATGCTGTCGCTGCTGGCCTCGCCCTGGGATTGCATCTACAGTGCAGCCAAGCTAAAAGCCGATCCGACCTGGCCGCAGAAAAACGTGATGGGCACCGGCCCGTTCACGTTTGTCGAGCATGCCGCAGGCTCGCACTGGGTCGGCAAGCGTTTTGACGACTATTTCGAGAAAGGCAAGCCCTATCTCGACGGTTACCGTGCGATATTCATCCGCAACACCGCCGCGCGGGTCAATGCCCTGCAGGCGGGTGAAGTGCTGGCTGAGTTCCGCGGCCATTCACCGGCTGACCGCGACAAGCTCGTCAAGGCCGTGGGCGACAAGGTGAATGTGCATGAAAGCCCGTGGATCTGCGCGCTGGTCGTCACCCACAACACCGAGAAAAAGCCGTTTGATGATGCCCGGGTACGGCGAGCCCTTGCGCTTGCTGTGGATCGCTGGGGTGGGGCCGAAGCGCTGTCCAAGATCGCGCTGGTGCGTCACGTCGGCGGCACGCTGCGTCCGGGGTCGGAGTATGGAGCTACCGAGCAGGAGATCACCGGTCTTCCGGGATTCTCCAAGGACATCAACAAGTCCCGCGAGGAGGCCAAACGGCTGTTGAAAGAGGCCGGTGTACCTAACCTCAAGTTCAAGTTCACCAACCGCAACATTCCGATGCCGTACACCCCGGTGGGCGTGTTCCTGATCGACCAGTGGCGGCAGATCGGTGTCACCGCCGAGCATGAGCAGCTCGAGACCAAGCTCTACCAGGCGGCAATGCGCGGCGGCAACTATGAGGTCGGTCTCGACTTCAACTGCGACTTCATGGACGAGCCCAACCTGCAGCTGCAGAAGTATCTGTCTGCTGACAAGTCGACGATCAATTTTGCACGCTACAAGGACCGCACCCTCGACGAGCTGTTCGAGAAACAGGTGCGCGCGACTAGCTCCGCCGAGCGCCGCAAGTTCCTGCGCGAGTTCGAAAAGCGCGCGATGACGGAGGCCTACATCGTGCCGACGATCTGGTGGCATCGCATCATCGTGACCTGGAAGCAGATCAACGGCTGGTACATGTCCCCCAGCCATTACCTGAACCAGGACCTGTCGACGGTCTGGTTGAACCAGTAACACTGCACCATTGACGCTGTATTCCGCCTCCCCGGCTCCGGGGAGGCGGGTTGTAGCGTACCCGTTCCAGAGGTGCGTACGAAGCAACGGAAACTGAGACCATGCTGCGTTACATATTAAATCGTTTGCTGTTGATGATTCCCACGCTGTTGGGCGTGGCGATACTCGTCTTCCTGATGCTGCGCATGATGCCCGGCGATATCGTCGAGTTGAAGTTGCTGGCCGAAGGCGGTTCGGTTTCGCCGGAAACACTGGCGCTGGAGCGCGCGCGGCTCGGGCTGGATAAATCAATGTGGTTGCAGTTCGTCGACTGGATGACCGGACTGTTTACTCTGGATTTCGGAATTTCAATGTGGACCGGACGCCCCGTGATCGACGAGATCGGCGC
>JAYQOT010000031.1:0-1152 GCA_038144955.1 Burkholderiales bacterium | reverse complement strand
GTGGCGCGCCACGCGATGCGCAATGCGATGCTGCCGGTAATTACCGTGATCGGCCTTGAATTTGCTTTCCTTATCGGCGGGCTGGTGGTCACTGAGCAGGTCTTCAACCTGAACGGTCTCGGCAAGCTGTTTGTCGAGACCGTGACCCGCGGCGATTTCACGATGGTGCAGGCGCTGGTGATGCTGATCGCCGGATTGTTCATCGTGATCAACTTCGCAGTGGATTTGATGTACGCGGCCTTCGATCCCCGAGTGAGGTACCGCTGACATGGCCGGAAACGGAACAGTTCAGATCGATTACAAATTGCCGGTGCGGCGGCATCCGGTGTTGCAGTTCATCATCCAGCAACCACTGGGGGCCGCCGGGCTGTTGATCATCATCGCGATGTTCATTGCCAGCGTGTTTGCGAAATGGGTGGCCCCGTACGACCCGGTAGCCATAGATTTCGAATCCATGCTTTCGCCGCCTTCGTGGGAGCACTGGATGGGCACCGACGCTTTCGGCCGCGACGTCTTCACCCGCATCATCTACGGTGCACGCACAGCGTTGGTGGTGGGTTTTCTGTCCTCGCTGGTCGGCTCGACCCTGGGCGCCATCATCGGCGTGGTGTCAGCGTATTTCGGAGGCCGCATCGACACCGTAATCCAGCGCATCATGGACGTGCTGCTGTCGTTTCCGATCATCGTGCTGGCCTTGGCGGTGGTCGCGGTGCTGGGCAAGTTTATTGTCGGGGGTGTCGACATCAATCTGGTGGTCGCGATCGCAATCCCGATGGTGCCGAAGGTGGCACGCGTGGTACGCTCCTCGGCGCTGGCGATCCGTGAAATGCCCTATATTGATGCCGCGCGCACCGCGGGCTATTCGCACACCCGCATCGTGTTCCGCCATTTCGTGCCGAACGTGGTGGCGCCGTTCCTGATCATGTTTACCGCATTCATCGCACAGGCGATCCTGCTGGAGGCCTCGCTGTCGTTCCTGGGGCTGGGTGTTACCGAGCCGACTGCTGCGTGGGGTCTGATGCTTTCGGGTTCGTCAGCGGAGTTCTACCGCGAGGCACCCTGGATGATCATTTTTCCCGGCCTGGCGATCAGCCTCGCGGTGTTCGCCTTCAACCTGTTCGGTGATTCGCTGCGCGATTGGCTGGACCCGAA
>JAYQOT010000030.1:0-26895 GCA_038144955.1 Burkholderiales bacterium | reverse complement strand
GACACCTGCGTGATCCGCATCGCCCGTGCCGAAATGGGGCAGGGCACGCATACCGGTCTTGCCCAGCTGGTGGCCGAAGAACTGGAATGCGACTGGAAAAAAATCGCCATCGAACCGATTACCCCCGGTGGCAACCTGGCGCGCAAACGCATCTGGCGCAACATGTCGACTGGTGGCAGCCGCGGTATCCGCGAATCGCAGGAATACGTGCGCCAGGGTGGAGCGGCGGCGCGGATCATGCTTTTGCAGGCTGCGGCCGACCAGTGGAAAGTTGCGGCCGATGAGCTGACGGTGTCCAACGGCGTCATCACCCATGCTGCCTCGGGACGCAAGACGTCGTTCGGCAAGGTTGCGGTGGCGGCCTCCAAGTTGCCGGTGCCGGAATTCAAGTCGATCAAACTGAAGAATCCCCGTGACTGGAAAATCGCCGGCCAGCCGATGAAACGGCTGGACACCGCTGACAAGGTCAACGGCAGCAAGAAATACTCCATCGATCTCAAGCTCCCGGGCATGCTCTATGCAGCGATCAAGGACAGCCCGGTGTTCGGCGGCAAGGTCGTGAGTTTCGACGAGAACGCGGTAACTTCGCGGCGCGGCGTCAAGGGCGTGGTCAGAGTCGGCGATACCGCGGTGGCAGTGGTGGCCGATACCTGGTGGCGTGCCAAGGCGGCACTTGATGCGCTGCCCATTAACTGGGACGAGGGCGTCAATGCCAAGGAGTCGAGCGCAACCATTGCGGCCCGGTTGAAGGACGGCCTGACGGCCGACGATGCCTTTGCCGATACCAACATTGGTGACGCGCTGGGCACGATTGCCGGAGCGGCGAAAAAGATTGACGCGGTTTACAGCGTGCCCTTCGTGTCGCATGCCTGCATGGAGCCGATGAACTGCACGGTGAAAGTCGGCAGTGACCGCGCTGAAGTATGGATGCCCAGCCAGAATGCCGAAGCCTCGCTCGCGGCGCTGTCGTCGGTGTCCGGACTGCCGTTGAACAAGTGCGAGGCGTATAATCACGGGCTGGGCGGCGGTTTTGGTCGCCGCGGCGGCACCCAGGATTTCGTGCGCCAGGCCACGACCATTGCCAAGCAGTTTCCCGATATTCCGGTGAAACTCATCTGGAGCCGTGAAGAGGATCAGGCGCACGATTTCTTCCGTCCGATTGCGCAATGCAAACTGTCGGCGGGCCTGGATGCCGACGGCAACCTGCAGGGCATGCACATCCGCGTATCCGGGCAGTCGATCAATGCGTGGCTGGCTCCCCATAACATCAAGGACGGCAAGGATCGCCGCCAGTTGCAGGGTTTCTGGAAGGAGCCGCACGACGCCCAATACGGCTATACGGTGCCTAACCTGCGCATCGAGTACGCGATGCGCAACACCCATGTGCCGGTCGGACCGTGGCGTGGGGTAAACACCAACCAGAACGGCATTTTCAGCGAATGCTTCATGGACGAGGTGGCCAAGGCTGCGGGCAAGGATCCGCTGGAATTCCGCCGTGCATTGATGAAAGACCACCCGAAGCATCTCGGCGTGCTCAATGCAGCTGCGGAAAAAGGCGACTGGGGGAAACCGCTGCCACCCGGAAGGTTCCGTGGTATTGCCCAGTTCATGGGCTATGCCAGTTATACCGCTGCAGTGGCCGAGGTGTCGGTGAGCAACAAGGGCGAGATCAAGGTCCACCGCATGGTGCTGGCCACCAACTGCGGTCATGCGGTGAATCCGGCGACGATTGCAGCGCAGATCGAGGGCTCCGTGGCCTACGGCTTTGACTCGCTGCTGACTGAAATCAGCATCAAGGACGGCCGGGTACAGGAACTCAACTTCCATACCTACCAGATTGCCCGCCTGCGGCATCTGCCCGTGGTCGAATCGGTGATCGTGCCTACCTACGATTTCTGGGGTGGTGTGGGTGAGCCGACCATTTGCGTAGCAGTTCCTGCCGTGCTCAATGCGGTTTTTGCGGCCACCGGCAAACCGGTGCGCACATTGCCGCTGAAGCATGAAGGGCTGACCCTGGTCTGATGGATATCCGCAGCAGCGTGCGCCTGTGCGCAGGGTGGATCGCGCTGGGCGCCGCCGCTGGCTGCGGGGTGCCAGCGCCCTTGCCCGCCGCAGTGAAGGTCAGCGGGGATGCCATACCGCTGGCGCTTTCCCAGGCACCCGCAGATCCTGCACGCGGACTGAAAATCATGGCCGGGCGCGATGCCAATTGCCTGCTCTGTCACGCAGTACCGGAATCGGGACAGCGCTTCATGGGCGATCTGGCGCCGTCGCTTTCGGGCATCGGCAGCCGGCTGACGGCCGCGCAGTTGCGGCTTCGGGTCGTAGACATGTCGCGGCTGAATGCGGAAACCATCATGCCGCCCTATTACCGCACTACCGGCCTCTACAACGTGGCAGAGACTTATCGTGACAAGCCCGTGCTTTCCGCCACGGAAATCGAGGACGTGGTGGCCTATCTGCAGACACTGAAATGATTACGCGCAGAACATTCCTGCAGTGGATGGCCGGCCTGTGGGCGCTGGCTGCGGGTGCGGCACGCGCGCAGCCGGAAATCGTCAATGATTTGCGGCCGCTGATCGCGGAGCTGACCGGAGGGGTTGCAGTGAACCCGGGCCGAGTCCGCGTCGAAACGCCGCGGCTTGCCGACAACGGCCATTCGGTACCGATGAAGCTGTTGGTGGAAAGTCCGATGACTGCCGCGGATCATGTGCTGAGCATCACCTTGCTCTCCCCGCGCAATCCCCGGCCGCTGATGGCAAGGTTCGTGCTGGGTCCGCGTGCCGGACGCGCGGAAATCCTGACCCGGGTGCGCCTCAACGGCACCCAGGCGGTACTGGCCATCGCGCAGCTGTCTGACGGTACGTTCTGGAGCGGCAGTGCCGAGGTCGAAGTGACCGAATCGGCCTGCCTGGATGCCGGCTGATGGTCGCCCGGGTCCAGGTGCCGTCGAGCGCAGCACGCGGTGAAGTCATTGCGGTGCGCATTGCGATACAGCATCCGATGGAAACCGGGTTCCGTTATGACCTGCGCGGCATTCGGGTGTCGAAGAACGTGATCAACAATCTGGTGTGTCGTTACAACGGGACCGAGATTTTTCGCGCAGAGATGGGGTCGGGCATTGCGGCCAATCCTTCACTGCAGTTTTATACGGTAGCTTCCGAAAGCGGCGAGCTGCAGTTCGAATGGGTGGATGACAGGGGCGTGCGCGGCGAGGAGCGTGTGCAGCTGACTGTCCGCGGCTGAGCCATGCTGCGTCCTTGCACGTTGCGGCTGTGTGTCCTGTTGCTGGCGCTGTTCGCTGCTGGCGCGGCCCTGGCCAGTGATCTTACCCGCGCCCGTTCGGGCATTGAGTATGCCAGCGGCAACATCCGCAGCATGCAGGCCGATGATTTTGCCAATCCCGGGATGCTGTGGGTCACGCGTGGTGAAAAACTGTGGAATAACCCCGGCGGAAGCAGCGGAAAATCCTGTGCCGGATGCCACCGGGACGCTGCATCCAGCATGAAAGGTGTGGCCACGCGCTATCCCCTGAAGGACCGGGTAACCGGCAGGTTGTTCAACCTGGAAGCGCGCATCAACCAGTGCCGTGAGACCAGGCAGGGCGCAGAGCCTTACCGTTATGAAACTGATGAGTTGCTGGGTCTGACAGCTTACGTGGCCCATCAGTCACGGGGAATGCCGTTGCAAGTCAGGGTGAATGACGACAACAAGATGCATTACGAACGGGGCAAGGCCATTTATTATCGCAGGCAGGGCCAGATGAACCTGGCTTGCACCCACTGCCATGAACGAAATGCGGGACGGCGGTTGCTGTCTGAAACGATCAGTGAAGGTCATGGCAACGCCTATCCGATCTACCGTCTGGAGTGGCAAAGCGCCGGTTCGTTGCAGCGGCGGTTGCGATCCTGCTACTTTGGTGTGCGCGCCGGGCTGCCCGAATTCGTTTCGGAAGAACTTCTGGACCTTGAATTTTTCCTGGCGCAGCGCGCTGCCGGCCTGCTGATCGAAACACCCGGCGTGCGCCGCTGATCCGGCAGGCACCGCCGGTCAGAGCTCGATCTGGGTGCCCAGTTCGATGACCCGGTTGGTCGGCAGGTTGAAATACTCGACCACGCTGCTGGCGTTGCGCGCCATCGCTGCGAACATGCGTTCCCGCCACAGCGCCATGTCGCCGCCGGTGACCGGTATCAGCGTTTCACGGCTGAGGAAAAAGGAGGTTTCCATGAATTCGAAAACCAGCCCGTGCGGGCGGCACAGTTCGAGAGCCTGCGGCACATCAGGCTGGTTCTTGAATCCGAAGCGCACCCTGATCTGCCAGCAGCCATGACCCAGCGACTTGACTGACACCCGTTCACTGAACGGCACCCACGGCACGTCCTCGATGCTAACGGTCAGGAAAATCACGCGTTCGTGGAGAACCTTGTTGTGCGCCAGGTTGTGCAGCAGGGCATGGGGCACGGCATCCGGGTTGGCGACCATGAACACCGCCGTGCCGGGGACGCGGTGCGGAGGATATTCAAACAGCGATCCGAGAAAGGTTTGCAACGGAATGGCGGAACTACGCAGGCGGTCGACGACGACCTGGCGTCCCCGCGCCCAGGTCAGCATGAGCACGAACATTGCGGCTCCCAGCACCAGCGGCAGCCAGCCACCCTGGGCGACCTTGAGCAGGCTGGAAGAGAAAAACGCGATATCGATCAGGATGAAAAAACCGGTTGCGGCGATGCACAGCAGCAGGTTGTATTTCCAGACGAATCGAATCACAAAAAAGGTCAGGAAGGTGTCGATCAGCATGGTGCCGGTAACCGCGACGCCGTAGGCTGAGGCCAGACCGGAGGAAGAGCCGAAGCCGATGACCGCAGCGATTACCACGACCAGCAGGGTCCAGTTCACGGCCGGGAGGTAGATCTGGCCCATTTCCTTCGCCGAGGTATGCAGCACCGTCATCCGCGGCAGGTAACCCAACTGTATCGCCTGCCGGGTCAGCGAAAAGGCTCCGGATATCGTCGCCTGCGAGGCGATCACGGTGGCGACCGTTGCCAGCGCCACCATCGGGTAGAGCGCCCATTGCGGGAACAGCAGGTAGAACGGGCTGTGCACTGCCTCCGGGTTGTTCATCAGCAGGGCGCCCTGTCCCAGGTAATTCAGCGTCAGCCCGGGGAACACCAGGCCGAACCAGGCGAGGCGGATGGCATCTTTTCCAAAATGCCCCATGTCGGCGTACAGCGCCTCGGCGCCGGTGAAGGCGAGCAGCACCGCGCCGAGCACGATGAATGAGGCAAAGCCGTGTTCACTGACGAAGGTGAATCCATGGCGCGGGTCCAGTGCATGCAAGATTCCAGGCGCCTGCGCGATGTTGTGGATGCCGGCGATGCCCAGCGCGATGAACCATACGACCACGATCGGCCCGAACCAGGCACCGACGCGACCGGTGCCGTAGCGCTGGAAGGAGAACAGCACGATTAGCACGCCGACCGCGATCGGCAGCACGTAAGGCTTTAAGGCGGCGGTGCCGACCTCGAGCCCTTCGACGGCAGACAATACCGATATAGCCGGCGTCAGTACGGCATCACCGTAGAACAACGCTGCGCCGGCGAGTCCGGCAAACAGGATGGTGGCATAGCGCCGCGGATGGTCCCTGCAGGTCGATACGGCCAGTGCGAGCAGGGCCATGATGCCGCCCTCGCCGCGGTTGTTGGCGCGCATGATCAGCAGCACGTATTTGAGCGAGACCACGATCGTGATTGCCCACAAGATCGCCGAGATGCCGCCGATGATGTTGGCCGGTGCCAGCGGAATGCCATGACCGTCGGCGAAGGTTTCACGCACGGCATACAGCGGGCTGGTGCCGATGTCGCCGAATACGACGCCCAGGGCGCCGAGGGTAAGTGCTGCGCGGGACTGCTTCAGGCGCGTATCGGTGTGGTCCACGGCGCCCTTTCACATAGAAGTAAGGGAGGTATTCTGATGCTGCGCCGCACAAATTACAAGTGGTCTTATAAGTGACTACTTACTTTATTAAAATAACAAAAAAATACAGTTATAAATCATGTTGTTATTTGATTTTTCCTTCCCGAGGCCGAGTTGGAACGGGCGCAGTTCGTGACAAGGCAACCCAGCCGGTGACCAGCGTCGGGAGTATCCCTCCTGCCGGGGGATGTAATTGAAAAAGCGCCGAAAGCTTCCATCAACCACGACCCCGGTTAACGCGGGCCAGAGGAGGTTACGGCGAACCGATGCGATGGAGTCCCGCCGGCGACTATGGGCCGAACTAGCGCAATCCAGCGTTGATTTTTTCCAGCGTCGCCGAGCCGGGGCACAGATCACTGGTGCCGAGCTGGTTCAGCGGTGTGTCGACGGTCTTGATGTAGTGATGGAGGTCGGCCGCGTCCGGCGACAGGTAGAGCAGGCCGGTAACAATTTCACCCGCAGCAGCGCGTTCCTGCACGTAGTTCATGGCCTTGATGCGGTCGGTGGGGTCGTAATCCGGCGCGAGTTTGCGCAGGCGCAGCATGGAGCCGTCGTGCTGGGCGACGCTGATGACCTCGCCGGGTTCGTAATCGGCGGTGATTTCTTCCCTGGATTCGATGAAGTCGAGCCGGTTGACCGCGGCATTGTGCTGGCGGACGTATTCATAGGACTTGGTCGAGCCTTCGTGGTTGTTGAAGGCGACACAGGGCGAAATAATGTCGATGAACGATGGGCCGGGATGCTTGATCGCGGCCTTGATCAGCGGCACCAGCTGTTTTTTGTCACCGGAAAAGGCGCGGGCGACAAAGGTTGCGCGCAGTAAAAGTGCCATGCCAACCAGGTCCACGGCCTCGTCGGGATTGAACACGCCGCGCTTCGATTTGGAGCCTTTGGTGGCTGTCGCCGAAAACTGGCCCTTGGTCAGGCCGTAAACCCCGTTGTTCTCGACGATGTAGACCATGTTGACGCCGCGGCGTATGCAGTGCGCGAACTGGCCGAGTCCGATCGAGGCAGAGTCGCCGTCGCCGGAAACGCCGAGATAAAGCAGGTCGCGGTTGGCGAGGTTGGCACCCGTCAGCACCGAGGGCATGCGGCCATGCACGCTGTTGAAGCCGTGCGAATTGCCGAGGAAGTAGTCCGGTGTTTTCGACGAGCAGCCGATGCCCGAAAGTTTGGCGACGCGATGAGGCTGGATGTCGAGTTCCCAGCAGGCCTGGATGATCGAAGCCGAGATCGAGTCGTGGCCGCAGCCGGCACACAGGGTCGAAATCTTGCCCTCGTAGTCACGACGCGTGTAGCCCGCGGCATTGGGAGCCAGTGACGGATGATGCAGTTTGGGTTTGGCGAGATAGGTCATGATGGTTCCGGGTCAGGACGCCTTTTTCAGCGGCACCACGGCGCGGGCGCCGGCGTGCTGTGAAATCTGGTCAACGATGAAACGTGCGGTGATCGGGGTGCCGTCGTAATGCAGCACCGAGATGAGCCGGGAGGGGTTGATCTTGCCGTCGTTCACCAGCAGGGTTTTCAGCTGGGCGTCGCGGTTCTGTTCGATGACGAACACCCAGGGGTGGGAGCGCACAAAATCATTGAGCTCGTCGCCGAAAGGAAAGCCGCGGACACGGAGCGCATTGACGTGTATGCCTTTCTCGGCGAGCACGTCGAGGGCTTCCTCCATCGCCGGGCTGGTCGAGCCGTAGAAAATCGCACCGAAGCGGGCCGGTTTCTCTGCGGGGTACAACAGCGGTTTCGGCACCAGCGCTTTGGCGGTTTCTAACTTGCGCATCAGCCGCTGCATGTTGTCGACGTAATCCGGGCCGGTCTCGGAATACTGGGCATATCGGTTCTTGGTGGTGCCGCGGGTGAAATAGCCTCCCTTGGTCGGGTGGGTGCCCGGATAGGTGCGGAACGGGATACCGTCGCCGTCGACGTCGAGATAGCGGCCGAAGTCGGCTCCCGACTCGAGCCGTTCGTAGGTCATGACCTTGCCGCGGTCGTATTCCTTGCTGTCGTCCCAGGCGAACGGCCGGCACAGCCGCGTGTTCATGCCGATATCGAGATCGGTCATCACGAACACCGGGGTCTGCAAACGCTCCGCCAGGTCAAACGCCTGGGCGGTAAGTTCGAAGCACTCGGTGGGGTCCTCCGGGAACAGCAATACATGCTTGGTGTCGCCGTGGGAGGCATAGGCGCAGGCGAGCAGATCCGACTGCTGGGTGCGCGTGGGCATGCCGGTTGAAGGCCCGCCACGCTGCACGTCGATCAGCACCACCGGGATTTCGGCGAAGTAGGCGAGTCCGATGAATTCGCTCATCAGCGAAATGCCGGGGCCCGAGGTCGCGGTGAACGAGCGTGCGCCGTTCCAGCCGGCGCCGATGGCGATGCCGATCGAGGCCAGTTCGTCCTCGCCCTGGATGATCGCGTATTTGTTGTTGCCGGACTCAGTGTCGACCCGGAGTTTCTTGCAGTAGCCCATGAAGGCTTCGGCCAGTGACGACGACGGGGTGATCGGGTACCAGGCACAGACCGATGCGCCGCCGTAGACAGCGCCCAGGGCGGCTGCGCTGTTGCCATCGGTGAAGATGCGGTCACCGACGTTGTCCGATTTCTGCACGCGGATGCCCAGCGGGCAGGGCAGGTGTTCCAGGGCGTAGTCGCGGCCGAGGTGCAATGCCTTGAGGTTCGATTGCAGCAGGGCTTCCTTGCCCTTGTACTGCTCGGAAAACAGCTTTTCGATGACTTGCGTGTCGATTTCCAGCAACGCCGACAGCGCGCCGACATAGATGATGTTCTTGAACAACTGGCGCTGGCGCGGATCGCTGTAGGTGGTGTTGCAGATCTCGGTCAGCGGCATGCCGATCAGCGACACGTCCTCGCGGAATTTCGATTTCGGCAGCGGTTTGGTGTTGTCGTAGAACAGGTAGCCACCAGGTTCGATTTCCCTGACGTCGTTGTCCCAGGTCTGCGGGTTCATCGCGACCATCAGGTCGACGCCGCCGCGGCGGCCCAGATAACCCTTTTCGGTAACGCGCACCTCGTACCAGGTCGGCAGACCCTGGATGTTCGAGGGAAAAATGTTGCGCGGGCTGACGGGAACACCCATGCGCAGGATGGAGCGCGCGAACAGTTCGTTGGCGGAGGCGGAGCCCGAACCGTTGACGTTGGCGAACTTGACGACGAAATCGTTGACGGCGGTGATTGGTGTCATGGTGTGAGTAGTGTGTTCAGGCAGCTTTGCGCTGCGGCTTGCGGCATCCGGGGCCGGCGTGCGTCATCTTGACCAGGTATTTCTGCATGTCCCAGGCGCCGGTCGGACAGCGCTCGGCGCACAGCCCGCAGTGCAGGCAGACGTCTTCGTCCTTGGCCATGATGCGGCCGGTCATGCGCAGCTTGTCCGATACGTAGAGATCCTGGTCAGGGTGCAGCGAGGGCGCGGTCAACTGCTGGCGCAGCTCGGCCTCCTCAGCGTCGGGCGTGAAGGTGATGCAGTCCATCGGGCAGATGTCGACGCAGGCGTCGCACTCGATGCACAGTCGCGGCGTGAACACCGTCTGTACGTCGCAATTGAGGCAGCGCTGGGTTTCGCCGTAGGCGGTTTTTGCGTCAAAGCCGAGCTCAACCTCGACCTTGATGTTTTTCAGCGTCAGCTTCTGGTCCTGCCAGGGCACCTTGTTGCGCAGTGCGGCGGAGATGTCGTTGTCGTAACTCCACTCGTGGATGCCCATTTTCTGCGACATCACGGTGACGGCAGGAAGCGGCCGGTCAGTGAGCGACTCGCCGTTGAGCATCTTGTCGATGGATACCGCGGCTTCGTGGCCGTGGGCCACCGCCCAGATGATGTTCTTCGGGCCGAAGGCAGCGTCACCGCCGAAAAAGACCTTCGGGTTGGTCGATTGCATGGTCGCCTTGTCGACCACCGGCATGTGCCACTTGTCGAATTCCAGCCCGGCATCGCGTTCGATCCACGGGAATGCGTTTTCCTGGCCGATGGCCACCAGTACGTCATCGCACTCGATGAGCTGGTCCGGCTCGCCGGTGGGCACCAGACTGCGCCGGCCCTTGGCGTCGTATTCGGCTTTCACTTTTTCGAATACCACACCGGTCAGCTTGCCGCCCTCGACCTTGCAGGACTTGGGCACCATGAAATTGAGGATGGGAATGCCTTCGTGAATGGCGTCTTCCTTCTCCCACGGACTCGCCTTCATTTCGTCATAGCCGGAGCGCACGATGACCTTGACGTCTTCGCCGCCGAGGCGTTTGGCCGAGCGGCAGCAGTCCATCGCGGTGTTGCCGCCACCGAGTACGATCACGCGCTTGCCGATCTTGTCGATATGGCCGAACGATACGCTGGCCAGCCAGTCGATGCCGATATGGATGTTCTTTGCGCCTTCCTGGCGGCCGGGCACGTCGAGGTCGCGGCCACGCGGCGCACCGGTACCGACGAACACGGCGTCATGGCCTTCAGCCAGTACTTTTTTCAGGCTGTCGATGCGCGTCCCGGATTTGACTGAAATGTTGCCGATGCCGGTGATGTAGCCGACTTCCTCGTCGATCACGGCTTCGGGCAGGCGGAAGCGCGGCACCTGGGTGCGCATGAAACCGCCGGCCTTGGGGTCGGCTTCATAGATCGTGATGTCGTAGCCCAGCGGCGCCAGGTCGCGTGCCACGGTCAGCGATGCCGGGCCGCCGCCGATGCAGGCGATGCGTTTGCCGTTTTTCTGTTTCGGCGCCTTCGGCATGCGCTGCGCGACGTCATCCTTGTTGTCGGCGGCGACGCGTTTCAGGCGGCAGATGGCCACCGGCTCCGGCTTCGGACCGTCTTCATGCGCCGTCGGTTTACGCAGGCCGACATTGCCTTCCTCGACGCGGCCGCGCCGGCATGCGGGTTCGCAGGGACGGTCACAGGTGCGGCCGAGGATTCCGGGAAAGACGTTCGAATTCCAGTTGACCATGTAGGCATCGCTGTAGCGGCCTGCGGCGATCAAGCGGATGTATTCGGGGACGGGTGTGTGAGCCGGGCAGGCCCACTGACAATCGACAACTTTATGGAAGTAATCGGGGTGCGCGATATCAGTCGGTTTCAACAAATACTCCGTTGCAGGTGCCGCCACATCTTGTTGTTTTTATTTGCCTATTTCGGCCCTCGGCGTAGCAGGCGAAAAGTGTCGCAAATACTACGCCTTTGAGAGAGGGAAAAAAAGAGCGAATTACGCTGTTCCCGAATGAAAAACCCCAGGCTGACCGATGATTTTCAATGACTCCGTCACGATTGGAAAAGTCGGATAGTGGCAGGACATTGAATTTGTAAATATATGTTTTTATTCAATAAATTTACACCCCTTGCCTGAGACCCAAGGGCGGCTCCGGCAGCATGGGGAGGGATTATTTCTTCTTCGGCACGTAAAGATCGGTGATCGATCCTTCCGCCATTTCCGCAGCGAAGAACAGCGTTTCCGACAGCGTCGGATGGGGGTGGATGGTCAGGCCGATGTCGGTGGCGTCGGCGCCCATCTCCAGTGCAAGCACTGCCTCGGCGATCAGCTCACCGGCGTTGACGCCGGTCATCGCTGCGCCGAGCAGCCGTCTGGTCTTCTTGTCAAACAGCGCCTTGGTCATGCCTTCGTCGCGACCGGTGGCGAGAGCACGTCCGCTCGCAGCCCACGGGAATGTGGCCTTGTCGTATTCGATGCCCTGGGCCTGGGCCTGGGTTTCGGTGAGACCCATCCACGCAATTTCCGGATCGGTGTAGGCCACCGAAGGGATCGTGCGCGCATCGTAGAACGCCTTGTAGCCGGCGATGACTTCGGCGGCAATCTTGGCTTCGTGAGTGGCCTTGTGCGCGAGCATCGGTTCGCCGCAGATGTCGCCGATGGCGTATATGTGCGGCACGTTGGTGCGTTGCTGCTTGTCCACCGGGATGTAACCGCGCTCGTTGACGCTGACGCCTGCTGCCTCGGCCTTGATCTCGCGGCCGTTGGGCCGGCGGCCCACCGCCATCAGCGCAGCGTCGAAGGTATCGGTGGAGGTCGTGCCGTCAGTGCCTTCAAAAGTCACTTTGAGCCCGGCTTTCTGCGCCTCGATCTTCGCGACCTTGGTCTTGAGCAGGATTTTTTCGTAGCGCTTCTCGATGCGCTTGGCGAGCGGCCGCACCACGTCCTTGTCGGCGCCGGGGATCAGGTCGTCCATCAGTTCGACAACGGTGATCTTCGAGCCGAGTGCGTCGTAAACCGTGGCCATCTCGAGGCCGATGATGCCGCCGCCAATCACCAGCAGGCGCTTGGGGATTTCCGCGAGCTTCAGCGCACCGGTGGAATCGATGATGCGCGGATCGTCATAGGGAAAGCCGGGAATTTTGGCCACCGAAGAGCCGGCGGCGATGATGCAGCTTTCAAAGGCGACGGTTTTTGTGCCTTCCGTGGTTTCGACGCGGAGGGTGTTCGCCGAGGCGAATTCGCCGCGGCCGGTGACGACCTGCACCTTGCGCTGCTTGGCGAGGCCGCTGAGGCCTTTGGTCAGCTTGCCGAGCACGCTGTCCTTCCATGACCGCAGCTTGTCGATATCGATTTTCGGTTTGCCGAAGCTGATGCCGGCATGTGCCGCTTCGTCGGCTTCGGTGATGACCTTTGCCATGTGCAGCAGCGCTTTCGAAGGGATGCAGCCGACGTTCAGGCACACGCCGCCCAGCGTCGGATAGCGCTCGACCAGCACGACTTTCTTGCCGAGGTCGGCGGCGCGGAACGCCGCGGTGTAGCCGCCGGGTCCGGCGCCGAGCACCACGACTTCAGCGTGAATGTCGGCCTTGATGCCGGAGATGTCGGTTTTCGTTGCGGCAGTCGCTGCAGGTGCGGCAGGAGCCGCGGCCGTTGCAGCCGGTTTCGCCGGAACGGCTGCTTGCGCGGTGACTGGCGCGCTGGCCGCAGCACCGGCGCCGCCTTCTTCCAGCATCAGGATCAACGTGCCCTTCGAAACCTTGTCGCCGGTTTTAAGACTCAGCGACTTGACCGTGCCGGCGGCGGGCGAGGGAATGTCCATCGTCGCCTTGTCCGACTCCAGCGTGATCAACGAGTCTTCCTTGTTCACGGTGTCGCCGGGCTTGACCAGCACCTCAATCACCGGAATGTTCTTGAAATCGCCTATGTCCGGAACTTTGACTTCGATTTGCGCCATGTCAGGTTTTCTTCTTCAACAATTGCCCAATGGGTTTTCCGTTGCGCTTCCGGCGCACCGGTAAATCAACTGCGTATCTGGCCGTCGCCCAGCACCACGAATTTCAGCGAAGTCAGCCCCTCCAGACCGACCGGACCGCGTGCGTGCAGCTTGTCGGTGGAAATGCCGATCTCGGCGCCGAGGCCGTATTCATAGCCGTCGGCGAAGCGCGTCGAGGCGTTGACCATCACCGAACTGGAATCCACTTCGCGCAGGAAGCGCCGCGCCCGCGTGATGTCCTCGGTGACGATAGCGTCGGTGTGCTGCGAGCCGTAGCGCGTGATGTGTTCGATGGCTGCGTCCAGCCCGTCGACAACGCGGATCGCAAGGATGGCATCGAGGTACTCGGCGTACCAGTCATCCTCGGTGGCCGCTTTCATGCCGGAGACGATTTTCCTGGCCTCGTCGTCGCCGCGCAACTCGATTTTTTTCTCTGCGTAGATCTTGCACAGCGGCGGCAGGATTTTCTGCGCGATGCCGCGCGCCACCAGGAGGGTTTCCATGGTGTTGCAGGTGCCCAGGCGCTGGGTCTTGGCGTTGTCAGCGATGCGCAGCGCCTTGTCGAAATCCGCCTGGTCATCGATGTAGACATGGCAGACGCCGTCGAGGTGCTTGATCATCGGGATGCGCGATTCCTGCATCAGTCGTTCGATCAGCCCCTTGCCGCCGCGCGGCACGATGATGTCCACATAATCATGCATCGTGATCAGTTCGCCGACAGCGGCGCGGTCGGCGGTATCGATCACCTGCACCGCGGTTTCCGGCAGGCCGGCGGCCTTTAGCCCTTCGTGCACGCAGGCGGCGATGGCCTGGTTGGAATGCAGCGCTTCCGAGCCGCCGCGCAGGATCGTCGCGTTGCCCGATTTCAGGCACAGTCCGGCAGCGTCGGCGGTCACGTTCGGCCGCGATTCGTAAATGATGCCGACCACGCCCAGCGGCACCCGCATCTGACCCACCTGGATGCCGGTGGGCCGGTATTTGAGGCCGCTGATCTCGCCGACCGGATCCGGCAGTGCGGCAATCTGGCGCAGGCCGTCGGCCATGGCTGCAATGCGTTCGACGGTCAGCGTCAGCCGGTCGATGGCGGCGGAGTCGAGTTTCTTGGCCTTGGCTGCCTCGATGTCGCGCGCGTTCTCGCGCAGCAGCACTTTCGCCGCGTGCTCGATGGCCGTGGCTATCGCGTTCAGCGCGGCATTCTTGGCGCCGGTGTCGGCAGCGGCCATCACGCGCGAAGCTTCGCGCGCCGCCTTGCCGATGCCGTGCATGTAGGTTTTGACATCCATGAAGTGGATTCTAGCAGGGGAACGCCCGCTGGTTTTGAGGCAGGGCTACGGGCCCGGACTGGCGTGTACGGTTAAAACAGCGCTGGGTGCGCCGCAAACGCTGCCGGCATGACCCGCCGCGCGGGCGTGGCTTTGGCGGTGCCGGGATTGTTGCGGGCAAAACGCAGTGCAAGCTGCAGCAGTTCATTCCATGCATCGCCGCGCACCAGTCCCTTGACGATGCGATCGATGACCGCAGCATGGCGTAGTGCTTCGGTGACCTGTACCAGCGTAAAACGCCGCAGGTTGTTTTGCATCGCGCTCTGGTGGGAGGGGCCGAAGATGCGCGCTTCGCGCAGCATCATCGAAGACGGTTTGCCGGAGTTGACCCCGGTGATGATCTTGCCAATGGCGCGGATTTCCTCGGTCAGCGACCACAGTACCAGCGGCGCAGCCGTGCCTTCGCCCTGCAGTCCGTCGAGTACGCGTGCCACGCGCAGCGGGTCGCCTTCGATCATGATCTCGCCGAGGTTGAATACGTCGTAGCGGGCGACATCGAGCACCGCGGCACTGACCTGGTCGAAGGTGATCGGACCCTGCGGCAGTAGCAATGCCAGTTTTTGCACTTCCTGGTGGGCGGCAAGCAGGTTGCCTTCGACGCGGTCGGCAATGAAATCCAGCGTTGCTGCGTCAGCTTCCTGCTGTTGTTCTTTCAGCCGGCCGGCCACCCATTGCGGCAGCGCCTTGCGCGTCACTGCCTTGGCTTCGACGGCGATGCCGGCGCTTTCCAGGGCGGTGAACCAGGCCGCCTTCTGGCCGCGCCAGTCGAGGTCGGGCACGTGGATCAGGGTTACGGTATCGGGCGGCAGCGACTGGCAGTAGGCCTGCAGGGCTTCGCCGCCTTCCTTGCCGGGCTTGCCGGTGGGGATACGCAGTTCCAGCAGTTTTCTCGCGGCGAACAGGGATTGGGAACTGCCGGCCAGCGCCAGGTGGCTCCACTTGAAGCCGGAATCGACGGTCAGGACTTCACGCTCGGTATAGCCTTCGGCGCGGGCCTTGGCGCGGATGCGGTCGCCCGCTTCGAGAACCAGCAGCGGCTCGTTGCCGAACACCGTGTAGAGCGGCTGGATGTCCCGTTTGAGATGAGCGGCGAGTTGTTCTGATTGCAGTCGCATTGCTGCCGCGTATGTTACCCCGGAACAGGCGGCATTACGACTTCGGCGACAGCTTTGCCACCTGGAGCCGGCGTACCAGTTGCTGCACGGCGTCGTTCTGCATGTCACGGAACAGCAGGTTTTCCTCGGATTCCTTGGACAGGGTGTCCTGGTCGTTGAAGGAAAAGTCGCGGGTCAGCGCAATTTCAGTGGTGGGGATGGTTTCCACCGCCTTGTTGTCGAGCATCCGGTAGGACACCCGGTAGCGCAGCTGGAATTCGCGAACCCGTCCGGCGCCGGACAGCGAGAGGATGCTTTTCTCGCGTAATTCATTGATTACGATCAGCGTTGCTTCGGCTTCCTTGGCGCTGTCGACGATTTTGGTGCGACTGCCCGCGGCGACAATGCGGCGGACCTGGGCGGCAAACTGGGATCCTGTCGGCGACTGCACGTGCAGGGTTTCAAACGGCAGTTGGGCTGTGCCGCGCAACTGGAAGCCGCAACCGGCCAGCAACAGGGCGCAGAACAGGGCGATCAGTGTTTTCATGCAGGCTCAGACGACCAGGTTAACCAGGCGTCCCGGCACGATAACAACTTTTTTGACCGGCTGCCCGGCGACGAATTTCTGCACCTCGGGGTGGGCGAGCACCGCGGCTTCGATGGCCGCCTTGCCGGCATCCTTGGCCACGCGCACTTCGCCGCGTTTCTTGCCGTTGACCTGCACCACCAGTTCGATTTCGTCCTCGACCAGTGCGGCGGCGTCGGGTTCGGGCCACGGCGCATTGAGGATGTCCTCGCCGTAACCGAGATCGCGCCACAACTGGTGCGCGATGTGCGGAGCAATCGGCGACAGCACGCGCAACAGGACGGACAGTCCTTCACGCAGTACCGCATCGGCTGCCGGGTCATTGCCGCCCTTGAGCACGCCTTCCAGCGCATTGAGCATTTTCATCGTCGCCGAAGCCACGGTGTTGAACTGGTGGCGGTCGAGGTCGTAATTGCCCTGCTTGAGCACGGCGTGGATTTCACGTCGCGCGGCGGCCAGCGGTGCCGGCAGGTTTGCCGGCATGGCCGGGGCTGCCGTACGTTGAGCGATTTCGTAGCCCAGCGACCACACGCGACGCAGAAAACGCGCCGCACCTTCGACGCTGGCATCCGACCATTCCAGCGTCTGTTCGGGCGGGGCGGTGAACATCATGTAGAAGCGCGCGATGTCGGCGCCGTAGGTTTCCATCAGCGCCTGCGGGTCGACGCCGTTGTTTTTCGACTTCGACATGGTGCCGATGCCGCCGGACTCGACCGGCTGGCCGTCGGCGCGCAGCACGGCGCCGGTGCGGTTGCCCTTGTCGTCGACTTTGAGTTCGACATCCGCCGGGTTGTAATAGCTGATGCGCCCCGCCGCCGGCTTGCGGAAGAAGATTTCATTCAGCACCATGCCCTGGGTCAGCAGGTTCTTGAACGGCTCATCGATTTTCACCAGTCCCAGGTCGCGCATGGCCTTGTTCCAGAAACGCGAATAAAGCAGGTGCAGGATCGCGTGCTCGATGCCGCCGATGTACTGGTCGGCGGGCAGCCAGTAATTGACGCGCTGGTCGACCATCGCCGTTTTGCTGTCGGCGCAGGCATAGCGGAGGTAGTACCAGGACGAATCGACGAAGGTGTCCATGGTGTCGGTTTCGCGTTTCGCCGGCTTGCCGCATTTCGGGCAATCGACATTGAGGAAATCCGCGCGCTTGTTGAGCGGGTTGCCGCTACCGTCCGGTACGCAGTCTTCCGGCAGCACCACCGGTAATTGATCATCAGGCACCGCCACGTCGCCGCAGCCGGCGCAGTGGATGATCGGGATTGGGCAGCCCCAGTAACGCTGGCGCGAGATGCCCCAGTCGCGCAGGCGGTAGAGCACCTGTTTCTCGCCGAGGTTTTTGGCGGCGAGGTCCGCGGCAATCGCATCTACTGCGGCAGAGTAACTCAACCCATTGTATTTATTGGAGTTTATGCATACCCCGTGTTCCTTGTCGGCATACCATTCCTGCCATGCATCGGTAGAAAAGGCCTGGCCGGCAACGTCGATGACCTGCTTGATCGGCAGCTTGTACTGCTTCGCGAAATGGAAATCGCGCTCGTCGTGCGCCGGCACCGCCATCACTGCGCCTTCGCCGTAACCCATCAGCACATAGTTGCCGACCCAGACTTCCACTTTTTCGCCGGTCAGCGGGTGCTCGACGAAAACGCCGGTGGGTACGCCTTTCTTTTCCATCGTGGCAAGATCGGCTTCCATCACCGAAGTGCGTTTGCACTCGGCGATGAATGCCGCAACCTGCGGATTGTCTTTGGCAGCGCTCACCGCGAGCGGATGCTCGGCGGCCACGGCAACGAAGGTGACGCCCATGATGGTGTCGGCGCGGGTGGTGAATACCCAGAGCTTTTCAGTCTTGCCGTCCAGCGTGTACGGAAACGCGAAGCGTACGCCGTAGCTTTTGCCGATCCAGTTCGCCTGCATCGCCTTGACGCGGTCCGGCCAGCCGGGCAGCGTGTCGAGCGCGGCCAGCAGTTCGTCGGCGTATTTCGTGATCGCGAGGTAGTAGCCGGGAATTTCGCGGCGCTCGACGGTGGCGCCGGTGCGCCAGCCCTTGCCGTCGATGACCTGTTCGTTGGCGAGTACGGTCTGGTCGACCGGATCCCAGTTCACGACCTGGGTCTTCTTGTAGGCAATGCCTTTTTCGAGCAGGCGCAGGAACAGCCACTGGTTCCAGCGGTAGTAGTCCGGGCTGCAGGTCGCGAGCTCGCGTGTCCAGTCGATGGCAAAGCCCAGCGACTTCAGCTGCTTGCGCATGTAGGCGATGTTGTCCCAGGTCCACTTGGCCGGCGGCACGCTGTTGGCCATCGCCGCATTCTCCGCGGGCAGGCCGAAGGCGTCCCAGCCCATCGGCTGCAGCACGTTGTAGCCCTTCATGCGGTGGTAGCGCGAGAGCACATCGCCGATGGTGTAGTTGCGCACATGGCCCATGTGCAGCTTGCCCGAGGGATACGGAAACATCGACAGGCAGTAGTACTTGGGCTTGTCACCGCTCTCGATGGCGCGGAAAGACTGTTTGCTCTCCCAGAACTGCTGCGCGTCGCGTTCGATGACCTGCGGATTGTATTTTTGCTGCATGTTGCGGCCGGGGCTGAATCAGGAAAGGCGCAATTATATCCGCAGGCTCGTTCCCCGATGCGGATGGCGCAGTACGCTCACGTATAATGACGGCCGCTCAACGTAATCTGCGCGATGACGCCTGCCTTTCTTTCCGGACTCAATGACCAGCAGCTGCAGGCTGTAACGCTGCCGCACCAGTCGGCCCTGATCCTCGCCGGCGCCGGCAGCGGCAAGACGCGCGTGCTGACCACGCGCATGGCGTGGCTGATCCAGACCGGGCAGGTCAGCCCGATGAGCCTGCTGGCGGTCACCTTCACCAACAAGGCGGCAAAGGAAATGCTCACGCGCCTCAGCGCGATGCTGCCGATCAATACCCGTGGCATGTGGGTGGGCACCTTCCACGGCCTGTGCAACCGCATGCTGCGCGCGCATTACCGCGAGGCCGGGCTGCCGCAGCTGTTCCAGATCCTCGACACCCAGGACCAGCTGGCGCTGGTTAAGCGCCTGATGAAGACGCTGAATGTCGACGAAGACCGTTATCCGCCGCGCCAGGCGCAATGGTTCATCGCCGCGCAAAAGGAAAAGGGCAAGCGTGCCGACAAGGTCGAGCCGTATGATGATTTTTCGCGGCGCATGGTCGAGTTTTACGCGGAATATGATCGCCAGTGCCAGCGCGAGGGCGTCGTCGATTTCGCCGAACTCCTGCTGCGCTCCTACGAACTGCTGGCACGCAACGATGCGCTGCGCGAGCATTACGCCAGCCGCTTCAGCCACATCCTGGTCGATGAATTTCAGGACACCAACCGCCTGCAGTACCGCTGGTTGCAACTGCTCGCCGGGCAGCGCAACGCGATCTTCGCCGTCGGCGACGATGACCAGTCGATCTACGGCTGGCGTGGCGCGTCCACGGCCAATATGCAGGACCTGCAGCGCGATTTCCATGTCGATACCGTGATCAAGCTCGAGCAGAACTACCGCTCGCACGGCAACATCCTCGACGCTGCCAATGCGTTGATAGCCCACAACCGCAAAAGGCTGGGCAAGAATCTGTGGACCGATGAAACCAAGGGCGAGCCGCTGCGCGTGTTCGAGGCGCCTTCGGATTTCGATGAGGCCGCCTTCGTGGTCGAGGAGGTGCGCATGCTGCGCGGCGAGGGCGTGCGGCTCGCCGACATGGCGGTGCTTTACCGTTCGAACGCGCAGTCACGGGTGCTCGAGCACGCCTTGTTCACAGCCGGCATGCCGTACCGGGTCTACGGTGGCCTGCGGTTTTTCGAGCGCCAGGAAATCAAGCACGCGCTGGCCTACCTGCGGCTGGTCGCCAACCAGGAAGACGACAACGCTCTGCTGCGCGTGATCAATTTCCCGACGCGCGGCATCGGCGCGCGCAGCCTCGAGCAGCTGCAGGGCATGGCACGCGAAGCCGGCATGAGCCTGTGGGCGGCAGCCTGTGCCAACACGCTGTCGGGCAAGGCCGCCGCAAGCATTGCCGCGTTCGTCAAAATGATCGAAGCCATGCGCAGCGCCACTGCCGGCCTGCCGTTGCCCGAGGTCATCGGCCATGTCATCGAGCACAGCGGACTGAAGACGCATTACCGCAACGAGAAGGAAGGTGCCGACCGGCTGGAGAATCTCGACGAATTGATCAATGCCGCCGCGGTGTTCGTCGACGAGCGCGCAACCCAGATCCCCGCTGAAGGGGCGCCGCCGGAGGAAATGGATGAACTCACGGCATTCCTGGCCCACGCTGCGCTGGAAGCCGGAGAGCATCAGGCCGCGGCCGGTGCCGATGCGCTGCAACTGATGACCGTGCACTCAGCCAAGGGGCTGGAGTTCCATGCGGTGTTCATCACCGGTCTGGAAGAAGGACTGTTTCCCCACGAGAACAGCATGACCGAGGCCGAGGGCCTGGAAGAGGAGCGGCGGCTGATGTACGTCGCGCTGACCCGTGCCCGGCGTCGCCTCTACCTGTTGCTGGCGCAAAGCCGCATGCTCCACGGCCAGACCCGCTACAACGTGCCTTCGCGTTTTTTCCGTGAATTGCCGGAGCCCTTGCTGCAGCGGATCAACCATGTCCGCGGGGCGGCGATGTCGGTACGGCAGGTCACGCCGGGCTACGGTCCGGCGCATGCCGGCAGCCGCCCTGCATCAACTGCGCCTGCAATGCAGCGGCATGACTCCCCGTGGCGCATCGGGCAGGCCGTGACTCATGCCAAATTCGGCGCCGGCGTCATTGTCAATGCCGAAGGCGGCGGCGCCGATGCGCGAGTTCAGGTCAACTTCCGGGATTCCGGATTGAAGTGGCTGATGCTGGAGTATGCGAAACTGACGCTGGCCTGAGGAACCTCTGGATAACCCGCTGCGCAGCGCAATTGCATCGTCGCGCGGCGCTCGGAACCTCGCCTATCTAATTTGATATGTCTCGGTTCCTGTGCGCCTTGCTTCTTGCACTCGCGCTGCTCGCGACGGTTCTACAGAGGTTCCATGTCCGTTGATTTATGAAAGCGGAGGATTGCCCTGTTGCGGCGGGGTATCTTCCGCGGTTTCCGGGAAGATGTCCTTGTAGCTGATGTAGATGGAGCACACCATCACCGGCAGTAGCACGATGAAACCCAGCATCAGCGGCAGGAAAGCCGCAATCGACAGGACCACCGCGATCACGCCATAGACCAGGAACGGCAGCGTGTTCTGCCAGCACACCACGAAGGATATTTTCATCGCCGCGACCGGTGCGATGTTGCGGAACACGATCAGCAGCGGCGCAAACCACACCGCCATCAATATCGGCAGGAATACCGCGAGTCCGATGGCGAAGCCCACCATCAGGCCGCCCAGGGCTGCACGCAATGCTTCGGGATTGGGCGTGCCCTTGCCGAGCACGGCCGGCAGTGCTGCGCCGCCTGCTACTGCAAGCATCACACCGACAGCGATGATGTTGCCGACCAGGTAGATGCCGCCGACGGTGACCAGTGGCGCGGCGTGCGTTTTGAAGGCACTGAACAACTGGCCGATCTCTGGTTCGCCGCCCTGGTCAGCTGTGCGGCAGGCGAGCATCAGTCCGGCGAAAAAAATCGGCGTAACCAGGTTCAGTATCAGCGCCCCGAGGATGGGAACCATCGCGGATACGGCCGATATCACCACCATGATGACCACCATCGCGATCCATACCAGCGGCTGCCTCCGAAACAGGCGAAAGCCTTCGACGATCCATTGCCAGCCGCGGTCTGCGGCCACGATGTGTGTTTCCATGTGCGCTTCTCCCTGGTGCCTCGTGCTGATTATAGAGCGTGCGCCGCGACGGCGTTATCAGGGCATCAGCCCGGGCAGGCGATGCTCGTCCCGGATGCGCGCTTCGAGAATGCGGCGGAAATGTCCCGGATCCTTGGCGTGAGTGAGTTCACCGGGCCGCGGCAGGTGAAAATCGTACAGCCGGGAAACCCAGAAGCGCAGGGCACCGGCACGCAGCATCACCGGCCAGGCGCCGCGCTCGATCGGGGTGCAGGGGCGGATGGCCGAGTAGGCGTCAAGGAAAGCGCGAGTGCGTCCGGCATCCAGGGAGCCGTCCGCCGCCAGGCACCAGTCATTGACGGCGATCGCCACGTCGTAGAGCAGTACGTCGGTGCAGGCAAAATAGAAATCGATGACGCCGGCGATGCGGTCGCCGGCAAACAGCACGTTGTCACGGAACAGGTCGGCATGGATGGCGCCGCGCGGCAGATCCGAAAACCGGTACAGCGACTGGAACCGCACCTCTTCCTTCAGCAGCGCCGATTCCTCTGCGGACAAGAAGGGCAGGATGTCGGGCATCACTGACTTCCACCATTTCGGGCCGCGCGGATTGTCGATTTTCGCCGGATAGGATTGACCTGCCAGATGCAGCTGCGCCAGCACGGAGCCCACTGCCGCGCAGTGCCTGGGCGTCGGCGATTCCAGGTCGCGTCCCTCGAGAAAAGCCACCAGTGCCGCGGGCTTGCCGTTCAGGCTGCCGAGGTAATTTCCTGAACGATTGGCAACCGGATGCGCGCTGGGCACGCCACGCTCGGCGAGGTGCGCCATCAGGTTGAGGTAGAAGGGCAGTTCCGCCGGGGTCAGTTTCTCGAACAGCGTCAGCACGTAGCGGCCGCCGGTGGTGGTGACGGAATAGTTGGTGTTTTCGATGCCGGCAGCGATGCCGCGCATTTCAGTCAGCGTACCGACTGAATAATCTTCGAGCCAGCGTCCCAGCTCGCCTTCGGTGACAGTGGTGAAAACGGACATGACTAGGGTTTCAGACCCGCAGTTTCGTGCAAACTCTTGTTCCTGCTGTCAAAACGAGTGTATGACCCACATCGGCGGACGAACGCCGGTGGCGGGGCCTTCATGACGCGTGAATTTGCCGTCGCCGCGCTCATCCAGCATGTAATAGGGAGTTCCACCGGGCGGGGTGACCTTGATCATGTAGAGCCTGCCGCCGACGCGGTATTCCTCGACTGTGTCTTCTCCGCGCTTGCGGATCGTGACCTGCGGCTCCAGCGCGGGATCCAGCTCGAATCCGGGCGGTGGCGGCGGTGGTTCGGGTATCGGTTGGGCATTGGCGCCGGGCTTGTTCTGCGCGGCTGCGAGCTGTGTCAGGAAGACCATCGCGGCAAGCGCGACCAGCTTCAGGATATTTTTCATGTGCGGCTCCAGTGGCGGCATTATCGGGCTTTCGCCGGGCTTTTGAAAGCAGGAAGTCGCTGCGGATGCGGCGGTGAACTCTGCGATAATCTTCCGGGCGCTCCGGACTGCCGGAATGGCGCCGCGCAAGTGAACTGGACTCCGGATGAAAACCCTGCTGCTCGTCGACGGCTCTTCCTATTTGTATCGCGCCTTTCATGCGATCCGTGACCTGCGGACCAGCAAGGGGGAACCGACCAATGCCATTTACGGCGTACTCAACATGCTGCGCCGGCTGCACAAGGACTATCCCGCCGAGTACAGCGCCTGCGTATTCGATGCCAAGGGCAAGACATTCCGCGACGATCTTTATGCCGAGTACAAGGCCAACCGGCCGCCCATGCCCGACGATCTGGCCGTACAGATCGATCCGCTGAAACAAACCATAGTCGCGATGGGCTGGCCGCTGCTGGAAATCGAGGGTGTGGAGGCGGACGACGTGATCGGCACGCTGGCGCGCACGGCCGAGAAGGCGGGCATGCGGGTGGTGATTTCCACCGGCGACAAGGACATCACCCAGCTGGTGACGCCGAATGTCACGCTGGTCAACACCATGTCCAACGAAAAACTGGACGTGGCCGGCGTCGAGCAGAAATTCGGCGTCGTGCCGGAACGCATGATCGATTACCTGACGCTGATCGGCGACAGCGTCGACAATGTGCCGGGCGTACCCAAGGTCGGGCCGAAGACCGCGGTGAAATGGCTGACCCAGTACGGTTCGCTGGACGAGATCGTGAAAAGTGCTGGCGACATCGGCGGCGCGGTCGGCGAGAACCTGCGCAACACGCTGGACTGGCTGCCGCAGGCGAAGGCGTTGCTGACCATCAAATGCGATGTCGATTTGCCGGTGCATGTCGAGGAGCTGGGACTGCAGCCGCAGGACGGCGCCAAGCTCGCTGAGTTGTTCGACCGCTTCGAGTTCCGGACCTGGCGGCGCGAGCTGGACGCAAACGGGACGGCAACGCCGGCGGTAGCTGCAGTCGCGGAGCCGGCTGTGGCTGCCGCACCGACGCCGGTGCCACGCCATTATGAAACCGTGTTGACCGAAGCTGCGCTCGACCAGTGGATCAAGCGCATCGAAGCGGCACCCCTGACCGCGGTGGATACCGAAACCACCAGCCTTGATGCGATGGCCGCGGAACTGGTCGGCATTTCGCTGTCAGTGGAACCGGGGCAGGCAGCCTACATTCCGGTGGGCCATGTTTATGCCGGCGCGCCGGCGCAATTGTCGCGCGAGCAGGTGCTGGCGAAACTCAAACCCTGGTTGGAAAACCCGCAACGCCCCAAGCTCGGACAGCACATCAAGTACGACATGCACGTGTTTGCCAATTACGGCGTGCAGCTGGTTGGCGTTGCACACGACACTTTGCTCGAGTCCTATGTCCTGGAGAGTCACCAGCGGCACGACATGGATAGCCAAGCGAACAGAATTCTGTCAATAAAAACAATAAGTTATGATGATGTTACCGGGACTGGTGCGAAACGCATCGGTTTCGAACAGGTGACAGTTGAGCAAGCCGCGGAATATGCCGCGGAAGACGCTGACATTACGCTGCAACTGCATCAGGCACAGCATCCGCGCATTGCTGCCGACAAGAAACTGGACCATGTGTATTCCGGCATCGAGATGCCGGTGATGCCGGTGCTCTATGCGATGGAGCGCAACGGCGTGCTGCTCGACGAGAAACTGCTCGCCGAGCTGTCGGCCGAATTCGGTGCGAAGATGATCGAGATCGAAAAGCGCGCGCATGAACAGGCGGGCCAGCCGTTCAACCTCAGTTCGCCGAAGCAGATCCAGGAAATCCTGTTCGACAAGCAGGGACTGGAGCCGGTCAAGAAGACGCCGAAGGGTGCGCCGTCTACCGACGAGGAATCGCTGGAGGTGCTGGCGCAGGATCATCCGCTGCCCAAGCTGATTCTTGAATACCGCGGGCTGGCGAAGCTGAAGTCGACCTATACCGACAAGCTGCCGGGCATGATCAACCGCGGCACGGGACGCGTGCATACCAGCTACGGCCAGGCCACTGCGGTGACCGGGCGGCTCGCCAGTACCGATCCCAATCTGCAGAACATTCCCATCCGCACCGCTGAGGGCCGGCGCATCCGCGAGGCTTTCATTGCGCCACCCGGTTCGCAGATCGTGTCTGCCGACTATTCGCAGATCGAGCTGCGGATCATGGCGCACATTTCGCGCGATGCGAACCTGCTCAAGGCGTTCGCTGATGGCGAAGACGTGCATCGTGCCACCGCCGCCGAAATCTTCGGTGTTGACCCCAAGGCCGTGGACAACGAACAGCGGCGCTACGCCAAGGTCATCAACTTTGGATTGATCTACGGCATGTCGGCATTCGGTCTGGCGCGGCAGCTGAATCTCGAGCGTGCGGCGGCACAGCAGTATATGGACCGCTATTTCCAGCGCTATCCCGGCGTTGCCGAATACATGCGGGTGACTCGCGAACAGGCGAGCGAGCAGGGCTACGTCGAAACCGTGTTCGGGCGCAGGCTGTGGCTGCCGGAAATCCGATCGAGCAACGGCAACCGACGCCAGGGCGCCGAGCGCGCGGCGATCAACGCGCCGATGCAGGGTACCGCCGCCGATCTGATCAAGCTGGCGATGATCGCGGTGCAGAAATGGCTGATCGAAGAAAAGCTGAAATCGAAACTGATCATGCAGGTGCACGACGAACTGGTTCTCGAAGTGCCCGATGGCGAACTGGATGCCGTCAAAGCCGGTTTGCACCGCCTGATGACCGGCGTTGCCGAACTGGCGGTGCCGCTGCTGGTGGAGGTCGGGGCTGGAAGCAATTGGGATAAAGCCCATTGAGCGCATGGCTGCGAGTCCCGATCACTGGAACGAGCACGCGCGGCAGTGGAATCTGATCGGCACCCCACTGCGCCCGGCAGTTGAAGACATCCGCTTCCTCGAATCCCGGCTGCAACAATGGCATGTGCAGAATGAAGTGGCCGTGCCGCAAGCCCTGCTGTGCGGTGTGACGGTCGAGATCGGGGTCATGCGCTGGCCGCGTGGCACCCGGCTGACGGCAGTGGATCATTCGCGGCCGATGATCGCCGGAGTGTGGCCTGCTGCGCAGGCACCGGGCGCCGCGGTGTGCGGCGAATGGCTGAAGCTGCCGCTGGCCGAGGCTTCGCAGCACCTGCTGATCGGCGACGGCTGCTACAGCCTGCTGGTCGGATCGGATCGCTATGCCGCCTTTTCGGCGGAACTGCGGCGGGTGGCGAGGCCCGATGCACTGCTGGCGATGCGCTACTTCCTGCGGCCCGCGCAGGCGGAGCCGGTTGCGCAGGTGATCAAGGACTTGTGGCAGAAACGCATCGGCAGCTTCCACGTTTTCAAGTGGCGGCTGGCGATGGCGCTGCACGGCACACTGGAGCAGGGCGTGCGTCTGGGTGACATCTGGAATGCCTGGCACGAAGCCGCGCCGGATCCCGCGGCACTGGCCGCGCACCTGGG
>JAYQOT010000029.1:0-27455 GCA_038144955.1 Burkholderiales bacterium | reverse complement strand
CGCTTCACCATCGTGCTGCCCCTCAATCCACCCGAAACCGCGGAAATCGGTAAACCCGCATGAGCGCCAGCCCTCCCAAACACATCGGCAAATACGAGGTGCAGGCCATACTTGGCCGTGGCGGCATGGGAGTCGTCTACAAGGCATTCGATCCGGCCATACATCGGCAGGTGGCAATCAAGACGATCACCAAGTCGGCAATGGATCCATCCGAACTGCAGTACGCAATCGCTCGCTTCCGCCATGAAGCGCAGGCCGTTGGCCGCCTGACCCATCCGCGGATCGCGGCCATCTACGACTATGGCGAAGACGACGATATCGCCTATATCGTCATGGAACTGGTCAACGGACGTTCCCTCTACGAACACCTGCAGAACAAGGCGAAATTCGACCTGGCGGAAATCGGCGAAATCGTCAGACAGCTGCTCGATGGTCTCGGCTATGCCCATTCCCAGGGCGTGGTGCACCGGGACATCAAGCCGTCGAACCTCCTGGTCAACGACGACGGACGAATCAAGATCAGCGATTTCGGCATTGCCCACATCGACACTTCGTCACTGACGCAAGTCGGCGAGATCATGGGCTCCCCTGGATACATGTCCCCCGAGCAGTTCACCGGTGACGAGCCCGATGCACGGACCGACCTGTATTCAGCCGGCGTGATTGCCTACGAACTGGTGACCGGGCGCAAGCCGTTCAGCGGCAGCAACGTCGAAATCATGCGCCAGGTGATCAGCGACCGGCCGGCCAATCCCTCGGATTCGAATCCGCAGATTTCGGCCCAGCTCGACTGGGCAATTCACAAGGCGCTGGCAAAAAAACGGGAAGACCGTTTTCAGAACGCGCGCGAGTTTTCCCTGGCCTTCGTCCAGGGTATCGCGGCCAGCGTGCGTGCCGGCAAGTCCGTCGCTGAAAGCCCCGAGGACGCCACCACGCAACGGCTGGATCCCAAGCTTATGGCTGCGGCTCGACTGATTGCGGGAAAACGCTCACCGGCAGCCAAGCCTGCTTCCGAATCCCAATCCGATGCCGTCGCACCGGTTGCCTCGGCATTTGATACTGGCGGTAAAAAAGCCAAACTGCTTTTTGTGGACGACGAGGAACGTATCCTTACTGCATTGCGTTCGGTTTTCCGTTCAAACTACAACGTGCTGACCGCCAGCAGCGGACCGGAAGCCATGGAATTTCTCAAGCGCTTCCGGCCTCATGTCATCATCAGCGACCAGCGCATGCCGGAAATGACCGGGGTGGAGTTTCTGCGCCAGGTCCGCGATTTTGCTCCGCATACGGTGCGTATCCTGCTGACAGGCTATTCGGATCTGGCTTCCATCGTCGGCTCTATCAATGACGGCGAGGTGTTTCGCTTCATCAGCAAACCATGGGACAACACGGAGATCCAGAAAACCATCAGCGAAGCCTCTGCGATTGCCCTGGAACTCGCCGACATGGCCACAGGCCCGGTTATTGTCCCCGAAAAATTTGACAGCGGAGTCCTGGTCATCGATCAGGACCAGAGCGTATTCCGTGCGACGAACGAATTGATCGGCAACGTTTGCCCGGTATTACATGCAACTGACATCGAACGCGCTCTTGCGATGCTCTCGGAGCGGGAAATTGCAGTCATCGTCGCCGATATCCGCGGCGGCGACCAGAAATCGCTGGCGGCCTTCAAGTTGCTGAAGCAGGATCACCCGGAAATTCTTGCCATTGTCATGACCGAGGCCTCGGATTCGGAACTGGTCATCGACCTCATCAATCAGGCACAGGTTTTCCGTTTTCTGACCAAACCCCTGAACCTGAAGCTGCTTCAGCAACATGTGCATGCAGCCCTGGCGCGCTACCAGTCTTTCCGCAAAACGCCGAAACTGCTGAAGCAGCACCGCGTCGCCGAAGCACGGGCCAGCGACATGTCCATGCTCGGCCAGTTGCGCGAGCGGGTACGCTCGATCAAATCCTGGTTCGGCGCCTGAGCGGCGTCAAACCCAGTCTTTTCCGGTCAGAAAATCCGAGTAAAGCCGGGCCTCCGGAGTGCCCGGCTCGGGCTGCCAGTTGTAGCGCCAGCGAACTACCGGGGGCATCGACATCAGGATGGACTCGGTGCGTCCTCCGGATTGCAGCCCGAACAGGGTGCCTCGATCAAACACCAGGTTGAATTCAACATAGCGTCCGCGGCGATACGCCTGGAAGTCGCGCTCGCGCTCGCCATACGCCTGGTCACGCCGGCGCTCGACGATGGGCGCGTAGGCCGGTAGAAAATGATCGCCGACGCTGCGAATCAGGGCAAAACAGCTTTCAAAATCGGGTTCGCAAAGGTCATCGAAGAAGATGCCGCCGATACCCCGAGGCTCGGCGCGATGCTTCAGATAAAAATAGCGATCACACCACTGCTTGTAGCGCGGATAAAGATCACTGCCGAACGGTGCCAGCGCATCCCTGCAGGTGCGGTGAAAGTGCACCGCATCCTCTTCGTTTCCGTAATACGGTGTCAGATCCATGCCTCCGCCAAACCACCATACCGGCGCCGCACCGGATTTTTCGGCGACAAAGCAGCGCACGTTCATATGTACCGTCGGCACATGGGGATTGCATGGATGCAGCACCAGCGACACGCCCATCGCCTGGAAAGAACGCCCTGAGAGTTCGGGCCGTGTAGCCGAAGCGGAGGGCGGCAGATTGTCACCATACACATGTGAAAACCCTACACCGCCGCGCTCGAACAACGCCCCGCCTTCTATCAACCGGGATATGCCGCCGCCACCCTGGGGGCGTTCCCAGGCATCGTGAAGGAATGTGCCACCATCAAGCTCCGCAAGCCGGCCAATGATGGATTCCTGCAATCCCGTCAGATAGGTTTTTACGGCAGCGATATTCATTGAATAACGAGGCGAAACCGCCTCACTACTTGCGGCCGGCGGCGATGGCGTGGTGTCCGATATCGCGGCGATACTGCATGCCGTCAAAGCGGATGCCATCGACAATCTCGTAGGCGCGGCGTTGTGCAGTACGGGTGTTATGACCCAATGCGGTCACGCACAAAACCCGCCCGCCTGCAGTAACCACTTCCTTGTCAGCCAATGCAGTGCCGGCGTGAAATACATGAAAATCTTCGCCGGCGGCGGGCAATCCGCGAATGATGTCGCCCTTGCGCGGTTCCTCAGGATAATTTGCAGCGGCAAGCACCACCCCCAGGGCTACTCGCGTATCCCACTCGGCGCTGACACCATCAAGCCGGCCATCGATGGCGGCTTCCAGCAGTGGCACCAGGTCGCTTTTCAGGCGCAGCATGATCGGCTGGGTCTCAGGGTCACCCATGCGGCAGTTGAATTCCAGCACCTTGAGCCGGCCGTCCGGGGAAATCATCAGGCCGGCATAGAGAAACCCGGTATACGGGATACCGTCAGCGGACATGCCGTTGATGGTCGGCATGATGACTTCACGCATCACCCGCGCGTGAATTTCCGGCGTGACCACAGGGGCCGGTGAATAAGCGCCCATGCCGCCGGTATTGGGCCCCTGGTCGCCGTCGCGCAACCGCTTGTGATCCTGGCTGCTGGCCAGTGCCAGCGCGTGACGGCCGTCAGCCAGCACAATGAAACTGGCCTCTTCGCCTTCGAGAAATTCCTCGATCACCACCCGCGCACCGGCTGCACCCATCTTGTTGCCAACCAGCATCATGTCAACCGCGGCATGTGCCTCAGTTGCCGACATTGCCACTACCACGCCCTTGCCTGCGGCAAGCCCGTCGGCCTTGATCACGATCGGGGCGCCTTGTTTTTCGATGTAGGCGTGAGCTGAGGCAGCGTCGGTAAATGTTCCGTACGCTGCAGTCGGGATGCCGTGCCGGGCCATGAATCCCTTGGCGAAATCCTTGGAGCTTTCCAGTTGGGCCGCTTTTTGAGTAGGCCCGAAAATGCGGCGACCCGCACCGCTGACCGCATCCACCAGACCCGCGGCGAGCGGCGCTTCAGGTCCGACCACCGTCAACGCAATGTCATTTTTATTAATAAAATCAATTATTTGTGCGTGGTCCGCGAGGGCCGCGTTTTGCACCCCATCCTCGCGGCCGCTACCGGCATTGCCCGGAGCCACATAAACCTTTGAAACGCGCGGGGAGCGGGCCAGTTTCCATGCCAGCGCATGTTCACGACCGCCGCCCCCGATGACAAGAATTTTCATTTCAGTGGCGGAAATGCCGGATGCCGGTAAACACCATCGCGACGCCATGTTCGTTGGCGGCCGCAATGACTTCTTCATCCCGCAGACTACCGCCGGGCTGGATGATAGCCGCGGCGCCCGCCTTGACCACGACGTCCACGCCGTCGCGGAACGGGAAAAATGCATCAGATGCCACTACCGATCCTTTCAGGGTAAGGCCGGCATTTTCGGCCTTGATCGAAGCAATCCGCGCCGAGTCGATCCGGCTCATCTGCCCTGCACCAACGCCCAGGGTGGTTCCATCCCGGCAAAAAACGATCGCATTTGATTTGACGTATTTGGCTACACGCCACGCAAACTGGAGATCAGCCATTTCCTGAGCCAAGGGCTGTTTTCGAGACACCACTTTCAGATCATCCACGCAAATATCCCTGTTGTCTGCCGTCTGGATCAGCAGGCCCGAGCCGATGCGCTTCGTATCGTGCGAATTGCGTCCGCGCTCCCAGTCATTTTTCCCGTTCTGCTTTACACCATCAACGGGAATTTCCAGTATCCGTATATTGGTTTTGGAGGCCAGCACTTCCAGGGCTCCCCGCTCGTACCCGGGTGCAATCAGAACCTCGACAAACTGCCTGCCCACAGCCTCCGCGGCGTCCTTGTCCAGAGGGCGATTGAAGGCAATGATGCCCCCGAACGCGGATGTGGGATCAGTCGAAAAAGCTTTTGCATAGGCTTGCGCGCACCCGGTGCCAACAGCGACGCCGCAGGGATTGGCATGCTTGACGATCACGCAGGCAGGCAGATCGAAACTTTTGACACATTCCCATGCCGCATCGGCGTCGGCGAGATTGTTGTACGACAACTCCTTGCCCTGCAGTTGCTTCGCAGTAACCAGGGAACCGGGAGCGGGATAAAGATCAGCGTAAAAAGCGGCGCGCTGATGCGGATTTTCCCCGTAGCGCAGATCCTGGATCTTCACAAAACGGCCATTGGCCTGCGACGGAAATTCGTTGCGCGTCCCGTCGCTTTGCAGGGATGACAGGTAGTCGCTGATCGCGCCATCGTAATTGGAAATGCGGTTGAACGCGGCGACAGACAATGCAAACCGTGTGCTGTCGGAAAGCGCCCCGCCAGTGCGCTGCATTTCATCCAGCACCGCCCCGTACTGCGACGGATCGGTCACCACACCGACCCCTTTCCAATTCTTGGCGGCAGAACGGACCATTGCAGGACCGCCGATGTCGATATTTTCGATGGCTTCCTCGAGGGAACACCCCGGTTTTGCAACCGTTGCTTCGAAGGGATACAAATTGACCACCAGAAGATCAATGGTCGGGATCCCGGCAGTTTCAAGCGCCTGCATGTGTGCCGCGTCTTCCCTGCGGGCAAGCAGACCGCCGTGAACCTTCGGATGCAAAGTCTTGACGCGGCCGTCAAGCATTTCCGGAAACCCCGTGTAGTCGGCGACTTCAGTAACTGCCAGCCCAGAGTCCCTCAGCAGTTTCGCTGTTCCCCCGGTAGAAAGCAGCCCCACCCCGAAACCTGCAAGACCGCGCGCAAACTCGACAACACCATCCTTGTCGGAGACGCTGATGAGGGCTTGTTTGATAGTGGCCATGGCGGAGAACCAGAGGGCTTAACCCCTCTTTCCGGTTGAGGGTTTCCGGTCAAAACTTGATGTTGTAGGTCTTGATCTTCTTGCGCAATGTATTGCGATTGATGCCCAGCATGGCGGCCGCATGTGACTGGTTGCCCCGCACTTTGTGCAAAATCGACTCCAGCAACGGTTTTTCCACGCTGCCAATGACCATGTCGTATACGCCGCAGGCCTTTTCGCCGTCGAGATCACGAAAGTAGCCGTCGATTGCCCGGCGTACGACGCGGGCCATTTCGGTTTCGTTCATCATGCCGCCAATTCCTCCACATAAGTCAGGCGCCCGCTCAATTCAGACAGGCCGGCAAAAAAATCATCAACCGCCGCCAACTGCTCCGCGCAGGTCTGCAGCTGGTTCATGGCATGTCGAAACGCCGCCGAACCGGCGAGGCCTTTGGTGTACCAGGATATGTGCTTGCGAGCGACGCGCACGCCGGTATGCTCGCCGTAAAATGCATAAAGATCGTGCAGATGCGCCCTCAGCACGTGGTGGATTTCACCCACTTCAGGCGGCGGCAGGTGCTTGCCGGTTTGCAGGAAATGGGTAATTTCACGAAACATCCAGGGGCGTCCCTGTGCTGCACGACCGATCATCACCGCATCCGCACCGGTGTAGTCCAGCACCTGCTTGACGCGCTCCGGGGTTGTGATGTCACCATTAGCGATCACCGGAATGCCGATGTCGGACTTGACTGCAGCAATCGTGTCGTATTCGGCCTCACCCGTATAGCCACAAGCGCGGGTGCGTCCGTGAATCGCCAGGGCCTGGATGCCTGAACTCTCGGCAATCCGCGCGACAGTCCTTGCATTGCGGTGTTCGCGATCCCAACCGGTACGGATTTTCAGGGTAACCGGCACTTCGACTGCGCCGACCACGGCATCAAGAATACGGGCAACCAGCGGTTCGTCCTTGAGCAGCGCAGATCCGGCCATGACGTTGCAAACCTTTTTTGCCGGACAACCCATGTTGATGTCTATGATCTGCGCGCCCTGATCCACGTTGTAACGCGCCGCATCCGCCAGCATCTGCGGATCTGCACCGGCTATCTGAACAGAAATCGGGTCCACCTCGCCATCGTGATTGGCACGTCGACGGGTTTTTTCGGAACCCCACAACAGCGAATTGCTCGCCACCATCTCCGATACCGCCATGCCAGCCCCCATCGTTTTGCACAGCTGGCGAAACGGACGGTCCGTTACGCCGGCCATCGGCGCCACGATGAGATTGTTCTTCAGCTGATAGGGGCCGATGCGCACCGGACTTGTTCTTTTGTGTGGATTCAGGGAAAGGGCGACATTTTAATCACACTCGCACTACATGCAAAGGAAAATGTGCCGCTTTTTTAATCACGCGATGCTTTCACGCAACGCTGAAGCGCACCTCACTGTCGCGGAAGTGGCGCTTCACAATCAAAGTCATTAGAGATCAGGACCTTTACCGCCCATTGCTCGAACGCCACATGCAAAGACTCCGGCAAATCCCGGCGCGACAACGCTTCGGACTCGATGGTCAGCCACGCGCGCCAAAAACCATGCGACGTATCAAAAAATTTTTCAGTGGTGGCATGCTGCCCAGCAAAGCAAGACCCATGCCTCGTCCCCACCGCAATGGCAACAAGTCATTGGAAAACAGTTGCACCAGCGCATGGGTAAAACCGGCACCGGCTCGTCGATCCAGGCGACGACGTATTTCATAAAGATCCTGCCACTGTCTTGTGCCGATTTCAGGTGTGTGTGGACGGGAAACCAGTTCGCCCAGTTCCCAGGCATCGCGGAGACCCAAATTGAACCCCTGACCCGCTACCGGATGCAGCGTTTGCGCCGCATTGCCAATGAAAACGACGCGCTCAGGCGATGAGTGCCTCATTTCTCGAAACACCAGCGGATAACTCTTCCGTCTGCTGACGGCAACAAATCGGCCCACCCGCGCACCAAACTCGGCCTGCAATTGCTCCAGAAAATCGGCCTCTTCGCAGGCGCAAAGCTTCTGGGCTCGGTCTGGAGAAGTAGTCCACACCAGCGCCCAGCCGTCGCCGTCGGGCAACAGCGCCAGCGGCCCGTGGCGGGTAAAACGTTCGTAGGCAGTATTGTTATGCGTGCGCTCACTTACCACCCGTGCAGTCACCGCCTGTTGCCGGTAATCCACGGATTCGGAGTCGACAACCCGCGATCCCCCACCATCCGCAACCACGATCAACCGTGCATTGAGTTCCTTTGCGGCACCATTCACCTCGTAGTCGATCCGGGATTCATCACCGCCTTGCCATTTCGTAACGCGCGCTCCGGTGCGACATTCAAGCAAGGCGGCCTTGGCAACGACACGCTCAAGCGCTTCTGCCAGGCGGCCGTAATCCACGACGTATCCCAGCGCAGGCAGACCCACCTCCGGGGCACCCAGCCCCGCACGTCCGAACCCGCCGCGTTGCGAGACGTGAATATTGCAGATCGGGGTTGCGCCCGCCGCCAGTTCCGGCCAGGCCCCCAGACGCTCCAGTATCAGCCTACTGCCATGGGATAGCGCCAAGGGTCGGACATCGCCCGCGGCGGCGGATCGAGCTTCCAGAAGCACGATCTGCAACCCCGATTCGCGCAACGACAGGGCGAGTGCGCTGCCGACCGGCCCGCCTCCGATAATGGCAATGTCGGTTGTCTCAGCGGCGTGCATCCCTGATCAGCGCCTCGATTTCATCCACTGTTTTTGGTGCACCGGCACTGAGTATCTCGCAACCCTGACCGGTCACCAGGGCATCGTCCTCGATGCGTACGCCGATATGCGCAAAGATTTCAGGAACACCTGGTGCCGGGCGTATGTAACAACCCGGCTCTACGGTCAGCACCATGCCGGGACGCAATTCACGCCACTGGCCTTCAGTTTTATATTCGCCGGCATCATGCACATCCAGGCCCAGCCAATGCCCCGTGCGGTGCATGTAGAACTGCTTGTAGGTTTCCTGTTCCAGAACCGCATCCAGGCTGCCCTGAAGCAGCTTGAGGTCAATAAGACCCTGCGCCAGCACCGCGGTTGCTGCTTCATGCGGTTCATTCCAGCGTACTCCGGGCCTTACCGACGCAATCGCCGCAGCCTGCGCGGCAAGAACCAGTTGATAGATCTCCCGTTGCGGGCCGCTGAAACGTCCATTCACCGGAAATGTACGGGTGATATCCGATGCGTAACCGTCAAGCTCGCAGCCGGCATCAATCAGCAAAAGATCACCGTCAACCAGCATGTTGCTGTTGTCAACATAATGCAGGATGCAGGCATTCGCCCCAGATGCGACTATCGGGGTATACGCAGGAGCCTGCGCGCCCTGGCGGCGAAACTCGTACTGCAGCAGGGCTTCTATTTCGAATTCGGAAATGCCGGGGCGCGCCGTCTGCATGGCCTTGCAATGGGCTGCAGCGGAAATCTTTCCCGCACGCCTCATCAATGCTATTTCGCTCTCATCCTTGACCAGGCGCATGGCGTCCAAGTCGTTGCGTACATCGCGAATTTCCACAGGTGCGGCAACGCCGCTGCGAGCACGGTTCCGCACTGCGTTTACCCACCCCAGCACCCGGGCATCCCAATCCGGATCGGAACCCAGATGTACGTGCACCCTGGCACGGTCTGACAGCAAGTCCGGCAGGCGATTGTCCAGGTCGGCATAGCCATAGGCTTCGTCGAAGGCAAACAGCTCGCGCGCGCCTTCGGGACCATGGCGGTGGCCGTCCCAGATTTCGCGTTTGGCATTCTTCTCACGGCAGAACAGTATGCTGCGCGGTTGAGGGCCTCCCACCAGAACCAGCACTGCCTCAGGCTCGCGAAAACCGGTCAGGTAATAGAAATAGCTGTCGTAGCGGTAAGGGTAGTGGGCATCCCGGTTGCGAATGCGTTCCGGTGCAGTCGGTATGATTGCGACACCATTCCCCAGTCGGGCGGCCAGATGGGCGCGGCGGCGCGCATAAGGACCCGCATCAAACGACGTGTTTTTCATCAGAGGATTATAGCCGCGACTCAGTCTTCGATTTGGGAGTCGAGTAAACGCGCCCAGAGCATTTCCCGCTGTTGCAGTTCGTCCGTAAGCATCCCCCTCAGCTCGCCGAAAACCGTATTTAGCTTTTCAGAACATAAACCCGGCTTGAGGACGGTCAGCGCGGCCTCGGTCACGGACAAGGTTTCCCGTACAGCGAGCGCAGCCGCCAGCGCGCTTTTCACGCGCTCGCGCCGATGCGGAATCCAGTCGCGCGGCGCAACCAGACTGCGGGTTCGCTCACCGAGTTCGAGCAGACGCCTGCGCAATCGGGATGCCGCCCCCAGCTGTTCTGTTTCCAGATCACCCCACACAGCCGCTGACATCAGTAACTGCCAGTGCGCACGCAGGCCGTCTACCCATTCCGGGGGAAACCTGAGAGTCACATCGGTCTCTGCGCTGTCGATGCCGTGAGTCATGTCTCAGGGGCCTGCACGCATCAATCGGCTGGCCGCTGCCAGTCTTTCGGGAGTACCGACATCGTGCCAGCGGCCACGATAGAGTTCCCCGCTGACCCGGCCCGCCTTCATCGCTGCCTTGAGCACTCCGGCAAGACCGGCCTTGGCGCCCCGCTGGATGCCGGCAAAAAGGGCCGGGTGATAAGCGCCCATTCCGCTGAAAGTAAAGCAGATCTCTGCATCGGCGAGAACCCTGTCTCGATCGAGGCCGAAATCTCCGCGCGGGTGATGCGGAGGGTTACCCACCAGCACCAGATGGGCATGAGGGCCACCAGGTGACAATGAGCCCGCGGCAGTCTTCAGCGCGGAAAAATCATAGTCGCTGAATACGTCGGCATTGACCACAATAAACGGGGAGTCCCCCAGCAGCGGCATTGCATAAACAATTCCACCCGCGGTTTCCAGCGCTTCGGCTTCATGCGAATAAAGAATACGCGCGCCATATGCTGATCCGTCGCCCAGTCTTTCTTCGATGCGTTCGCCGAGGTGCGCCAGGTTAATGACGAGGTCTTTGATCCCCGCCCGCACCAGCGAACGGATTATCAAAAGGATCAATGGGGTGCCGCCTACCTCCAGGAGTGCCTTGGGCGTATGGTCGGTCAATGGCCGCATGCGCTCGCCGCGTCCTGCCGCCAGAATCATGGCTTTCACCGTGACACCTCAGAAGGTATAGCCCACCCGGGGCGGACTCTGTTCCAGTTCGTCGAGCAGCCGTGTAAGCGGGGTCAGCGGCGCGTAACGTCCGCAAACCGCGCGCGCGTAGACCAGAAAGCGCGGCGCATCTTCCAGATAGGCCGGTTTGCCGTCTCGGTGACAAATACGGGCGAATATGCCCAGAACCTTGAGATGCCGCTGCAGCCCCATCCACTCGAAAGCCCGATAGAAATCGCCGAAATCCGCCGCCACCGGCAACCGCAGCCGTTTGGCTTGTTCCCAGTAACGCACCACCCAGTCCAGTACGCGCTCCTCAGGCCAGCTGATGAAAGCATCCCGAAACAGCGATACCAGATCATAAGTAATTGGACCGTACACCGCGTCCTGAAAATCGAGCACGCCGGGATTGGGTTCGGAGAGCATCAAATTTCTGGGCATGAAATCGCGATGCACATAAACAGAAGGTTGCGCGAGGGCACTGTCCGCCAGCAAATTGGCGACATCCGCTAGAGCAGCACGCTGCGAATCGACAAGTGAAATTCCGAGATGACGCCCGATATACCATTCCGGAAACAGTTCCATCTCACGCTGCAGCAACTCCCGGTCATATGCCGGCAGTACACCGGGGCGGCTGGCGCGCTGCCATGCTATCAGCGCGTTGACGGCGTCCCCGAACAGCGAATCGGCATTGGTTTCATTGAGCGCCTGCAGGTATGTCGTGACGCCAAGGTCTGACAACAGCAGAAATCCCTGTTCGACGTCGGATGCAAGAATGGTAGGGACATGCAAACCCGCCTCACGCATCAACTCCGCGACGCGTATGAATGGGCGGCAATTCTCTTGTAATGGAGGCGCATCCATGACGATGCGCGTGCCGTCTGCAACCGTCACGCGGAAATAGCGCCGGAAACTGGCGTCCGCAGAGGCCGGCGCCAGCGTATATCCGGCACCGGGCAACTGCACGGCCAGCCATGCATGCAGCGCTTCAAGTCGCGGATCGCCCCGCGGCACAGTGATGGAATTCAAGCGTTGCTTCGGGCAATGAATTGTGAGATTTTAGCACCTCGCCTGAAGCCTCCCCGATGCTTTTCCCCAGAAAAACCAGGATCGCGCTTGCCGCGATATGCGCACTGCCGCTGCTGGCAGCCGCTGAAGACGGGGCACGGCAAAAATTGCCGCCGGGTCTCGGCCTGAAATCACCCCAGCAGAACCAGCCTGACCGGGATGCGCCGGTACTCCTGGAAGCCGACCGCCTGCAAGGAACCCAGGACAGGGAAATCGAGGCCTTTGGCAATGCCCGGTTGCGCAAAGCGGGTCAAGCCTTCCAGGCCGACTGGATGCGTCATGACACCGACACCGAGGTATTGACTGCCAAAGGCGGGGTGCGCATCGAGCAGGAGCGCGAAATTCTCGAAGGCAGTTCGCTGCGCTATGAGCTGGATACCGACAAGGGGGTCATGGAGCAGCCGCGCTATATGTTGATGAGCGTACCTGCCTCTGCACAGAACAAATCCCGGCTATCCGATGTCGACGGTCGGGGCACAGCGGAACGCCTGCTGTTCGACGGTCCCGGCAAATACAAGATTGAAACCGCAAACTACACCACCTGTGAGCCGGGCAACGATGCCTGGTTCCTGCGCGCCAAGACTCTCGACATCGACCGCAATCGGGATATAGCCGTTGCCCGCGACGCTCGTATCGTTTTTTTTGATCAGACCATTTTTTATTCGCCTTATCTTTCCTTCTCTTTGCACCAGGAACGGAAGTCCGGCGTTCTGACTCCAAGTTACCGCACGTCCAATACCACGGGTCTTGAATTTACGGTTCCCTACTACCTGAACCTTGCTCCCGACATGGACGCAACCCTTTACCCGCGCTACATGACCAAGCGCGGCCTGCAACTGGGGGGCGAGTTCCGTTACCTGGAGCGGAACTGGAAAGGCGAGGCTCGTGCCGAACTGTTGTCAGGGGACCAGCAGATCAGCCGCGATCGCTGGGGGTTTTTCACCAAGCACCAGCACTCATTCGCCAACGGGTGGGGTGGAACGATCAACTTGAATCGTGTGTCGGATGGAAATTATTTTACGGACCTCTCGACGCAAATCGCTGTAACTTCACAGGTGCATCTGTCCAATGACCTGACACTTTCCCGCGGCGGCACTCTGGGGGATGCAGGTATCTACAGTTTTTCTGCATTCACTCAGCGCTGGCAGACTTTGCAGGCTGATCCACTGGCACCCCTGGTACCTCCATACAATCGCCAGCCGCAACTTACTTTTTCGGCCCAGCGCCAGGGATCCCGCTGGGGCGACCTCGATTTTGTGGGCAGTTTCGTGGCTTTCGACCACTCTTCGCTGGTGACCGGCCGGCGAACTCTTGCCTACCCCAGCCTTTCCCTGCCGCTGCAAAACGCCTTTGCCTTCGTCACCCCGAAAATCGGCATGCATGCAACCCATTATGCGATGGGTAACAACAACGTGGGGGGGCTTGCGGACACCACCCGCACCCTGCCGATATTCAGCGCCGAGTCGGGGCTGGTGTTCGAACGCAATATGAGTGCAGGCGGGCTGCCTTTGATCCAGACCTTCGAGCCCAAGGCGTATTACGTCTATATCCCTTACAAAGACCAGAGCCGGTTGCCGAATTTTGAAAGCGGTCTCCAAGACATCAATTTCGCCACCATATTCACCGAAAACCAGTTCAGCGGACAGGATCGCATCAACGATGCCAACCAGCTGACCGTCGGGGCCAGCTCACGCTTCATTGACGCCAACACCGGGATCGAACGCTTCAGGGCCGCGGTTGCGCAACGTTACTACTTCCAGTCGCAACGGGTCACGGTTCCGGGTGTGCCGCCACGCGCGAGTGACAGCAATTCTTCAGATCTGCTGGCCACGGTCAGCGGCAACATTGCCAAAAACTGGGCCGTCAACGCCGGATGGCAGTACAACACCGACCTCAAGCAGATGCAGAAATTCAACCTCTCCGGCCGCTATCAGCCGCAGCAGGGCAAAGTGCTGAACCTGGCCTATCGCGATACCGTCAACACGTTGCGTCAGGCGGATTTTTCTGCGCAATGGCCGATTGACGGGCGCTGGACCGCGGTGGGGCGCTGGAATTTCTCGATCCGTGACAATCGCACCCTGGAAGCGCTGGCAGGAATCGAATACAGCGACCGCTGCTGGGCGTTGCGCGTGGTCGCGCACCGTTTCGCCACCACCACCAGTGCGACCAGCACCTCCCTTTTCGTCCAATTGGAACTGAACGGTGTGTCACGGATCGGCACCAACCCGCTGGAGGTGCTGAAACGGAACATTTCGGGTTACAAACAACAGGATCCCCGCGCCACATCCCCGGTCGAATACAATGTACCGGGATTGTTCTAGCTTCGCGGATCAGTGCCCTGTAACCGAACTTCCTCTAATGCCGGACTTAACATGCCTCCTGTAACGCCGTTTCGCTGCCTGATGGTCCTCTCTGCCGCGCTTGCGATGCTGTGCCCATCCGCAAGCGCCCAACCGGCAAAGCCCCGGATTGTCCCGGTTGACCGCATCGTTGCCGTGGTGAATGACGAGGTCATAACCGAGCGTGAACTTGAAGCCCGCGTCGATTTCGCTTTCCGCCAGATGCGGCAACAGGGCACCCCGCCGCCACCACGAGATACCGTTGCCAGACAATTGCTGGAGCGACTGATCAGCGATCGGGCACAGCTTCAGCATGCGCGCGAAACCGGGCTGCGGGTCGAGGATACCGAGCTGAATCGGGCGCTTGAGCGTATCGCTGAAGAGAACAAGATGTCGCTGGCGCAACTGCGCAGCACTTTAAGCAGGGATGGCGTGCCGTTTGAAAAATTCCGTGAAGACATTCGCAACGAAATAATTCTAACGAGGCTGCGCGAACGCGAAGTTGCCCAGAAAGTCGTGATTACGGAGGCGGAGATTGACAATTACCTTCAGGGTCTGAAATCGCAACCGGGACGCAATGACGAATTCAATATTTCGCACATACTGATCGCTGTTCCTGAAAATGCTTCACCCGAGCAGCTGCAATCCCGCCGGGCGCGCGCTGAACAGGCGCTCTCGCAAATTCAGGGGGGTTCGGATTTTCGCCAGGTCGCAGCCGCGTTCTCCGACGGTCCCGAGGCACTCCAGGGCGGGTTGATCGGCTGGCGCGAAAGCGATCGATTGCCCTCGTTGTTTGTGGAGGCGCTGCAGCCATTGCAGGCCGGGGGACTGACCAGCCTGCTGCGCAGCCCCAACGGTTTTCACATCCTCAGACTGAACGAGCGCCGCGGCGGACAGGCTCCGATCATGGTGCAGCAAACCCACGCCCGGCATATCCTCATCAAGATCAATGAACTGGTATCCGAGAGTGAAGCACGCAACCGTTTGCTTGCGCTCAAGGAACGTCTCGACAACAAGGCCGATTTCGCGGAACTGGCGCGTGCGCGCTCCGAAGATACCAGTGCAACCCGCGGCGGGGATCTCGGATGGCTTTCTCCTGGCGATACTGTGCCCGAATTTGAAAAGCCGATGAGTGAATTGAAGCCTGGCGAAATCAGCCAACCTGTACGCAGCCCTTTCGGCTGGCACCTGATACAAGTGCTGGAGAGACGCACCAAGGACATGACCCAGGAAGGCCAACGCCTGAATGCCCGCCAGGTTCTGCGTGACCGGAAAACCGATGAGGCCTATCAGGAATGGGTTCGTCAGCTGCGAGACCGCGCTTATGTGGAACGCAGGCTGGACGAAAGGAGCTGATTTCCTGCGCGTCAGGACCCTCAGGCCATGCCCGCCAACACAGCTGCGCCACTCATCGCCGTAACTGCCGGGGAGCCCGCAGGCATAGGGCCGGATTTGTGCGTCATGATTGCCGGACGCAAACTTCCCGCTCGCGTAGTTGTGATCGGCGACGAGATCCTGCTCCAGGAGCGCGCTCTTGCCATCGGCGCGGCTTGGGACAACGTTCCCCGTTTCACCGGCCCTGCAGAAACCGCGAGGATTTCAGTACTGCATGTACCGTTGACTCGACGGGCCAAACCCGGACATCTCGATCCGGCCAATAGTTCCTATGTGCTGCGCACACTGGAAATTGCGACTGACGGCTGCACCGCAGGCAGATTCAAGGCCATGGTTACGGCGCCCGTGCACAAAGGCGTCATCAATGATGCAGGCATTGCATTTACCGGCCACACCGAATTTCTTGCGGAAAGACTGAAAACACCGGATGTGGTGATGATGCTGGCTGGCGGAGACATGCGCGTTGCACTGGCAACTACGCATCTGCCATTACGCAATGTCGCAGCAGCAATCACGCAGGAGGGCCTCGAGCGGACGCTAAGAGTTTTGCGCGACGATCTGGTCAGCCGTTTTGCAATCAGGCAACCGCGGATCATCGTCGCTGGCCTCAATCCGCATGCCGGAGAATCAGGCCACCTGGGTCGCGAAGAAATCGACGTCATCAACCCCGTCATCAACCGTTTGCGCGGTGAGGGATTTGATCTCACGGGACCATTGCCAGCGGATACCTTGTTCCAGGCCAAGTATCTGGATAATAGCGACTGCGTACTGGCCATGTATCACGATCAGGGGCTGCCAGTACTTAAATATGCCGGCTTCGGTGGCGGGGTCAATATCACCCTGGGCCTGCCAATCATACGCACCTCGGTCGATCACGGCACGGCTCTCGATCTCGCCGCTACCGGTAAAGCAGGCGCAGAGAGCCTGATCGCTGCAATTGGAATGGCTGCCGAACTTGTAACACGCAGCCGGCAAGCCTCGGCGTCATGAACAGGAGAGATCCGGACCGACATCTGCCACGCAAGCGATTCGGCCAGAATTTTCTGATTGATGAGGGCGTCATCGACGGCATCATCGCCGCCATAGCGCCTCAGCCCGATGACAACCTCGTCGAAATCGGTCCCGGACTTGGGGCGTTGACTGCCCCCTTGCTTGCCCGCCTGAAGCGCCTGCAGGTGATCGAAATCGACCGTGACCTGATATCGCGACTGCGCGAAAACCATCCACGCGACCGCCTGCTGATCCACGAAGGCGATGCGCTCAAATTCGATTTCTCCACGCTCGGCGCCGATCTGCGCGTCGCGGGCAATCTTCCCTACAACATCTCGACGCCGCTGCTGTTCCGTTTCGCGGAATTCGCCAGCCGCATACTTGATATCCACGTGATGCTGCAGCGTGAAGTGGTCAAACGCATGGTGGCCTTGCCGGGAGATTCCGAATTCAGCCGACTGTCGGTCATGCTGCAGTACCGTTTCGACATGGAAATGCTGTTCGAAGTGCCGCCCGGCGCTTTCGATCCCGCACCCAAGGTTGACTCCGCCATAGTCCGGCTGATTCCGCTGTCGCCGCTGCCCTGCCCGGCACGCGATGAATCGGTCTTCGCAGCAGTGGTCACCCGCGCGTTTGCGCAACGGCGTAAAACCCTGCGCAATACCCTGAAAGGAATGGTTTCAGCAGACCAGCTCGCTGCGCTCGGCATTGATGCCGGCGCCAGGGCCCAGGAACTGTCGGTCGCGGATTTTGTGAAAATCGCCGACGCTATAGCGACAAAACCCTGACTATCGACTCAGCCGGCTGACTTGCGCTGGACAAATTCGATCTTGTAGCCATCGGGGTCCTCGACGAAAGCGATGACTGTGGTGCCATGTTTCATCGGTCCGGGTTCACGGGTTACCTTGCCGCCGCGCTTTTTGACTTCTTCGCAGGCTTTGTAGGGATCATCCACCTCGACTGCAACATGGCCGAATCCGGTCCCCATGTCATAGGATTTGGTATCCCAGTTGTGGGTCAGCTCCAGAACCGCGGCACGCGACTCTTCATCGTAGCCGACAAAGGCATTGGTAAACCGTCCGCCCGGATAATCTGATTTCCGCAGCAGGCGCATGCCCAGGACCTGGGTATAGAAATCGAGCGATCGCTGCAGATCGCCAACACGGATCATTGTATGCAGTAGCCTCATGATTTCCCCTGCCCGGTAATCAGATTTGCACCATTTCAAAATCTTCCTTGCGCGCACCGCATTCGGGACAGGTCCAGTTCATCGGGACATCTTCCCACCGGGTACCAGGGATGATGCCTTCATCAGGCACTCCCGCTGCTTCGTCGTATATGTAACCGCATATCAGACACATGTATTTTTTGTATTGCGCTTCGTCAGTCGTCATCCGGATTCGCCATAGGTCAAATAAGCTACAATTCCCGCCTCATTCTAGCTGATCCCATCCCGCTTACACACCACCTGATGATTGATGCTCCGCCCGTAGTGATGGTCTTCGCTGCCACCGATCCCACCGGGGGAGCCGGTCTGCAGGCGGATATCATGACTCTTGCCAGCATGGGTTGCCATCCGGTGTCCGTTGTGACCGCGATTACGATCCAGGACACTACGGGTGTCGACGAGGTGCAACCCATGGATGGCGAATGGGTTGCCGATCAGGCACGCTGCGTTCTGGAAGATATGCCGGTTGCCGCATTCAAGATCGGCGTGCTGGGCAGCCTGGAAGCTGTTGCCGCGGTCGCTGAAGTCGTTTCCGACTATCCGGAAATTCCGCTGATTCTGGATCCGGTGCTGGCTTCCGGCAGAGGCGACGAGCTGGCCTCTGAAGACATGCTGGTTGCGATCCGCGAACTGCTGATTCCGCAAACCACCATTGTGACCCCAAACAGCATCGAAGCGAGGCGGCTGGCAGACAACGACGACGATGGTGACAATCCGGATCTCGCAGAATGTGCGCGCCGCATTCTGGCTTCAGGCTGCGAATACGTCCTGATCACCGGCACCCACGAAAACACCGGCGAGGTGGTTAATACGCTGTATAGCAGTGATGGGGTAGTGCGCAGCGATTCGTGGCCCCGTCTTCCCGGCAGCTATCATGGCTCGGGTTGTACTCTGGCCTCCGCGCTTGCAGCCACCATTGCCAACGGCGTAGAGATGCAGGAAGCCGTGCGCGATGCACAAGAATACACCTGGCAGTCGCTCAAACAGGCTTTCCGTCCCGGCATGGGCCAACATATACCGGATCGCTTGTTCTGGGCACGCGAGGAGGAGACTGCATCCGATGCACCTCAGAGCGACGGTGAACCTCCGACGTGAAAAAAGGGATCGCCGGGCTTTACGCAATCACGCCCGATCTAGACGACACCGATGATTTGCAGCGTCGCGTAGCCGCCGCACTGCGCGGCGGCATACAGATTCTCCAGTATCGCAATAAATCCGCCTCACCCCGGTTGCGCCTCGAACAGAGCCGCCTGCTGAAAGCCATGTGCTCGGAATTCGGAGTGCCGCTGATCATCAACGACCATACCGGGTTGGCCATCGAAATCGGCACGGAAGGCTTACACCTGGGGGGTGAGGACGGGTCTATTTCGGCAGCGCGTGTAACTCTGGGACCTGACCGGCTGCTCGGTGCCTCATGTTATGACAGTCTTGATCTGGCGCAGGCCGCCATCGCCGCTGGCGCCGATCATGTCGCTTTCGGCAGCTTCTTCCCGTCTCCGATTAAACCTGACGCTGTACGCCCTCCGCTCGATCTGTTGACCCGTGCCAAAGCCAGACTGGATGTACCGGTGGTCGCCATCGGTGGCATCACCCTGGACAATGCGCCGGCGCTGATAGCCGCAGGCGCTGATGCCTTGGCCGTCATTTCCGCGGTATTCTCGGCACAGGATATCGAACAGGCAGCCCGCGCCTTCCAGTCATTGTTCCAAATACCTCGATGAAAAAAAGCCAGAAACTCTTCAACCATGCACAGTTGATCATTCCCGGTGGCGTCAACTCGCCAGTACGCGCCTTCAAATCGGTCGGCGGTATTCCCTTGTTTTTCCAGCGCGGCAAGGGAGCCCTGGTCTGGGATGCCGACGGTAACAGCTATATCGACTATGTCGGGTCTTGGGGGCCGTTGATCTGCGGCCATGCCCACCCTGACGTCGTCAAATCCGTTCAGCAGGCCGCGGTGCGCGGACTGTCGTTCGGCGCCCCGACCGAGACCGAGGTGGAGATGGCGGAAGAGCTGCGCAAGCTGGTTCCGTCCATGGAGCAGTTACGACTGGTCAGCTCCGGCACCGAAGCAACCATGAGCGCCATACGGCTTGCCCGCGGCTATACCAACCGCAGCAAAATCATCAAGTTCGAAGGCTGCTATCACGGCCACGCCGACGCCTTGCTGGTCAAGGCGGGATCGGGTGCACTGACTTTCGGGCAGCCTTCCTCGTCCGGGGTCCCTGCCGAAACCGCTGCTCATACCCTGGTGCTTGAATACAACAATGAAGCGCAACTGGAAGCCGTGTTTTCCCGGGAAGGGGGAGAGATCGCAGCGGTCATCGTCGAACCGGTAGCCGGAAACATGAATCTGGTTGCGCCGCGACCGGGATTTCTCGAGTTGCTGCGCAAGCTGTGCAGTCACCACGGCACCGTACTCATATTCGACGAAGTGATGACCGGTTTTCGTGTCGCCCTCGGCGGTGCCCAGGCGTTGTACGGCATCAAACCCGACTTGACCACCTTGGGCAAGGTCATCGGGGGCGGCATGCCGGTCGGTGCGTTTGGCGGTCGCCGTGACATCATGCAATGCGTTGCACCGCTGGGCCCGGTCTATCAGGCCGGAACGCTGTCGGGAAATCCGGTGGCAGTAGCCGCGGGGTTGGCAACGCTGAAACTCATACAGGCTCCGGGCTTCTACGACCGGCTCGCCGCCGCGGCACACCGGCTTTGCAGCGGACTGGCCGAAGCGGCCCAGGGGCATCGCATCCCGTTTTCAGCGCGCAGCATCGGCGGCATGTTCGGCCTTTATTTTCGCGAAACCCCTCCCCAGTCCTACGCCGAAGTCCTGTCGTGCGACAAGGAAGCCTTCAATCGCTTTTTCCATGCCATGCTCGCCGAAGGTGTCTATCTGGCGCCGTCAGCCTATGAGGCCGGCTTTGTATCGTCGGCCCACGGCACTGCCGAAATTGATCAGACCCTCGCTGCAGCATCCCGGGTTTTTGCTGCGTTTTGACCCGCAACAAAATAATTTTTGTAATTAAAACAATGGCTTATAAATCCAGGCTTTGCTGCACCTCCCGATGGATCTATGGCAATACCCAGATACCATGGAAAAGATCCGACTCTCCAAGTTGATGTCGGAGCAGGGACTGTGTTCGCGACGCGAGGCCGACGCCTATATCGAACGCGGCTGGGTGCTGGTGGATGATGTCCCGGTCACCGAACTTGGCACCCGAATCTGGCCAACCCAGACCATCACCCTGACGGCGGCGGCCAGACAGCAGCAGCAGGCGCGAGTCACCGTGCTGCTGCACAAACCGGTCGGCTATGTGTCAGGACAGGCTGAAAACAATTATCAGCCGGCGATCACGCTGGTGACGGCAAAGACCCTCAAGCGCGGCGGAAGCGACAGTCCGCGTTTCGAGCCACGCCACCTGCGCGGGCTGGCGCCGGCGGGACGGCTCGATATCGATTCCACCGGATTGCTGGTGCTGACCCAGGACGGTCGTATTGCCAAACAGCTGATCGGCGAAAACTCCCAGGTGGAAAAGGAATATCTGGTACGCGTCACCGGACGGTTATCAAAGGACGGCCTGGCGCTGCTGAATCACGGGTTGAGCCTGGACGGCGAAGCGCTGCGGCCGGCCGAGGTTAGCTGGCAGAACAGCGATCAGCTGCGTTTCGTCCTGCGCCAGGGGAAAAAACGCCAGATCCGCCGCATGTGTGAACTGGTCGGCCTCAGCGTGACCGGGCTCAAGCGCGTGCGTATAGGCAAGGTCATGCTGGGTGATCTGCCGTTGGGGCAGTGGCGCTACCTGCGCCCCGGGGAACAGTTCTAAAGGGATTCAGCCAGTCGCCGGACGACGCATTGTCGGTTTAGGTGCTGTTTTGACTGCCGGCTTGCGCACCGGGTTGACATTGGCCAACCGGGTCGGCGCGCGATCCGGCAGATTGGCGGTCAAGCGTGCCAATTCTTCCTGCAAAGCCGGGGGTCCGCCCAATGCAGCCATGCGCCGGCGCCGGGCCGCTGCGTCCGGCAAGGCATGCAAGGCGGTAAGGTACAGCAGCAGGTCTTCGGTGGTGTGGTATTCGTCGCTGACGGTGAAAGGAAAATCGCGTGGAAACCGCGCAAAATGACGGGTGGCTCCCGGATACAGTACCTGCGCCACAAACCCGAAACAACTGACGCACACTTCCGCTGTCACGCCGTTCAACTCGCAGTAAGGCGTTGGCGTGTCCAGCCAGGGCTTGATGCGCTGCTGTATCCCGCTTTGCAGACGCTGCACCGCCGGTTCGTTACGGTACGGGCGTACGCCGAATTCATGCACCACCTTGAAGCGTCTGCCATTGGCATCGTACTCGCCATCGGCGATAAAGGGTGCCACGGTGACACCGACGCCGGGGAACGACCAGACGATGCGCCGGTCCGGCAATTCCATGCCCACCTGCATTTCCTGGGCACCGTCAGGTGCCGTTATGGTCCAGTAATGTACGTACCCCGTCTGGCCCGATCCGGTACTGGTCACGATGAAAGGAGCGCGCACGGATTTCGCGGGCGTGGCCCGGGTAACCTTGTACTGCCCGGCTTCCTGCGCTGCAGGTCGCGCAGCAACCGCCGGGACACCCAGCGCTCGCGCCGGGAATGAGGGCAGCAACAGGGATGAAAATAGGAGAAGGGTTAGAAAGTTGCGCATGCGGTCATTGGTCATGGTGGGCGCGCCAAAGTTCAGCTGCCGTACCCAGGAATTAACGATTTTGAACCGCATCCGAGTACACCGGTCCAGGAAATAAACGATTTGTCCCAACTCAGCGACGCTGCAGCAGATCTGGAAGCTCTGCGACGCTGCCCAGCAAATGGGTATGTGGCTGACCCAGCATCTGGTCGCGGCCATGGGCGCCGGATAACACGCCGATATTCATCGCCACTCCGGCGTTATGCCCCGCCTGCAGATCGAGCACCGTGTCGCCAGCGCTTGCCACCCGGTGCACATCGACCACACCGACAGCCTCCATACAACGGAAAATCATGTAGGGTGCAGGGCGTCCCTGGGCAACCTCGTCGCCGCAAATCACAGCATCCACAAAGCCTTGCTTCCAGTTCAAAGCTGTCAGCAAAAGGTCTGTCGTCTCCCGGTCAAATCCTGTATTCAGCGCAACCCTGACGCCGCGGGCACGAATAGCGTTGATTGCCCCCGGTGCGCCAGAAACAGGTTCGACGCTGCGGTCAAATGCCTGTGCCAGATGGTCGACAAAGGTCGCGTAAACCTGCGCGGCCAGCGCCTCCCGATTCGCTGTAACCGGCAACAAGTCCAGTATGGCCTGCCGTTTGGAAGCTCCGCGCAGGCCCCCAATCGCCTGCGGGGTTACTGCAACCCCATGTGCTGCCAGCGCGGAGGTGAATGCTGCGGGCACCTGGCCGGCATCGCGTACCGTGGTGCCGGCCATGTCCAGAACAACCAGTTCGATTGCTGAGGTTTTCAACACGCCCGCCATCACCTCTCTCCCACCAGGACAACGAACATCTTCATGTCAGCTCAATGCCGAAATGCCGCAATACAAAGGCGGATGTCGCAAAACAAACCATAGTGATCCCCACGCAGAGCAACAACGTCCACCAGAATCCGAATTTGGGCAACAGTGTGGGAAATGCCAGGAACATCGGCAGGGTCGGCAACACATACCAGAAGGTATACCAGGCGTGGTTGGCGATCTTTTCGGGAGACTGTTTTTCCACGTACAACCAGATCAGGGTCAGCACCGTCACGATCGGCAGTGCGGCAACCAGTCCACCCAGCCTGTCGCTGCGCTTGGCCAGCTCGGAAACCAGCACCACGACGGCCGCGGTCAGAAAATACTTGCTGATAATCCATGTCATGGGCAAACCTCCTCTAGAACAATTCGAACCAGGCCAGTGGCGGCATCGTCATTTCACCTGCCTGGATGTTACGCAGGCCGCACGGAACGCCAGTTCGCCAACGCTATCCGGCTCGACTCTGTCCCAGCTGCGCTGCCCTGTTGCTGCGGCGTGAACTTCCTCGCCTCCGGCCATGGGTTCGGCGTGATAAAACGCGACCAGCACGTCGCTCATCCGTTTAGCGCAGTCAAAAACCCAGTGCGCCTTTACCGACAGAAACGGTTTCTTGCCGGCGATGTCGTTCTGTGGTTTTCGATAGTCATCTATCGTCCACATCCGCGCTTCGTTCCCCGCACGGGTGATGGAGCTGCGATCCAGGTAGGCAACAAGTTCGTCATCCTCGAAATAGCGGGTAAATTCCGCATGTGCCGCCAGCGTCGTACACATCAAGACCGTCAGCACAATCAGTCGCTTCATGGTATCTCCGGTTTAAATCCGTTCTTGGAAAAAGCTCAGCCTTCGATTTTTTTCTTCAACTTCGCCTGATACTTGTCGAGATCAACAATAAAGCGATCGTGGTCGCACTCACCCACCTGCTCGATATCGTCAAATACCTTGATCTTGAAACTCAGCCGACGTCGATCGATTCCAGTCAGTTCGACCTCGGCGCGTACGCGTTTGCCCATGGGCGTAGCGCCCATGTGGCGGATCGTAACAACAATGCCAACCTGCCCCTGTCCCGGTTGCAGATGAGGCGCAACCAACTCCCCGGCGGATGCTTCGCAAAACTGCACCATTGAAGGGGTCGAAAAAACGCGATAGTCGCCGCGTTTGGTCGTCATGGTTTCTACTACCTCACGCTCCGTCACATGCCTGGTTCCGATCTTCAAAGACTCCATATCCGCACTCCGGTCCGGTCAACGTGGCCCGCATTCTAGCCGAGTGGCCCTCCCTCTGCAGACATGAAAAAGCCGCCCCGCAGGGCGGCGATTTCGGTGCTGAAAATACTCAATTCGCTTTCTGTCGATCATGCTTCTGGTGGTAAATGCGACGGCTTTCCTGATTTTGCTGGTGCTGTATGCGGGCGCGTTCTTTCGCCGTCACCATCCCGTCCGCCTTGGCTTTTTCTTCCATTTTGCCGATGCGTTCCTGATGGCGTTCCAGTCGCGCCGCTTCACGTTGTGTCAGTTCGCCGGATTTGACGCCCTGGTCAATGCGCTGCTGCTGTCGTTCCTGGCGTTTGTCGATTCCGGGCGTTGCTGCCGGGTTCTGGGTTTGAGCCCAGGATAGTGCCGGCACGGAAGTAATGAAAGCGGCTGTCATAATGATTTTAAGATTCATGATCCCTTCCCTTGGGTATGGGGTAATTCCCGGAATCAGAATAGCGGTGCATGGCCGCCAAATCGCCCGTTATCCGTAACGGTGTGTAAGTGTTTGTAACCAAGCGCCCCTGCAGACGCCTCAACGGGCTTGGCCCGTGGTTACGTCACGTTTTTATTTTTCGGGAAAGTCGTCGAAACCGATCGCGTCGGGATCGCAACCGAGCGCACTGGCCATTTTGCCGAGGGTATCTTCAGTAAGCGCAACAACCGAATAATCGGCTTCGATGCCTTTGGCGGCAAGAAACGCTTTTGCCCTGTCCCCTGAAGTCCAGGTCACCACCAGATCGGCCTGGCCCTCGCCGGCGCTGCGGCTGACCGGAAACCCGTCAGATTTGCTGACAATCGCAAACATGTCTGGCCCTCCACTTCGACTGCCTAAAGTCTACAACACAGCCAGGCCGTTTTAAACACAGAACGGCAACGCGGTCACCGGGCAAATATCACTGCCGCTACCTGACATGACGTGGAAAGCCTCAGAGGGTGCTGCCAATGAACAAAGTCATCATGATCGGGCCGCTTTGAAACGTTCGAATGCGGCGAGGGCCGCCAGGGGGTGTCCGGCATTGGCCATTTCGTCGTACACCGGCACACCCAATGCCACCGCCTTGTCGCGGAATTCGCGTTTGCGCGCCTCCAGCGCCGGTTCGCCGTCGGAGCGCAGCACCAGGATGAAGTGCGATTTGCCGGGATACTTTTCCTGCACCCGCAGTGCCGCGGCCACCAGATTGTCGAGCACTTCAGGCTTGGTGCGGCCGACAAATGCCGACAGGTTCAGGTGCATCACCAGGGCTTCGGGTTTACCCTGGCCGCAGATGATATCGAGGATTTTTTCGGCAACGCGACCGTCATCCTGCTGCAACGTGCCCACCGGACAATCGACCGGATTGGTAATGCTGGTGCCGGGCGGCAGCTTCATCTCCGCCAGCGCATCGATCACCGGTTGGGGGAAAGGCGTGACATCGAGACCCAGCCGCGCATAGTAATCGGTGGCCAGTACGCTGGTGCCGCCGCCATTGCCGAACAGCACCACCTTTTTTGTCGGCAATTGCGGTCGCGGCGTCAGCGACTGGAAAATCAGCAACGTATCGACGAACTGATCGAGCGTATCCACCAGCAGGCAGCCGGTCTGCCGCGCCAGCGCCACCCACACGCGGTCGTCGCCGGCGAGTGAACCGGTGTGAGAGGCTGCTGCCGCCAGCCCCTGTTGCGTGCGCCCGCCCTTGAGAATGACCACCGGCTTGGCCGCCTTGGCATTGCGCAGGATGTTGAACAGGTGCCGGCCGTCCTTGGCAGTTTCGATGTAGAGGCCGATGACCCTGGTCTGCGGGTCTGCCATGTAGAACTCGAGCAGATCGGACGGCGTCACGTCGGCACAGTTGCCGACGGTGACCAGCCCCGAGAACTTGAGCCCCCGCGCGAGACCACGACGAATGATGTCGGTGCCGAGGCCGCCACTTTGTGAAACGATGCCGACCCCACCAACCTCTTTCGGGCCGATCTCGGTGAAGGTCACCCGCCCCCGAGGCGTATAGATGCCTAGGCAATTGGGGCCGATCAGACGCATGCCACCCTGGCGCGCCGCTGTTGCCAGCTGTTCCTGCAATCCCTTGCCTTCGTCGACCTCGCCGAAACCGCTGGATATTACTTGCGCGAAACGCACATGGCCCTTGGCAGCTGCCAGCATGCCGGGAATTTGCGCGCCGGACACGGCGATGTAGGCGTAATCCACCGGCCGCGGCGTGTCCGCCAGCGTCTTGTAGGCTTTCAGTCCGTCGATCTCGTCAGCCGCGGGATGGATCGGATAAATGTCGCCGCTGAAACCGAATTCGCGGATGCGGCGGATGAACACGTTGGGCAGCGCATTGCCCTTGGTCGATGCGCCGATCACGGCAACGGTCTTCGGCGCGAACAGCGGCGTGAATTGTTCGATGATGTTCATGCTTGTTTTCCTCTTTCAGCCGAGGATGAAACGCGCATCGACGGCAACCGCAGCCGTGTCGGACACGATCAGCGGATTGATGTCGGCCTCGCTGATATCCGCGGCATGCTGCATCAGCAGGCCGTTTTCTCCGCCCACTTTGAGAAGCACGTCAATGATGGCTTCCATCGAAGCCGGCTTGCTGCCGCGCGCGCCTTTCAGTATGGCCGCACCCTTCAGTTCGGCAAGCATTTCTTCAGCGTCAATGCGGCTGATCGGACACAGCCGGAAAGACACATCCTTGAGTATTTCGACGAATATGCCGCCGAGCCCCACCATCACCAGCGGGCCAAACTGCGGATCGCGCAAAC
>JAYQOT010000028.1:0-27645 GCA_038144955.1 Burkholderiales bacterium | reverse complement strand
GTGTCGGGGTCCGCCGGATCGTGCCCGACCAGTTGCTCAACCACCAGGGCGATGTCATCCAGCGTCCGCGCAAAAACCCCCATCTGGTCCAGCGTGCGCGACAGTTTCAACACCCCGCCGCGCGGAATCAGGCCATGGGTAGGCTTGAAACCGTACACCCCGCAATAAGCAGCGGGCCGGATCACAGAGCCGTTGGTCTGGCTACCGATCGCCAGCGGCACCATGCCGGCGGCAACCGCGGCGGCGGAGCCGCTCGACGAGCCGCCCGGCGTATGCGCGGGATTGTGCGGGTTGCGCGTCTTGCCGGGTGCGTAAGAAGCGAATTCAGTGGTCACCGTCTTGCCCATGATGACCGCACCCGCAGACCGCAGCATGGAAACCACGGTTGCGTCATGCGCAGGTGTTCGGCCGGCATGCAGCACGCTGCCGTCCTCGGTCGGCAGATCGCCGGTGTCGATGATATCCTTGATGCCGACAGGTATTCCGTGCAGCGGTCCGGTTGCCCTGCCTTCGCTGCGATCGGCATCCCGCGCCCGCGCCTGCGTCAGTGCGTGCTCCGGATCGAGAAACGCCCAAGCCTGGACGCGCTCATCGATTTCGCGCACACGCGCGAGGCAGGACTCCGTCAACTGTTCAGACCCGATAACGCCCTCACCGATCATGCGCGCGGCATCGGTCGCCGAGAGCCAGTTGAGCCGGGAGGCATCCATGGCGCGGTTATTTTCCGTAGATCAGGTCAGGCAGCCAGAACATGGTCTGCGGGAACAGATGCACCAGGACCATCGTCAGCACCACCATGCCCAGGAACGGGAAGCAGCCACGGAATATCGTCCACAGCTGAAGGTACGGTGGAGCGATCCCCTTCAGGTAGTAGGCCGACATGGCCATCGGCGGCGTCAGGAACGAGGTCTGCAGGTTCAGCGCGACCAGAATGCCGAACACCATCGGATCAACATGGAAGTGCGGCAGCAACGGCAGGAAGATCGGCACGAAAATGATAATGATCTCCGTCCACTCCAGCGGCCAGCCCAGCAGTAATATGATGACCTTCGACAGGATCAGGAACATCGTGGGATTCAGGTCGAGGCTGAGCACGAAATCCTTGATGATGCCTTCGCCGCCAAGATACGAAAACACCGACGAAAACGTCCAAGAACCGACAAAGAGGAAACACACCATCGCCGAAGTCCGGGCCGTGAGATACACCGCCTCCTGCAGCCGTTCCCAGGTCAGCGCACGATAGGCCGCGGCCAGTATCAGGCTGCCCAAGGCACCGACAGCAGCGGCCTCGGTCGGTGTCGCCAGGCCGCCAAGAATGGATCCCAGCACCGAGAGGATCAGCACCGCCAGAGGCACAAAAGCCTGGATCAGCAACAGCAGGGCTTTGCTCCACGGCACATTGCCCTCGGCCTCCGGCAGTTTGGGCGCCAGCTTGGGATTGAGCACCACACGAGTGATTACGTAAACCACATACAGCCCGGCCAGCAGGAAGCCCGGGATCATCGCCGCGGCATAAAGACGGACGACCGAGACGGAAGCGGCCGCCGAATACACGATCAGCATGATCGACGGCGGTATCAAGATGCCCAGCGTTCCGCCGGCGCAAATCACGCCGGAAGACAGCTTCTGGTCGTAACCGGCTTTCAGCATCGCCGGCAATGCCAGCAAGCCCATCAGCGTCACCACCGCGCCGACAATGCCGGTAGCCGTGGCAAACATCGCGCAAGTCAGCAGCGCGGCAACCGCCATCGAGCCCGGGACATGCCGCAGCGCCACCTGCAGGCTGTAGAACAGCTTGTCGAGGATGTTCGAGCGTTCTATCACGTAGCCCATGAACAGGAACAATGGCACGGCAACCAGCACGTCGTTGCTCATGATGCTCCAGGTGTTCTGGGTCAAAAGGTAAAACAGCCGGTTGTCGAAGAAATCCTGGCCCGCCTGGTAATAGGCATAGAAACCGAAGCAGACGCCCATGCCCATCAGCGTGAACGCGATGGGAAAGCCGAGCAAGATGACGAATATGAACAGCCCCAGCATGACCAGGGCGATGACGGGATCGCTCATTTGGCGCCTCCCTCTTTCGAAGCGGAGCCATGCTGCTCGGCCAGCACATCCTCCAGCTCCTCGACGTCATGGGAACGCAACGGCCAGCGGTTGTCACGGATGCAGAGTATGCAGCGCAGCACTTCGGCGAAACCCTGAAGGGCCAGCAGCACCGCACCGAACGGGATCATCATTTTCAGCTGCCATATCGGAATGCCGACCGGACTGTTGACACTGACCTCTTTGATCTTGAACGAGTCGTAGCCATACGCCCAGCCGGCGATCACCAGCGCCAGCACCCCGGGGTAGAAAAACAGCACATAAAGGGACAGCTCGACGATGCCCTGGGTGCGCGGCTTCCACATGCGATAGAGAAAATCACCGCGCACGTGGGCGTTTCTTGACAGCGCATAGGAGCCGGCCATGAAAAACAGCGCGCCATACATCAGGTAACTGAAATCGAAGGCCCAGCTCGTCGGATCGTTCAACGCATAGCGCACGAAAACCTCGAACGAGGTGCCCAGCGTAAGGATGATGATGCACCAGGCAAACGCATGACCGATTGTCTTGCTCAGCTGGTCAACGCCGTTGATAAACCGGTTGATCATGATTCAGGCACCCATTGACAAAATAATGGGGCGACACCGGACGGCGCCGCCCCAATTAACACTGCACTTCCCCAAATTATCCCGGAATCTTGGTTTTGAAGACGTGCTCGTAGCCCAGCTTGTAATCCGCGTCGTTCAGGAAATGGTAGTAGGCGACGCGCTTGGCCCAGTCGCGCTGCGAATCAACCACTCTCTTGAAGAACGGATCTTCATCCGACAGTTTCTTGGTCAGAGTATCCCACGCATTCAGCTGTGCCTGGAACACTGACTTCGGCGTGCGCAGGACATTGACCTTGTGCTTGTCCTTCAGCACTTGCAGGTCGCGCGAGTAGTTGTCCATCGCGGTCCAGTAGTTCGACTGCGAAGCAGCCTCAACCGAGTACTGCCAGATGGCCTGCAGATCCTTCGGCATCGCATCCCAACGCTTCTTGTTGATCGCGATTTCAAAGAACTCCATCGCCTGGTGGAAGCTGCCCATCTCGTAGTTCTTGATCACGTCCTGGGCGCCGAAACGCATGTCCGAGGTCGGGTTGTTGAACTCGAACGCGTCGATCACGCCGCGCTCCAGGGCGGGAACGATCTCGCCGCCGGGCAGCTGGGTGACTTTCGCGCCCATCTGCTGGAACAGGTCGGCTGCCAGACCCACGGTGCGGTACTTGAGGCCTTTCAGCTGTGCCGCGTCAGTGATCGGCTTCTTGAACCAGCCCAGAGGCTGGGTCGGCATCGGCATTGCGAAGAAACCGACATAGTTCAGGCCGAGTTTCTGCAGCAGCTCGTTATACATGGCGAGACCGCCGCCACGGTAGATCCACGCCAGCGTCTGCGGCGCATCGCAGCCGTTGATCGGGCCCGATCCGAACAGCGAAGCAACCTTGGACTTGCCGTACCAGTAGACCGGAACGGTGTGGCCGGCATCGAGCACGCCCTTGCTCACGGCATCCGTCACCTCGAACGGTTTCACCACGGCGCCGCCGACGAGGTAGTCGACTTTCAGCCGTCCGCCGGACATTTCATTGACGCGCTTGACGAATTCCTGCGCCATTTCGTTGAAAATATCGGTGGCGCTCCAAGCACCCTGCATCTTGATGACGATCGGCGATTGCGCAACCGAGATCATCGGGAACCCCGCAATGGCGGCGCCGGTCGTCGCGGCAGCAGCGCCGGTCAGGAACTTGCGCCGTGCCGGGCTCGCCTCAGTGGGCTTAACATCCTGTTTCTGAACCATTTTATCCTCCAGGTGACGATGACAACACGAAACCGTGACAGACACCCGCCACCATTTTCACGGCGGCAAAAGCCCACCACACTTTTTTTGGGAGTTTGCATGGCAGATAACTGATTTCGCCATGCGCAACGCCGTATTACGGACAAGTCATCGTAGCGCCCGACGCCCACAAAATCAAGCCTGCGCCCATCGCTGACTTCTTATAAACGACCGGGGTTTAAGCGCTCTCCAAAGCCGTCAAAACAGATACTCGATCAGATAAACCAGCAGCAACAGCATCATCCACAGTGCCGTGCCACCGGTACTCCAGGTTCTGGCCAGGATGCCGCCATGATGATGAAGTGCGCCGAATCGAGCGACGGTGACGCAAAGGGATTGCACTAGGGGTGCAACCGCACTTGCGGCATAGTTGTAACCACAGCGGATGGCAGACGCCAGCGCCGGCAGCAGGCGGCGATAGGTCCAGTCCGAATCCAGATTAACCGACTTCAATTCCGGCGGATAAATGCCGGTGCGCATCAGCACCGCAAACGCCAGGGCCGAAAACACCAGCAGTTGCACCTGGTCAAGGATATGGGTCGGCGTGTAGGGCGCGTAATCAACGCTGTGCGGCAGCAACTGGTAGAACAGTCCCGGGGCACAGCCGATGGCTATGCACAATGCAGCGGCCGCACCCATCGCGACCAGCATGCTGGTTGGCGCCTCCTTGCAGCGGATGCCGGAGTCATGCGCAAAAAACGCGAAATACGGGATCTTGATGCCGGCGTGATGGAACACGCCCGCCGACGCAAACAACAGAACCAGCCACACCAGCATATGCCCTTCGCCGGCCGCAGCACTCATGATCATCGACTTGGTGACAAAACCACTGAACAGCGGAAATGCGGATATCGACGCGGCACCGACAATGCAGAATCCGGTCGTCCACGGCATTGATTTGTAAAGGCCGCCGAGTTCACTGCCCTTGACCGTGCCCGTCCGGAACAGCACTGCGCCCATCGACATGAACAGCAGTCCCTTGAACAGGATGTCGGCAAAAGCGTGTGCGACTGCACCATTGAGCGCCAGTTCGCTGCCGATGCCGACGCCGACCACCATGAATCCCAGCTGGTTGTTCATGCTGTAGGCCAGCACCCGGCGCAGGTCGTTTTCGATCACCGCGTAGAAAATCGGGAACGCCGCCATCACGGTTCCGACGTAGATCAGCATGTCCTCGCCGGCAAAGCCGCGGGCCAGCGCATAAATGCCGATTTTCGTGGTAAATGCCGACAGCACCACGGTTCCGGTCGCGGTGGCCTCCGGATAGGCGTCCTGCAGCCAGTTGTGGAGCAGCGGGAACGCGCACTTGATGCCGAGTCCCAGCAGGATCAGCCACCCACCCGAACCTTCGAGCCCGATGTGGTCAAAGGCTATGCCGTCCCCCGCCACGACCCTCACGGCGATACCCGCAAGCAGCAACATGCCTGCTGCCAGCTGCACCACCAGGTAGCGCATGCCGGCACTGAATGAAGCGCCGCTACGCCGCGCCCAGACCAGGATCACCGAGGACACCGCCGCAATCTCGAGATACACGAACAGGGTCAGCAGGTCGCCCGCGAAAATCGCCCCCAGCGCACTGCCCGCGTAGACCAGCGTAGCGGCCTGCTGTGCAACGTTTTCTTCGTGCAGCGCGTAGATCGCGGCGAGAAACGTCGCCAGCAGGAACACGTAGGAAAACAGCAGGCTCAGCTTGTCCACCCGCATCAACACCAGCTGCGTCCCGAGCAGATCGACGTGGCCGTGACTGCCGTGCGGCAAGGCCAGCACCAGCGCAAACGTCAGCAGCGGCAGCAGCAGGGTCAGGGCGGCACGCGCACGGCCGCGCAACAGCGGCACGAATGCGGCGCCGATGATCAGCAGAAGCGGAACGGGGAAATCACCGCTCATAGTAGTCCTCGCTGCGCATCAACAGGCGGCGCAGTCCCTTGGCCGAAACCACCAGCACCACGCACGCGACAAACCCGAAAACCCCGTAAAACGAGAACCAGCCTGCAAAGGAGAAATCCTCATGCTTGTGCAGCAGCAGGTCGCACAACACCAGCAGGATGCCGATGATCCACAGGCCGCGATACAGCTTCGTCACGTTCGCCGGATCATCGAGCCAGTACTTTTTTTCGTCTTCCTTCATCGCATTCCTCGTCGGGTCAGGACGGTAACGCCACCAGCTGTTTCGCCAGGGACAACGGAAACTCCATGCCAAAAAACAGCGCCAGCACACCCGTCGCGGTAATGGCCATCGCGACGACTATCGGCCATGGTGCCTCGCCGTGGGAGTGCCCCTCGTTTGCAGGGGCACGGAAATAAGCGGCATAAATGATGGGCAGGAAGTAGGCCGCATTAAGCAACGTGCTTGCCGCCAGCACAGCCAGCGCCACCCAGTGCTCACCTTCGGCCGCACCGAGAACGATGTACCACTTGCTGAAAAACCCCGCGGCCGGCGGCACGCCGATCAGCGACAGCGCACCGATCGTGAAAGCTGCCATGGTCCACGGCATGCGCCGGGCAATGCCGTCGAGTTCGCTGACATTGGTCTTGTGAGCCGCGGTGTAGATCGCACCCGCCGCAAAGAACAGCGTGATCTTGCCCACGGCATGGGTCACGATGTGCAGCGCGGCACCGATCACCGACAGCGGGGTCAGCAATGCTGCCGCCAGCACCACGTAGGACAACTGGCTGATCGTCGAATACGCCAGCCGCCGCTTCAGGTTGTCGGAATTCAGGGCCACCACCGATGCAGCAATGATCGTGAATCCGGTGATGAACGGAAGCCAGTCGACACTGCTCAGGCCGGCGATGCGCTCCACGCCGAAGATGTAGACCACTATCTTGACCACCGAAAACACGCCGGCCTTGACCACGGCCACCGCGTGCAACAGCGCCGAGACCGGTGTCGGGGCCACCATCGCCGCCGGCAGCCAACGATGCACCGGCATCACGGCCGCCTTGCCGATGCCGAACACGAACAGTGCCAGCAGTCCGCCGATCGCGGCGTTGGAAATCCCGCTGCCGAGCACGCCACCCGGGGTGAATTCGATGTTTCCGGTCATGCTCCAGGTCGCCACGATCGCGATCAGCATCAGCGTCAACGAAGAACCCATCAGGATGCCCAGATAGACCCGCCCTGCGCGGCGCGCCTCGTCGTCCTGGTGGTGTGTAACCAGAGGATAGGTGACCAGCGTCAGCAGTTCGTAGAACAGGAACAGGGTCAGCAGGTTGGCCGAAAAAGCGATGCCCAGCGTGCAGGCAATTGCCAGGGCAAAGCAGGCAAAGAATCGGGACTGGTGATGTTCGTCGTTGCCGCGCATGTAGCCGATCGAATACAGCGTACTGACCGGCCACAGCACGGAAGCCACCAGCGCAAACAGCATGCCCAGTGGTTCGAGACGGAATGCCAGGGTCACTTCGGGCAGGATTTCGATCAACTTCAGCTCGGGGCGGTCGCCCCCCATCACCCCCGGCGTCAGTGACAGAACGCTGGCCAGCGCAACGAAGGCGGCGACAAAGGACAGAGCCTCGCGCAAATCGGGCTTGCGATGCGCCAACGCCACGCCCACCGCACCCAGCACGGGCGCGAGGACCGCAAGCAGCATCTGATTCTGCGGGCTCACCGCAGCCCTCCGAGCAGGACAGCGGCCGCTTCGCGTGCGCTGCCCAGTGACCATGAGGTATCGAGACCGAAATAAACCGAGGCCGCAACCATCAGCAAAGCGGGTGCCAGCCAGGCCAGGGGCGCCTCGGTATAGGCATCGCCGGCTCTGGCCGTAGCCTCCGGGCTCAGGTAGGCCATCTCGACGAAACGCCAGACGTAAGCCGCAGCCAGCAGGGAGCTGGCGGCAATCGCAGCCACCATCCACCAGTGGCCATCCTGCACTGCGCCGAGGACCAGGTGCCATTTGGTGATGAAGCCCGCAGTTCCCGGAACGCCGATCAGGCTCAGCCCCGCGACGACCACCGCCGCACAGGTCAACGGCATGCGCCGGGCAAGACCTGCCAGCACATCGAGTCGGTCACTGCCCGCGCGCAGCAGGATCCCGCCGACCAGCATGAACAGTGCCGTCTTGGCTATCGCATGGTTGAACAGGTGCACCACTGACGCGGTCATCCCCTCGGCATTGGCCAGGCTCAGGCCGAGCGTGATGTAACCGATCTGCGCCACGCTGGAATAGGCCAGCAGACGCCGGAAGTCACGTTCAAATACGGCAACCAGCGAAGCCACGATCATCGCGGCAGCGGACAGCACGGCAAGCATGTCCAGCAGCGGCAGAACCGAAAGGTCCAGGCGCACGCCGAATATGCCGAATACAAAACGCATCAACACATAGAGCGAGACCTTGGTGGCGGTGCCGGCCATGAAAGCGGCAACCGCTGTCGGCGCCCCCGAGTAGGCACCCGGCAGCCATACATGCAGCGGGAACAGCGCCATCTTCAGCGAAAGCCCAACCGTGATAAACGCCAGCGCGGCAAGTACCGGGCGCGTTTCACCCACATCTGCAATCCGGGCGGCCATGTCCGCAAGATTCAGCGTGCCGGTCATCAGGTAGAGCAACCCGACACCGATGATGTAGAACGTGGCGCCTATGGTGCCCATGATCAGGTACTGGAATGCCGCATGCAGTGCACGGCGGTTGCTCCCGAGCGCGATCAGCACGTAACCCGACAGTGACGAAATTTCGAGGAACACGAAAATATTGAAGGCATCGCCGGTAATCGCCATGCCCAGCAGGCCGCACAGGCAGAGCACGAACATCGCGTACACCAGGTAGTGACGATCCGAGGGCACTTCTGCAGCGATGCTTGGACGGGCATAGGGCAAGACCACGGCAGCAATCAGCGAAACCAGCACCAGCACGAAGGCGTTGATTGCATCGACCCGGTACTCGATGCCCCAGGGCGGCGGCCAGTTGCCGATGGCATAGGAAATCACCCCGGCAGACTGCACCTGGATCAACAGCGCGACAGCGATCCCCAGCGCGGCCCAGCTGACCAGCGTGGCAATCAGCCATCCTGCGCGGCCACCGCGCAGCAGCACGATTACCGGCGCCGCCAGCAGCGGAATGACGACCTGCAATGCCGGCAGATGCTCGACGATCACGCCCGCTCCCCGCGGCCTGCTGCAGTCCCTTCATCCGCGCCGGCCTGGTCGGCCTCGAGGATGTCGTCCTCATCGATACTGCCGTAGGACTCGTGTATGCGCACCACCAGTGCCAGGCCGAGCGCGAGGGTAGCCACGCCCACGACGATGGCGGTAAGGATCAGCACATGCGGCAGCGGGTTCGAATACACGGAAAATTTTTCAGCGGCGATCGGCGCCGTGCCGCCGATCAGCTTGCCCGGAGCGATGTAGAGCAGGTAAACCGAAGTCTGAAAAATGGCCAGCCCGACGAGCTTCTTGATCAGGTTGCTGCGGGCAACGACGATGTAGAGACCCGCAACCATCAGCAGGATCGTCACCCAGTAGCTGTAATGGCTGGAAAAACCCATGTCTATTTCAGTCCCGGTCAGCACGGCCGCGGCCGGCGAAGATGTAGAAGATCTTGAGCATCACGCCGCTGACCGTAATCAGCACGCCCAGCTCAACCAGGAAAATTCCGCGGTGCTGGCCCGCAACCGGATCGGCAGCAAGAACGAAATAATCAAGAAAATTCCCGCCCAAAAACATTCCTGCCACCCCGACCGCGGCATAAAGAAGCACTCCTGCCGCAACCATCGATTCCACCATCGCATCGGGAACCAGGGCACGCGCAGCCGGCAATCCGAAAATCAGGGCGTAGAAAATGATCGCTGCCGCGCACATCACTCCGGCCTGGAAGCCACCACCCGGGCCGAAATCGCCATGGAACTGCACGTACAGCGAGAAGAGCAGCATGAAAGGGATCAGCAGTTTGGCAACGACGCGCAATACGAAAAAATCACGCATCAGCGTTCCCCGTCATCCTTGCGCCGACGCCGCAACAGCGCAATCACGCCTATGCCCGCGGTGAACACCACCGTGGTCTCACCCAGGGTGTCATAGCCGCGATAGCTGGCCAGCACGAATGTCACCATGTTGGGCACACCGGTCTCCCTGGGTCCATCCTTGATGTAACGCGGGACGACATGGGTATGGATGGGCGCATTGGGGTCGGAAAAAGCCGGCAACCCCAGTGTTCCATAGACCAGCGCGGCGCCTACTCCCACCGACACCAGCAACGCGGACCAGGTGCGGCGCAGGGGCCGGGACTCCTCGGCCTGCGTCAGGTAGAGAGCCCCCAGGAACAGCACCGTGGAAATGCCGGCGCCGACTGCTGCCTCGGTCATAGCCACGTCAACGGCATCAAGCGCCACCAGCACGGTTGCCATCAGGAAGCTGTAAATGCCGCCGAGCACGACCACGGCAAACAGGTTGCGCTGCACGACCACGGCCAGCACCAGCAGCGCCAGCAGCGTCAGCAGCACGTTGATGATCAGGGCTTCGATGTGGCCTCCCCGTCCGCGAGCAGCGGCTTCAATCCGCGGGTAAGCGCAGCCTTGCACAGGGCATGCGTGGCCGTCGGACTGGTAAAGAAGATCAGCAAACCGATGATGATCAGCTTGACGGTAATCAGCGTGAATCCGGCCTGCAGCATCATCCCCAGCAGCAACAGCCCGGCACCCGCGGTATCGGTGACGCTGGCCGCATGCACCCGGGTATAGAAATCCGGCATGCGGATCATTCCCAGCGCCCCTATGACGCAGAATACCGCTCCCGCCAACAGACAAAACCAGCTCACGGCGTTGACCAGGGCACTCATGATCGCGGACCTTCACTGCCGGGATCGCCAAGATCACCAAAGCGGAAGAATTTCAGCACGGCGATGGTGCCCACCACGTTAAGCAGGCCGTAGATGATTGCCAGATCGAGAAATTCAGGGCGTCCTGTCAGAAACCCGATCACCGACAGCAGCAGCACAGCCAGCGTACCGATGGTATTCGCCGCCTGGAGGCGGTCAAAAACGGTGGGACCAAGAACTGCGCGCACCAGCACCAGCATCAGTGCGACCAGCAGTCCTGCTGCTGCAGCCGTGAACATCAAGCCTCTCCCCGCGTATCGGAGCCCTCGAAACGGATCACCCGCGCATTCATTTCACTGTCGATACAACCCGATGCACCTTCACGGGTCAATCCATGCACCACGATTTCTCCGGGCTCGACCTCCACCGAAATGGTTCCCGGGGTCAGGGTGATTGAATTGGCATGCGTCACCAGCCCGACGACCGTGCGCTGTCCCGGGGTAAATTTGACCAGGGTCGGGGAAATCGGCAGTCGCGGATCAAGAATGATCCGCGAAACAGCCCATGCCGATTTGGCAATTTCCTTGATCAACCACGGCCAGTAGGTAAGCGCACCGGGGCCGAGATGAATGGGGTGTCCTTCGTGATCGATGACGTCCATCCGGCCAGCGAGCCAGGCGACCCCTAGCGCCGAAAGCAGCCCGGCACCCAGCAGGAATGGCGTAAAAAAACCGGACAACACCACCCAGAACAGGAACAGCGCGGTCGTCAGGCTGATGAAGTGGATCATTGATTTTCTGCAGACGGAGCGCAGGCTCGCCGGTTTTTTTCTCCCGGCGATTTTACGGTTTACCCAACGCGGCCACAACCCGACCGTCAACAGGGCCGGGATACATAGAGCAATCCCCGTCGCACCAGAATTTTTTCGACTTCAACCGCCGCAAATACCACCACGGCGCAGGCCACGCACAAAGCAAGCTCGAACGCCGACAGCGGTACCGTATTGAACACCCGGGCCAGTGCGGGAACGTATATCAGCGCAAGCTGCAAAACCACGGTCAGGATCACCGTGATCAGCAAGGGCCGGTTGGACGCGAGTCCGATGGTGAGCAGGGATTCGCGGTCGGAACGGATGGCCATGACGTGGGCAAGCTGGGTAAAGGTCAGCGCGGTGAACACCATGCTTTGCCAATGCGCTATCCCGGCATGGATGCTCCAAGCCTGCAGCCCGAGCACCAGACCGCTCATCAGGCACCCCACCCACAGCACATGCTGCCACATGCCGCGTGCAAACACGGTTTCCCCGGGATGTCGCGGACGCCGGCGCATGATCCCGGGTTCAGAAGGCTCCGCAGTAAGCGCAAGTCCGGGCAGTCCGTCAGTCACCAGATTGACCCAGAGTATGTGCAGCGGCAGCAGCGGCAGCGGCATCCCCAGGAAAGGGGCCAGAAAAATCAGCAGCACCTCGGCGAGGTTGGTGGTCAGCACGTATTTGATGAAGCGCCGGATGTTGTCGTAGATCCGCCTGCCGCCGCGGATTGCCGCGACGATGGTTGCGAAGTTGTCATCCAGCAGCACCATGTCGGAAGCATCGCGGGCCACGTCGGTGCCGCCGCGACCCATGGCGACGCCGATATCGGCGCGTTTCAGCGCCGGAGCGTCGTTGACTCCATCGCCGGTCATCGCCACGAATTCACCGCGTGCCTGCAGGGCCTGGACCACGCGGATCTTTTGCGCGGGATCGACCCGCGCGTAGACCCTGACCTGTCCTGCACGCTCGCCGAGCTGTGTGTCATCGAGTGTCGCCAGTTCCCTGCCGGTGATCACCGCGTCGTCTCCGCCGGCAATGCCCAGGCGACGGGCAATCGCGCACGCCGTCGCCGGATGGTCCCCGGTGATCATCACCGGCGTGATTCCTGCAGCGCGGCAGGTCGCCACGGCCTCGGCAGCCTCCGGCCGCGGCGGATCAATCAGGCCGACCAGACCGATGAACATCAAACCGTTTTCGGCAGCATCCGCGTCGTTGAGGTCGGGAATCTCCCGCCACTGCCGGCAGGCCACGGCCAGCATCCGCAAACCTTCCTTTGCCATTTCCGCCGCCCTGTACTCCGCCGCGGCCACATCCATGGGACTGCTGCCTGTATCCGTGGCCTCTGCCACGCAGCGTGCCAGCACGGCTTCGGGAGCACCCTTGGTATAGGCCATCACGCCATCACCTGTCGCATGAAAGGTGGTCATGCGCATGCGAGCGGAGTCAAAAGGCAGCTCAGCCCGACGCGGTGCCTGCGCCTCCAGCAATGTCTTGGCAAAGCCGGCGCGGGCAGCCAGCTCGTGCAGCGCAACTTCGGTAGGATCTCCAGCCACCCCATCCTCGCCGTCGACAGCGTCATTGCACAGCGCAACGGCGGTCAATAGCCTGTCGGCAACCGGGCCCGAAATCTGCTCCGCAGAAACCTGCTGCCCGCCGAGCATGCAGCTGTCCACGCGCATCCGGTTTTCAGTGAGCGTGCCCGTCTTGTCGGAACAGATATAAGTGATCGAACCCAGCGTTTCCACGCTCGGCAGCCGGCGCATCAGTGCGTTGTGCTCGACCATGCGATACGCACCCAAAGCCAGCGCGATGGTCACCACCGCAGGCAGCGCCTCTGGAATCGCCGCCACTGCGAGGCTGACCGCGGTCAGCAGCATCAGCAAGGGCGGCTCTCCCCGCATCAATCCAGCCACGAACACGACCGCACACACCAGCAACACCGCAACGGCCAGCCGCTGCCCGAACACTGCCAGCCTCTTCTGCAGCGGCGTCCTGTCGTCTTCCTCGGCGGCCAGCAGTGCCGCGATGCGCCCCAGCTCGGTCGCCATGCCGGTGGCAACCACAATCCCGCTGCCGCGACCGTAGGAGACGATAGTGCCCTTGAATGCGAGATTGCGACGATCACCAAGCACCGCATCCTCCGCCGTGATCGCTGCGCTGTCTTTTTCAACCGGCTCTGATTCGCCGGTCAATGCCGCTTCTTCGATGCGCAACCGCACCGTATCCGACAGGCGCAAATCGGCAGGAACCATGCTCCCGCTCTCGAGCAGCACCAGGTCTCCGGGAACCAGTTCCCGCGCCGGGATCGTCAAACGCTGGCCGCCTCTGATCACGTTCGCCGCCGGCGCAGCCATGCGCTGCAGCGCCGCCATTGCCTTGGCGGCACGGTACTCCTGAGTGAAACCGATGACCGCGTTAAGCACCAGGATTGCCGCAATGACCAGCGTATCGGCCACGTCGCCGATGATTCCTGACAGCACGGCCGCGGCAAGCAGGACGAGGATCATGAAATCGGCGAACTGGTCGATCAATATGCGCAGCGGACCGCGTCGCCGCCCTTCCTCCAACTCATTGAATCCGGCCCTGGCGAGTCGCTGTGCGGCCTCAGCGGACTCCAGTCCGTGTACGGGATCGGTCGCCAGCTCTGCGATCGCCTCCGGCGCCCGGAGGCAATGCCATTTGGTTCCTGTCTTGAACTCCAGCACCCCGCCTCCCCTCAACCGCCGAAAAAGTACAGAAACACCACATTGGTGCCGAATATCCACAGCATCAAAATGCTGATCCATCCGACAGTGCCGAACAGCTTTTCCGGCGGCCGGTACAAAAGCCCGGCGATCACCAGCCCGGTCATCAGCAGCGCCGACAGCGCCGATACCAGATGGATGGTCGAGACCGCGGACAGCAACGGTGCCGGCGTATAGAACAGGTCGTCCACGGCCAGTATCGCCAGGTTGAACAGGTTGCTGCCGAGCAGATTGCCCACGGCCAGGTCAACTGCGCCTATGCGCAGTGCTCCCAGCGTGACCGTCAGTTCCGGAAGCGTGGTCGCCAGCGACACGAACAGCGTGCCGACGAAACTTTCATTCCACTGCATCTTTTTTGCCAGCTCTTCCGCAGCAAACGGCAGGTACAGCGCCGCAACAACCACCACTGCGGCAGCTGCGGCATAACGCAGCAGCGCGTCCTGCAGCGTGACATCGGGATAACGCTCCGCACGCTCCTGCACGTATTCCGCACGCTGGCGCCGTTCGTAACGGAACACCACATTTACGGCGCCGACATACATCAGCAGCACGACCGGAGAGTAGAGGCCGACATGCCCCAGGGCGAAAGTGGCGCCATAACCTGAGAACACCATATTCAACGCAATGAAACCGAGAATCACCAACCCGAAAGCCGCGGACAGGATATGCCCCTGCCCCGCCTTGGTGTACAGCGACTGTCCGCGATGCAGCAGATCCAGTACGACTATCATCGCCAGATTCATCAGGCAGGCACCCAGCAGGTTGCCGACGGCGATGTCCGGCACATCGGCCAGGGCCACCGCACCGATGCCGGTGATCAATTCGGGCAGCGAAGTGACGGTGGCCAGCAGCAGCAGTCCGACCACACTCGCGCCGAGGCCGCTCTTCTCGGCAATGATGTCACCGTAGCGGGACAGACGTACGCCGGCATAACCGATCAGCCCCGTGCAGGCCGCAAATTTGATCCAGGGAAGCCAGGAATCCATCCGTGAAACTCCGGAGCAATGCAATACCGGGACCGCACTGCGGCAACACATTTATCCCGGGTGAAATCATGATTCATGATCATCCTGATTCAACCCGGCATTTCGCGGCTTGATCCAGGTCAATTTGGAGACAAAACCGGAATCCCCGATCCATCCGCAACCATGCTGGAGGCAGGGATGGGATGCGTCGATGCTCAGTTGATCAACAGCAGATGGACGCGATAGGGCCCGTGCGCCCCCAGGGTGACAGTCTGTTCGATATCCGCAGTGCGCGAAGGCCCGGAAATGAAATTCACCGCGCGCGGCATGGCGCCGTGCTCGGAACGCAGCAGCTTCCAGCCATCTTCCATGCCGGAAACAATGCGGCTGCGCGGCACCACTGCAATATGTGTTTCCGGCAACAGGCTCACCGCCGCTGGCGTATTCCCACCAGACAGCATCATCAGTGTGCCGGTTTCGGCAATGGCACAAAAAGCACCGGTAATGCCGACCAGATCGTTGCCGTGTGCAGCGCGCGCTTCCACCTTCAGCCCCTGTGCAGCCCAATCGAGTTCCGCCAATTCGGGCCAGCAGACTGCTGCAGGCCCCAGTCCCAGACCTCGCAGGTAACGCGCTGCAGCTGACGGCACTTCCTGTAGCCCCTCGACCTCGTCGAGTGTCGTCATCAGGCTCTGTGCGCGGTTACGGAAACGTGCTACCAGATCGGCATCGACAGCCGGACGCGGACCTTGCGGATGCACCGAAAGATACTGCGCGACCGCCTGACGTTCGTCATCGGCGGCCGTAAGCGCCCTGCCCTGGCGGGCGCGGATGCGGGCAAGAATGTTTTCGCGGCCAGACACGGTGATTTTGATTAACCCAGTGTGGGCATGTTGAATCCGCCCGCCACCGCCTTGTCATCAGGCCAGCGCGCGGTAACCACCTTGCCGCGGGTGTAGAAGCGCACCCCCTCAGGACCGTGCACATGCTGGTCGCCAAACAGCGAATTGCGCCAGCCACCGAACGAGTAATAGGCGATGGGCACCGGAATCGGCACGTTGATGCCGACCATGCCGACCTCGATCTCGCGCTCGAAGCGCCGCGCCGCCCCACCGGAGCGGGTGAACACCGCCGTGCCATTGGCATAGGGATTGGCGTTGATCAGCGCAATCGCCTCATCCAGCGACTTGACCCTCAACACCACCAGCACCGGGCCGAAGATTTCGTCCTTGTAGATCGACATGTCGGGTTTGACGTGATCGAACAGCGAGGCACCGATGAAAAAACCGTCCTCGTGTCCTGCCACCTTCAGCCCGCGGCCGTCGAGCACCAGTTTCGCACCGGCGGCCACACCCTGATCGACATAGCTGGATATCTTGTCGCGATGCACGCGGCTGATCACCGGGCCCATGTCCGCATCCTTCTGCGACCCCGGTCCGATCTTGAGCTTTCCCGCTGCCGCTTTCAGCTTGGCCACCAGTTGATCGGCAATCCCCTCGACCGCGACCACTGCGGAGATCGCCATGCAGCGCTCACCTGCCGAACCGTAGGCGGCGCCAATAAGACCGTCGGCTGCGAAATCGAGATCAGCGTCAGCCAGCACCACGGCGTGGTTCTTCGCGCCACCCAGCGCCTGCACGCGCTTGCCTTCCTTCGCACAGGTTTCGTAGATGTATTTGGCAATCGGCGTCGATCCGACGAACGATACCGCCTTCACGTCCGGGTGGTGCAACAACGCATCCACCGCGACCTTGTCCCCGTGCACGACGTTGAACACACCATCGGGCAGTCCGGCTTCCTTGAAGAGTTCCGCCATGCGCATCGAAGCCGACGGCACTTTCTCCGAGGGCTTCAACACGAAAGTGTTGCCGCAGGCGATCGCCACTGGAAACATCCATAGCGGCACCATCACCGGAAAGTTGAACGGCGTGATGCCCGCGCACACACTCAAGGGCTGGCGCAGCGAATGAGTATCGACACCGGTGCCGACTTCCTCGCTCATCTCGCCTTTGAGCAGATGAGGGATGCCCATCGCAAATTCGACGACCTCGATGCCACGCTGCACCGACCCGGCAGCGTCCGCCAGCGTCTTGCCATGCTCCGCAGTGACCAGTTGCGCCAGTTCATCGCGGTGGGCATCCAGCAGTTCGCGGTATTTCATCAGGATGCGCGCGCGGCGCAGCGGCGGCGTATCACGCCAGGCAGGAAACGCCTGCCTGGCTGCGGTCACCGCCCTGTCGACGTCGGCGGCATCGCACAACGGCACCTGCCGCGTGACCTTGCCCGTGGCAGGGTCGGTGACGCCGGCTGTGCGCTGCGACTGCGCAGCCTGCGCCTTGCCGTTGATCCACAAGGGCACGCTGGTTTGGGTATTGAGTTTCTCGGGTTTGTTCACTGCCCTTCCTCCAATGCTTCAAATGCCGGTATTGCCGCCGGCCTTGTAGATTTCGCTGAATGTCCTGCCTTCGGGCGCGGGAAAATCACGCCGGTCGGTCCAGCCGCCACCGAACGGCAGGCTGCGAATCATGCCATTTTTTCCCGCCATCATTTTCAGTGCGCGCGCCTTGATGCGCATCGCCGGCCGGTACAGCGCCGGTCGCAGTGCCAGCCACCCCCACAAGCGGAGGCCAACAACCTCGTACCACGGCTTCAAGCCCTGCTCGAACTGGCGCTCACGCAGCTTGCGCAGCAGTTCCGGCAACGGGATTTTGACCGGGCAGGCAACATGGCACTGCCCACATAACGTCGCAGCGTTCGGCAGGTCGCGCGCGTTCTCCAACCCGACATAGGTCGGCGTCAGCACCGATCCCATCGGACCGGGATAAACCCAGCCATAGGCATGACCGCCGACACTTTGATATACCGGACAGTGGTTCATGCAGGCACCGCAGCGTATGCAGCGCAGCATCTCCTGCATGTCACCGCCGATCAGCTTGGTGCGCCCGGCATCGACCAGGATGATATGGAAATGTTCCGGCCCGTCGAGATCGCCGTCACGGCGGGGGCCGGTGGTGACCGAGATGTAATTGGTAATGCTCTGCCCGGTGCCGTGACGCGGCAGCAACCGGATCAGCGTCGCTATGTCCTCCAGAGTCGGCACCACCTTCTCGATGCCGGTGATCGCCACATGCACCTTGGGCAGCGTGGTCACCATGCGGCCATTGCCCTCGTTGGTGACGATCAGCGTCGATCCGGTCTCGGCAACGATGAAGTTCGCCCCCGACACACCCATGTCCGCCGAAAGGAAATGCGGCCGCAGCTTCTCGCGCGCTTCGCGGCACAGCGCGGGTATGTCGGTCAGCCGCGGCGCCTGGTGTTTTTCGGCGAACAGGTCGGACACCTCGTCACGCGTCTTGTGTACCACCGGTGCGACGATGTGCGACGGCGGCTCCTGGGCCAACTGCAGTATGTACTCACCGAGATCGGTCTCGACCACTTCGAGGCCGGCGGCCTCCAGCGCGTCGTTGAGCCCGCATTCCTCGGTCACCATCGACTTCGACTTGATGACCTTGCGCACGCCGTGCTGCGCAGCTATCTCGCGGACGATGCGATTCACATCATCGTGAGTTTCAGCCCAATGCACCACCGCGCCGCGCGCGGTCGCATTGCGCTCAAAAGTCTCCAGCCAGACGTCCAGATTCGCCAGCGTGCGGTCGCGGATGGCCGCCGCAGCCGTGCGGATGTCCTGGAAATTATCAAGCTCGGCGACGCGGTCGGCACGACCCTTGACGAAGTTGCCCTGCAGCTTCTTCAGCGCGCTCTGCAGCCTGACGTCGGCCAGTTTGGCGCCTGCCCGCGCCTTGAAATGCATGGAAGTGATCTGCATATGGTCAGTATAGCCTGACGATTTATGAACACAGGAGCCTTGTGCATCAAGGGAGGCGAACAACCCCGCCTCCCGCTCTTATTACATCCCTCAGCCGCGGAATGCATTTATACGGAAAACGGACACTTTCTTGTTTTATATCAAAAAAATCGATCTACCAATGCGGCTAATCTATTCATGAGCCAATTTGTAAAATGTCTTTCATTCGTTTATTCGTATCAGGTAACGAAAAGTTCGACACCCAGTCCAACCAGCGATACGATACGTACCGATTCCAGCGATACGTACCGATAAATGGCCTCCCGGCGCTCGGTATTGAATCACACGCGCCTTGTCCCCCCTAACCAACCTGATGATGTCAGGAAGTAAAGGCAAACAATGATGAGGTCGCGGTTATTTAAAATTTCTTGCAGCCTGTTCGCTGCACTGCTGATGCAGTCAGCGTTCGCCGCGCAGATCGCCAAGCAGCCCGTGCGCATGCTCTTCCTGCCGCTGGCCGATCACTATGCAGCGCTGGTCGCCTATGAAAAATACCACTCTGAATTCAGGCATGCCCACCTGATTCTGGAGCGCCAGCCAGGTCCTGAACTGGTCCGCGCACGGTTTCGGGATCCGGAAGTCGACATGGCGCTGCAAGTGGCGCCCATGGCCATGCAGATGTTCGACCGACATCCCGATTTCCGCTGGATCGGACTGGCGCATCGTGACGGCAATGCATTCGCCGTCAATTTCGAACTGGCAGCGGCGATGGCGCTGAATGATGACACAACCGAGCGCAAACCAACGGCCAAGATTGCCGATGCGCTGCGTCGTACCCGCGAAAAAAACGGGAAGCCGATTCGGGTGGGCATTGCACATCCCCTGGCCACGCATACCGCCGTGCTCTACAAATTCCTTCGCGATAACCGACTGGCAATGACCATTGGCGGCGGTGCAGAACGGGATGTTGCCACGGTCCGGCTGCGCCCAGCTGACTCACCCCAGTATCTCCTGGCCACTTCCAACCGCGGCCTACCCGCCGCTATCGAACAATCACTGCCCTGGCCCGCAATCGCCATGTCCAAGCATTACGGCCAGATTGCCTGGTATTCAAAAGACGTCATGCAATGGCCGGGCGGGCATGTCGAATGCATCGTCATCGCCAAGGATAAAGCCCTCCAGACCAAACAGCACGCTATTGCTGAAATCATGCGCGCCCTCCACCGGGCCGGCGATGACATTGAAAAAGCCCGGAAATCCGGCGGTCCGGCAATGGAAAACCTGATCGGAATGATCCGGCGCCATGTTCCCGAACATTCCGCCGATTCGATCCGCGAAAGCCTGCGCGCCGACCTCGATGTCATCAATTACCGGGAGCTTGGTATTGATGCGCCCGGCCTCAAGTTCATCATGAACCTGAGCCTTGAGGCCGGCATGCTGAAGGAACGCATCGACATCGACGCTTTCGCCGACCCCCGGTTCAGCCCACTGCGTAATCCCGTCAACTCCGCCGGGACCCCAAAACCATGAAGTCGAAGTCCCGCCCCCTGCGCTTGATCGTCACCGCCGCATTCCTGGCGGTTGCGCTGGGACCGCTGCTGCTCATCTCCGGGATCAACCTCTACCTGAGCAACAAAGCCAGCACCGAGGAGGTCGCACGCACGCTCACAGCCTCAGCCAGCCTGAAGCTGGCCCAACTGGATGCGCTGCTCAACTCGTTGCGCAACCTGCTGCAACAGCAGTCAAGGAACGATGACACCGTCATACTGATGAGCTACCTGAATGACGCCTTCGCAACAAGCAGAATGAGCGCGCAGGATTTTGTCCGGAGCATGGACCAGAAACGCTTTACCTCGGTCAGAGCACTGGACATCGAGCCCTTCACGATATCGAACCAGATTCACGACTACTTCCTGATCGATCTGAACGGAAACATCCTGTTCTCAATGAAGGAGGAATCTGACGAGGGCAGTAACCTGTTTACCGGACCGCTGCAGAATTCGAAGTTCGCCAAGGCCGTCCAGCAATCCCTACATATAGGCGGCGCGGTACTGTCGGACCTGGAAATCTATGCACCCTCAGGACATGAACTGGCGTTTTTTGGCGCGCATGTCATCGTAAACGCTAACGGCGCCAAAATCGGAGTTCTTGCCATTCAACTGCCCGTCGAGGCAATTACCAGCGTGACCGGGGAACTCAGCGGAATGGGGAATACCGGACAGACAATGCTGATCGGTGCTGATGGTTTTTTCCGCACCCCTGTGCGCAATGGCAGCAAATTCGAAATCCTGACCAAACATACAAGCTACCTGAATGACCGGAAAAACAAGCCGGAAAACGAAGACGGTGACCGACCAGGTCTTCTGAAAGTAAATCGTGGCGTTCTGGACGGAAAACCCGTGCTGATGACTTCCGCCAGGCTGCCCGACCCGGACCTGCCGTGGACAATGCTCGCCACCACAACAGTCGATGAGGCTTATGCCCCGATCGACCGGTTATTGCTCACTTCTTTTGTCTTTGTGATGTTTGCGCTGCTGTTCATCGTGATCGCCGCGCTGTGGGCGACGCGCTTCATTTCCGAGCCCATCGAGAATATGGTCTATTGGGCACGCAGGGCTGCCCTGGGCGATCTGCGACAACGCCAGTTTCATACCCCTTCAAAAGAGCTCACGGAACTGTACGTGAACTTCACGAAAATGCTCGAAGCCATTCGTGATTCCACCGAACGGCTTGAAGAACAGGTCGAACAACGCACCCGGCAGCTGGCAGATGCGAAGATGGTCGCGGAGAATGCCACCCGCGCCAAGTCCCATTTCCTGGCCAACATGAGCCATGAGATCCGCACCCCGATGAATGCCATCCTCGGCATGACCTACCTGGCACTGAAGCTGGACCCCACGCCACGGCAAAAGGACCATCTCAACAAGATTCAGGTCGCGGCCAAGCACCTGCTTGGAATCATTGACGACATACTCGATATCTCGAAAATCGAAGCCGGCAAACTTTCGATCGAGGCCGCCGAGTTCGAACTTTCGACCATGCTCGACAGCATGATTGCCATGGTCACTCACCGGGCAGAAACCAAGGGCATCGAACTGGTGCTGGAAATCGATCCGGATGTACCCAGACATCTGGTGGGCGATTCGCTGCGGCTGGGCCAGGCGTTGCTGAACTATGTCAACAATGCCGTCAAATTCACCGACCAGGGCGAAATCGACATCAGGGTCAGCATCGAGGAAAAGCGGGAAGATGCGCTGATGCTCAGGTTCACCGTCAGCGACACTGGCATTGGCCTTACTGAAGGACAGATTGAACGTCTGTTTAAAAACTTCGAACAGGCAGACACTTCCACCACACGCCTGTACGGAGGCACCGGCCTGGGGCTTTCCATAACCAAACGCCTGGCCAATCTGATGCAGGGCGAAGTGGGCGTCCAGAGCGAATATGGCAAGGGCTCCACTTTCTGGTTTACCGCACTGCTCGGCAAGAGCAGGCAAATCGAAGAGAAACTGCTGCCACCCCCCGACCAGGCCGGACTGAAAATACTGGTCGTGGACGACCTGAACCATTCGCGCGAAGTAATCCAGCGCATGCTGACCGAGATGTCTTTCAGGGTCGACGTTACGGCATCCGGCGCAGCAGCCCTCAAGGCAATCGAGCAGGAAGCCGGAAAAAACCAGCCCTATCACATCGTCATTCTTGACTGGCGCATGCCCGAGATGGACGGGCTGGCCGCGGCGGAGCGCATACGTTCGCTAGACATCCCCGAGATCCCCCGCCTGATCATGATCTCAGCCTACCCCGGCGAAGAACTGTTCACGGCTGCCGAGGACATTGGAATTGAAAGTGTGCTGACCAAACCGTTGAACCCCGGAAAACTGCTCAGCGCCATAACCGGAAAAATGCGAGACGCCGGGGATACAGAGACATCAAGCCGCGCACGGCAACAGAAATCCATCGACGAACAGCTTGCAGGGATCAAGGGAGCCCGGATTCTTGTCGCAGAAGACAACAGGCTAAATCAACAGGTGATAACCGAGCTGTTGAACGAGGCGGGATTGCAATGCGATATCGCCGACAACGGCCTGGTGGCTCTCGACAAGCTGAAAAGCGCCCGTTATGACCTGATGCTGATGGACATCCAGATGCCGGTGATGGGCGGCATGGTTGCCACCCGGGAAATCCGCAGTCATCCGGAGTACAAGGATCTGCCGATCATCGCCCTGACAGCGAGCACCTTCCAGTCCGAGCGCCAGCACTTTGCCGAAGCCGGCATGAACGATTATCTGGCCAAGCCCATAGATCCGGAACTGCTGTGGACGATGTTGCTCAAGTGGATCAACCCCAAGACAGTGGTGAAACCTGCCGCTGCACAAACCACCGAACACCTCCCGGCCGATGTCGCTGAACCCGAAATCCCGGCGAACATACCGGAACTGGATACCGCAGCGGGTCTGCGACTGGTCATGGGCGACAGGGAGATATACTTCACCATACTGAAATGCTTTGCCGAGGATCACAGGGATTTTGAACGCCAGATGAAAACAGCTCTCGACGCGGGGGACACCACTGCCGCCAAGCGACTGGCCCACACGCTCAAGGGTACGGCAGGCCAGATCGGAGCCACCCAGCTGCAAACCCTGGCCGCCAGCCTGGAATCGGTCATAACCAGCCAGGCCCCACGGGAAACAGTGGATTCATCTCTTGATACCCTGACCCCCCGCCTGCGTGCACTGACCGAGGCGCTTGAGAAGGCCACAGGGTAATCAGTACGCGAAAATAGCCTTTTCCGTCCGCATCACCTTCCATGACCGGACGGCGACAGGAATTCTGAAAAAGAATGTGCATGTCATCAAGCCAGAACTCTGACGGCAACTACGCGGCACTGTGGCCGCGTGCACCGCGACAGATGCAGCAAAAACCGCTCGCACCCCGGCTGAAGGCATTACAGGGAAAAACCGTCGCCTTCCTGTGGGACGAACTGTTCCGCGGTGACCTGATCTTCGACATGATTAAGGAAGAACTCGCGCAGCGGCATCCCGGAATGAAATTCATCGACTGGCAGGTGTTCGGCAGCACGCATGGCGATCACGAAAAGGAAGCCCTCGCCGCGCTGCCGCAGAAATTCCGGGAACTGAGGGTGGACGCCGTCATATCCGGCATGGCGTGTTGAGGTAGCTGCACGCCCGCCGTGTTGCGGGCCAGTGTAGCTTGCGAGGTGGCAGGCTATCCGACCTCCTCCCTCGTTTGCGAAGGCTTCATGAAACAAGCCGCAGCGACATCGATCGGGCTCGGCATGCCGAACATCCCGCTGGCGCTGGTGCCCGGCCACGTCGGCACCCAAAGCCTCGAACAGCTGCACCAGAACATCCTCAAGGTGACCGTGGACCAGGTCATCAACAATTTCACCAAGGCCACTGCCGCCAAAGGTGACCGTTCGGAGCCCGGCGCCCGCGACATCGTCTTCACCGGCGGCTTCAGTGCAGTCAACGAATTGTTCTACGAGCACGAATATTCGGACGGCCTGCCCATCGTGCCGCCGACCGTCGAGCGGGTCGAGGAATTCCTCAAGTACACCGACCGCTCACCCGACGAGATGCTGGGAGTGGTTCTGCCCGACAACCGGGCGGCGACGGTGTGGAGCATCGCGGTCAACGGCGTCATGGCCGGCTGCCGGCCGGAATTCATGCCGATACTGGTGGCGCTGGTCGAGGCCATGTGCGATCCGCGCTACGGCGTGGAACACAGCGGCAACACGCCCGGTGGCGACACGCTGATCATCCTCAACGGTCCGATCATCAAGGAACTCGGATTCAACTACACCCAGGGCGCTCTGCGCGACGGCTTCCTGCCCAACACCACGATCGGCCGCTTCTGGCGGCTATACCTGCGCAACGTCGCAGGCTTCCTGCTGCACAAGACCGACAAGGCCACCTTCGGCAACACCTGGCGGGTGGTCTTTGCCGAGAACGACGACGTGCTCGCGGAAATCGGCTGGCTCAACACTGCCGAGTCGATGGGATTCAAACGCGGCGACAACACGGTTACGGTTGCACGCTATACCGGCGGTGGTTCGCTGTCATCGGTCTCTGGCAGCACGCCGGAACAACTGTTGCCTTACCTTGCAGATACTGTGCAGAAATATCACATGTGGCAGCTGACCTTCACGGTAAGCCACGGCAACGGCACACTGCGACCGCTGATCATCATCAGCCCCATCATCGCGCAGACCATCGCCAAGGCGGGCTGGAGCAAATCCGACGTCCAGCAATTCCTCTGGGAACATGCCCGGCTGCCGGCATGGCAACTGGAGAGGCAACTGCGTGACTGGAACATCCGCGGGGTGTGGAACCTCGAGGAAGACGTCAAGGCCGGCAGGATCCCGGAACTCTATTTCGAATCTGCCGATCCTGATCGCATGGTGCCGATCGTGTGGAAACCGGAAGACATCATGATCGCCGTCGGCGGCGATCCGTTCCGCAACAACGCCTACGTGTTTGCGCACAACGCATTTCTCGGCTTCCCCACCTGCAAGCCGGTTCATTTGCCCAAGAACTGGACTTCACTGCCGAGAACTTAAAAAACCGCCCGCCCGGTGTTGGCGGGTACGTAGCCGGAAAACACACGGTGCCGTCAGCGATCCTGCATCAAATCAGTTGCGCTACAACTACAAACTGACCTGATATGACTTGACGGCGTCCTCGTTCCAGTCGAGCCCGGTTCCTGGCACGTCGGGAATATGCAGTTGCCCGTCATGGATTTCATAGGGCCGCTGTAATACCGGATCGGCCCAGTCCTGCCACTCCAGCCAGTGTGCGGTCTCCGTGACGCGCATCACCTGCGCGGCGACCTCGGGATACAGATGGGTGGACATCGGCACACCTGCAGTGCCCGCGATGGCCGCCGCCCTGAGCCAGCCGGTGACTCCACCGATACGCATGAAATCCGGCATCACGAAATCGCAGGCTTTTTTCTGCAGCGCCGTGTAGAGATCGCGCGGGCCATAAAAATTCTCACCGATCTGGATCGGCGTCTTCAGTTCAGCTGCGAGCTGCGCATAACCGTCAATGTTGTCATAGACAATCGGTTCCTCTATCCACTCCAGACCCAGGTCGTCGATGGCATGACAGCGCTGCAGGGCCTCGCCCATGTGCAGGCCCTGGTTGAAATCCACCATCAGGCGCATGTCGGGGCCGACCGCTTCCCGCACCGCCGCCACGGTGGCGAGATCATCGCGCAGGTGCTCGCGGCCGAGACGCAGCTTGAGCCCGCCGAATCCGCCCTCGTCGCGCAGTTCAATCGCCTCAGTCGCCACCGCCTCTGGCGCCTTGAGCCACAGTCCGTTGCTGTTGTACGCACGCACCGGACCGACCGAACCTCCGAGCAGAACGCAAAGCGGCAGACCCGCCGCCTTCGCCAAAGCATCCCACACCGCCATGTCCAGCCCCGACACGGCGATCATCGACATGCCCTGATAACCGACGAAATGCAGCGACTTACGTGCGAGGTTGTAGAGTTCCGCAGGTGCCACAGAACGCCCGGCCAGCATTTCCCCCAGGTCATGCAGCGCAGGAATCAGATACTTCATGGTCTTGATCGTATAGGGCTCGAGGTAACTGCGGCCGACGACACCCTCGGCGGTCTGCAGATCGATCAGGATCAACGGCCACTCGGTGATGGTGGCGATGCGCGCCACAACCGGGCGCTCGAGTTTGAGCAACACTGGCCGCGCCCGCAGGCTCTTGAAAGTCAACGATTCGAGTCGTGTTCGGTCTACCCGCGCGTCGCTTTGCATGGTTGCCCCTTGTCCGGATCGAGACGTTACCAGTATCCGCCTAAACGAGGCGCTCGGGGAGAGTGGTTGCACGGGGACAATCGGGGGACTTTTGAGGCATGCCGGAGTGCTTGATATGGCACCTCAAAAAGTTACACTTCCCCTGCAACCAACCTAACCGGATTTACGAAACATGATCATCGACGCCCAAATCCACGCCTACGAAGCCAACACCCCGAAGCGGCCGTGGCACGAGGCGCGGAACTGGCCGCCGCACGCTACCGGCGACGAGACGGTCGCGGAGCTGGACCGGCTGGGCATCGACGGCGCGATTTTCGTTTCTGCGAATTCGCTGTACCAGTACGACGCGAGCTATGCGGTCGAAGTGCAGCGGGCGCATCCCGGCCGCTTCGGCATCGTCTGTCCGGTCAATCCGGACAATCCGGCGATGGAAGAAATCATTGCTGAATGGAAAAAAACCCCGGGCGCGGTGGGCATCCGCCTGTTCATGCGCAAGGACACCGGGCGTGACCCCGATGATCCGAAGGTCGATCGCATGATGCGCGCGGCGGCTCGCTACGATCTGCCGGTGAACCTGAATGTCCGCAACAACCTCGACGCCGGCGCCAGGCTGGTCGACCGCCATCCCGAAACGCGTTTCGTGCTCGACCACCTGGGCATGAACCAGCCCGTTGAGCCGTCGGCACGTGTTGCCGAACCCTGGGCTGAACTTCCCCAGGTGCTGGCGATGGCGAAGCGGCCGAACATGGTGATCAAGATCACCGGCGCCTGCACGCTGTCGTTGAAGCCCTGTCCTTTCCCCGACATCTGGGATCCGCTGGCGCGGGTGTTCGATGCCTGGGGCATCGAGCGCTGCCTGTG
>JAYQOT010000027.1:0-27842 GCA_038144955.1 Burkholderiales bacterium | reverse complement strand
CAGGATGCCGACCAGCTGATGTTCTACAAGGAAAGCCAGGGCGGGCAGATCCTGCAGGAAGGCATCAACGAAGCGGGTGCGATGTCGTCGTGGATCGCCGCGGCCACTTCCTACGCCAACAACGCACAGATGATGATCCCGTTCTACATCTTCTACTCGATGTTCGGCTTCCAGCGCATCGGCGACCTGGCGTGGGCTGCGGGGGATCTCCGTGCCCGCGGCTTCCTGCTCGGTGGCACGGCCGGTCGCACCACGCTGAACGGCGAAGGTTTGCAGCACGAGGACGGACACAGCCACATCATGGCATCGACGATCCCGAACTGCGTGACCTACGATCCCACCTTTGCATACGAGCTTGCGGTCATCATCCAGGACGGCATGCGGCGGATGTACCAGGAACAGGAGGACGTGTTCTATTACATCACCGTGATGAACGAGAACTACACGCACCCGGCGATGCCCGAGGGCGTGGAAAAGAACATCCTCAAGGGCATGTACCTGTTCTCGGAGGGCAAGGCGAAAAAGAACCAGCCCAAGGTGCAACTGCTCGGCAGTGGCACCATCCTGCGCGAAGTTATCGCCGGAGCGGAACTGCTGGAGAAGGATTTCGGCATCGCCGCCGACATCTGGAGCGTGACCAGCTTCAACGAGCTGCGCCGCGACGGCCTCGATGTCCAGCGCTGGAACCTGCTGCATCCCGACCAGGAGCCGCGGCAAAGCCACATCGAGCAGTGCCTGAAGGACCGCGCAGGTCCGGTGGTGGCTGCGACCGATTACATGAAACTGTTCGCCGACCAGGTGCGCGCGTTTCTGCCCACCCACAATTTCATCACTTTGGGTACCGATGGATTCGGGCGTTCCGACACCCGCCGCAAGCTGCGCCAGTTCTTCGAGGTCGATCGTCATTACGTCGCGGTGGCGGCGATGAAGGCGCTTGCCGACCAGGAGCTGCTGCCGCGCAAGACCGTGGCGGAAGCGGTGAAGAAATACGGCATCAATCCCGACAAACCGAACCCGGCGACGGTCTAGACGGCTTACGCATATGGCAAACGCAATCGAAGTCAAAGTGCCGGACATCGGCGATTTCAAGAACATTCCGGTCATCGAAGTGCTGGTCAAGCCGGGGGATACCGTCAAAGCCGAAGATCCGCTGGTGACGCTGGAGTCCGACAAGGCAACGATGGATGTGCCTTCGCCGGCAGCCGGTACGGTCAAGGAAATCAAGCTCAAGGTCGGCGACAAGGTCTCGGCCGGCGTGCTGGTGCTGACGCTGGAATCCGGCGCTGCAGAGGCTCCTGCCAAGGCGGCACCAGCCGCCGTTGCACCTTCTCCGCAGGCACCTGCCGCGCCGGCAGCGAAGGCGGTGCCTGCGTCCGCACCCGCTCCGAAGCCGGCACCGGCTTCGCCCGCAGTCGCAGTGGATGAGGCGGGTTTCGGCAAATCCCACGCCAGCCCTTCGGTGCGGCGCTTTGCACGCGAACTCGGGGTCGATCTTTCGAAAGTCAAAGGCTCGGGCCCCAAAGAGCGCATCCTGCTTGAAGACGTCCAGGGCTACGTCAAGGGCGAGCTTTCTCGTCCCCGTGGCGAGGGTGGCGGTGGACTCGGCTTCAACCTGCCGCCGCTGCAGCCGGTCGACTTTGCCAAGTTCGGACCGGTTACCACCCAGCCGCTGTCGCGCATCAAGAAGCTGTCGGGCGGATTCCTGCACCGCAACTGGGTCAGCATTCCGCATGTCACCCAGCACGACGAAGCGGACATCACCGAGCTGGAGGCTTTCCGCAAGGCGCAGGCCGATGAAGCCAAGAAAAGCGGCATCAAGTTCACCATGCTCGGTTTCCTGATGAAGGCCTCGGTAGTCGCGCTCAAGCAGTTTCCCGAGTTCAATGCTTCGCTGTCACCCGATGGCGAAAACCTGGTGCTCAAAAACTATTTCCACATCGGCGTGGCCGTCGATACGCCGAATGGTTTGGTGGTGCCGGTGATCAAGGACGTGGACAAAAAAGGTCTGCTCGAGATCGCCAAGGATCTGCAGGACATCAGCGCGCGCATGCGCGCCGGCAAGATTTCGCCAACTGACCTGCAAGGCGGCTGTTTTTCGATTTCGAGTCTGGGTGGCATCGGCGGCACGTTCTTCACGCCGATCATCAATGCGCCGGAAGTGGCCATACTCGGCGTCGGCAAGGCGGTGATGAAGCCGGTATGGAACGGCAGGGAATTCACTCCGCGGCTGATGCTGCCCCTGTCACTGTCGTACGATCACCGCGTGATCGACGGTGCACTGGGCGCACGCTTCAGTTCGTTCCTCGCCACCGTGCTGTCCGACATACGCCGGCTGGTGCTTTAAGTTGACGGGGCGCCGAGCAGCTTGCAACTGAATTTCCTCTTGCTGCCAATCCGCTGATGTCTCCGATCGGCATTCTGGGCGGCACGTTCGATCCGGTGCATTTCGGACATCTGCGCCTTGCACAGGAAGTGGCAGACCAGTTGCGCCTCGCTGAAGTGCGTTTCATTCCCAGCGGCACCCCTCCGCACCGCGCCGCCCCCGCGGCCACTGCGGAGCAGAGACTGGAGATGGTCAAACTGGCAGTGGCAGGCAATGCGCTGTTTACGGTCGACGGACGTGAAGCTGCCAGCCAGTCACCGGGATACACGGTGGATACTCTGACCGCGCTGCGCGCCGAAGTCGGGGCGGAGCAGTCGCTGGTGCTGCTGATGGGTGCGGATGCATTCCTCGATCTTGCCACCTGGAGCCGATGGCACCAGCTGTTCGGACTCGCGCATATCGCGGTGGCCTATCGCCCGGGTTATCCGGTAGATACCTGGCAGTCGAGGATGCCGCAGCCGCTTGCCGCGGAATACAGTGCACGGCTGATGCACCAACCGTTTTCGGTGCACGTGGCGCCGGCGGGCGGCATTGTCGTGGTGCCGATTGCCGAACTGAACATCTCGGCGACGATGATCCGCGAAGCAACTCGGCGGGGCCGCAACTGCCGCTATCTGCTGCCCGACGTGATTTATCAATATATACAGGAACATGAGATATATACTGGACATTAATGGGACCTGACAAACTCGCCAAAATCGCTGTCGCCGCACTGGAAGACGTCAAGGGGCGCGACATTGTGGTGTTCAACGTACGGAAAATGACCGCCTTGTTCGACAAGGTCATCATTGTCAGCGGCGACTCGAATCGCCAGGTCCGTGCGCTGGCCAACAACGTTGCAGAAGCGGTGAAGCAGGCCGGGGGCAAGGTGTACGGCAGCGAAGGCGGGCAAACCGGTGAGTGGGTACTGGTCGACCTTGGTGCCGTGGTGGTGCATGTCATGCAGCCCGCGATTCGCCAGTATTACAACCTAGAGGAAATCTGGGGCGCTCCCCAGCGTCCTGTCACACGCAAAGCTGCCGCATCCAAAGCCCGTCGCGCGCCCAAGTGAAGCTGCTGGTCCTTGCTGTCGGAAACCGCATGCCGGACTGGGTGACGGCTGGTTTCGGTGAATACGCAAAGCGCATGCCGCGGGAAATGCCTCTTCAGTTGCATGAACTGAAACCCGCGGCGCGTGACAAGTCTGCCGCTACCGCCCGCTGGCTGCAGCTCGAGAGCGAGCGCATTCGGGCGGCACTGCCGTGCGATGCGTTCAGGATAGTCCTGGATGAGCGTGGCAAGAGTTTTTCCACGCTTAAACTTGCCGATCGGTTGGCGAACTGGCGCAACGAAGGCCGCGATGTCGCGTTCGTGATCGGCGGTGCGGATGGTCTGGATCCGGAGCTCAAATCCGGGGCCGACCTGCTGTGGTCGCTGTCGCCGCTCACGCTGCCGCACGGGATGGTCCGAGTCATCCTGGCCGAGCAGCTGTACCGGGCATCGACCATACTCGCCAATCATCCCTACCACCGCGAATGACGCAGCCCCCATATATTTATCTTGCATCCCGCAGTCCGCGCCGCCGGGAATTGCTGCGCCAGATCGGCGTGACGTTCGAGGTCATCCTGCTGCGCGAGGCAGGGCAGCGCCGTATTGATGTCGATGAAACTCCGCGAACCGGCGAGAGTGCCGAGGAATACGTGAACAGGGTGAGCCGGGAGAAAGCGCTCTCGGCTCTCGGCGTTGTTCATGCCAGACGACTCGCTGCGCACACGGTTCTTGCGGCTGACACGTGCGTCGTTTGTGATGAAGTCATTCTTGGCAAGCCGGCGGATACCGCAGATGCTGCACGAATGCTGCGCATGCTCGCGGGGCGCAGCCACCGCGTGCTGACTGCCATCGTTGTTGCACAGGGTGATTCAGTTGCGTCACGGACATCGGTTTCGACGGTCTGGTTCAGGGCACTGAATGACGATGAAATCCGTCGATATGTTGCCACCGGTGAACCAAACGACAAGGCGGGCGCCTACGCCATTCAGGGCTGCGCTGCTGCCTTCATCACGAGGATTGAGGGCAGCTATTCCGGTATCATGGGATTACCCCTTGCTGAGACCGCCGAGTTGCTGCGCAGCCACGGCATTGTAGTGCCATGAGTGAAGACATCCTGATCAACGTAACGCCGCAGGAAACCCGCGTCGCCGTCATCGAGCATGGCGTCACGCAGGAACTGCACATCGAACGCGCTTCCTCCCGGGGGTTTGTCGGGAATATATACATGGGGCGGGTGGTCCGGGTTTTGCCCGGCATGCAGTCCGCTTTCATCGATATCGGCGGGGAGCGTGCAGCTTTTCTGCACGTTGCAGATATCTGGGGCAACAGGGCCAACGGTGAATCCGGGTCGCCCATCGAGCAACTGCTGGCCGAAGGGCAGAACCTGATGGTGCAGGTCATCAAGGATCCGATCGGCACCAAGGGCGCTCGCTTGTCGACGCAGATCAGCATTGCGGGTCGGCTGCTGGTCTACCTGCCGCAGGAATCACACATTGGAATTTCCCAGCGCATCGAGGATGAAGAAGAGCGGGTGCATCTGCGCGAAAAACTGCAACACCTCCTGCCGGCCGATGAAAAAGGCGGATTCATCATCCGCACGATGGCCGAGGCTGCCACAGACCGTGAACTGGTGATGGATGTCGAATATCTGCGCAAGCTCTGGCATGACATTCAGGATCAGTCGCGTACCGCCTCTCCGCTTGCGCTGCTTTACCAGGATCTCAATCTGAGCTTGCGCGTGCTTCGGGACTTTGCTCATGAAGACACCGGCCGTATTCATGTTGATTCCCACGAGACTCACCAGGCCATGCACCAGTTCGCGGCGCAATTCGTGCCCAATGCACTGGCGAGGCTGACCCATTACACCGGGGAGCGGCCGCTGTTCGACCTCCACAACGTCGAAGACGATATCGAGCGCGCGCTGGCGCGCAGGGTGGATCTCAAGTCCGGCGGCTACCTGATCATCGATCAGACCGAAGCCCTGACCACGGTGGACGTCAATACCGGCGGTTTTGTCGGCGGGCGCACTTTTGATGACACCATTTTCAAGACCAATCTCGAGGCGGCACAGGTCATCGCCCGCCAGCTGCGGTTGCGCAATCTCGGCGGCATCATCATCATCGATTTCATCGACATGGATACCGAGGAACACCGCAACGCGGTGCTCAACGAGTTCCGCAAGGCCCTGGCGCGTGACCGGACCCGCATGACGGTGAATGGCTTCACCCAGCTCGGCCTGGTCGAGATGACCCGCAAGCGCACCCGGGAAAGCCTCGCCCATGTGCTCTGCGAGCCCTGCCCGGTTTGCGCAGGTCGGGGCGAACTGAAAACCGCGCAGACCGTGTGCTATGAGGTATTGCGCGAACTGGTGCGTGAATCACGCCAGTTCGAAGCACGGGAGTTCCGCATACTTGCCTCGCAACAGGTCATCGACATGTTTCTCGACGAAGAGTCCCACAACCTGGCCATGCTGTCCGACTTCATCGGCAAGCCCATTTCACTGCAGGTCGAGTCGGCCTACAATCAGGAACAGTTTGATATCGTGCTGATGTAGCACTGGAACACGGCACAATTTCCGAGGTGCCTGATGATCCCGAGTTCCACGCGATCCAGGAAATCCATACCCGGGCGGCGGGGCGGCCGCGATGGTGTCACGCTGCGCGAACTTGCCGCGCAGATATTCACCAGAACCGCGGATGCCCCCCTCATAGGCGGCAACAGCGTGAAAGTCCTGCGTGATGCACGCGAAAACTTTCCGGCATGGCTTGAGGCCATTTCCGGTGCGCGTCATTACGTGCTGTTTGAAAATTACATCATTGCCGATGATAAAACCGGTCGGCAGTTCGTCGCCGCGCTGACGGAAAAAGTGCGTTCGGGTATACAGGTATTCTTGATTCACGACTGGCTGGGCGGGCTGGGTGTGGGCTCAGACCGTGTGCTTGAGCCACTGATCGAGGCCGGCGGCCAGGTTCGCTGTTTCAACCCGCCGCGATTCGAGAGCCCCCTCGGCTGGCTGACCCGGGATCACCGGAAAATGATTTCCATTGACGGCGTTACCGGATTCGTCAGCGGATTGTGTGTCAGTCGGAAATGGGAGGGGGACCCATCGGCAAAATGCGAGCCGTGGCGTGATACCGGCATTGAAATTCGCGGACCGGCCGTTACCGATATCGAAGCGGCTTTCGAGCAGACATGGGTTGCTGCGGGCGGTGGCGATGAGCTCCCTGAATCCGGTGAGGCATCATCAGCAGGGGATGTTTCACTGCGCATTCTCGCCAGCCAGCCCAGTACTGCAGGCATCTATCGCCTGGACCAGATGATAGCCGCCATGGCGCGGAAAACCCTGTGGCTTACAGATGCCTATTTTCTCGGCTTTGCGCCCTATGTCCAGGCATTGCGGGCGGCCGCGAATGACGGTGTCGACGTGCGGTTGCTGGTGCCGGGTACCAGTGATGTACCGATACTGACCCGATTTTCGCGGGCCGGTTACCGTCCACTGCTCGAGTCCGGCATCCGGGTATTCGAATGGAATGGCTCGATGCTGCATGCCAAAACCGCAGTGGCTGACGGGCGCTGGGCCCGTGTCGGCTCCACCAACCTCAATCTCGCCAGCTGGATCGGCAATTTCGAACTGGACGTGGCCATAGAGGATGAGAATTGTGCCGGGCGCATGCAGCAGATCTATGAGGAAGATCTTTCGAACGCGACCGAGATCGTACTTGGCAACCGGCAACGCGTAAGGGCATCACGCGCGGTTTCGCGGGTTTCGGGATCCGGCGGCAAGGCTGCGCGCGCAGCGGCGGGTGCGCTGCGCATCGGAAATTCCGTCGGTGCCGCACTGACCAACCGTCGTGCGCTGGGTCCTGCGGAAGCAGGCACGATGCTTACCGTCGGCTTGTTTTTTGTCGTCCTGGCGTCCGTTGCCCTGGTGATTCCGCTGGCAGTGACACTGCCGCTGGCCCTGTTTGCAGCATGGATAGCCGTGACCTTGCTGGTGCGCGGCTGGCGCATGCATCGCAAAAGTGATGAGGAGGATCGACTCAGCCGCTGAGTGCCCAGAGCAGTCTTACCTGGCGAGGGCCAGGATACGCATCACCAATTGCCCGTCAGCCGGCCTGATTTCTATCACTTTCCTGCGGGCAGTCCCTCCGGATTTAAGGCTCAGGGAGTTTCGCGGAATCTCCAGTGCTGTGGACAGCCAGGTCAGCAGCGCGCTGTTGGCTCGTCCGTCTGCGGCGGGCGCGGCGATGCGTACCTTCAACGCGTCTCCATGCAGCCCGGCTGCCGCGGTGGTCCTGGCGTTCGGCTGCGCGTGAATCTGCAGCGTTACAGCGGCTTTTGCCGGATCATGACGGACCCAGCCGGAGTTCATTTGAGCAGGCGCAGTGCCTCCGATTCAAGCCAGGCTATCGGCAGCATCAGCAGCAATTGACAGGCGACCAGCACGAAAAGAGGTGACAGATCGACATTGCCCACCGGCGGGATGCGGCGGCGGAAAATGCGCAGCACGGACCGTGTCATTGAGTCCAGCAGCGGGGCGACAGGGCTGTCGGGGTTGATCCAGGACAGCAGTGCCTGCATCAGGGTGGCGACAAGAACTATGTAGACCAGCATTTTGACTACTGCGAGGGAAGCCATTGCGGCGATGCCTACGAGGGCAAGCCCTATTTCACTTCCGTAGTGGTAACCGCGGATTTGCAGCACGACCAGCAGCTCAAGCCCCTGCACCAGCCAGGCCAGCAACAACGTCGGCACATCCAGTCCCCACAGCCCGGGGATAAGGCGCCGGGCTGGACGCACCATGAAATCAGTCAGGGCGTTGACGAAGTCGGAGAGGGGGTTGCGATAGGGCGCCCGTACCCATTGCATGTAAAAACGCAACAGCAAGGCGAGGGTCAATAGCCCGCATGTCACTTGGGTGAGGAATATCAGTGCGTTGCCCAGCATCAGTTCAGGCCTGATCCTTGCCCAGCGTGTCGCCGAGTTCGGCGGCGCGTGCAGCAGCGCCGTGAACCGCGCGCTTGAAGGCGTCCCTGACGCCGGCTTGATCGAGCAATCCGATGGCACGCTCGGTGGTGCCGCCCTTCGAAGTGACCCGCTCGCGCAATACGGCGGGGTCGGTGCCGTCGGCCGCGGCCAGTTTCACCGCGCCAGCAAACGTCGCGATTGCGCTTTGCCGCGCAGCCTGCGGCGACATCCCGAGTTCGAGCGCGGCTTGCTCCAGGGCTTCGATGAAATAGAACACATAGGCCGGTCCGCTGGCAGACACGGCGGTGACTGCGTCCAGGTCACGCTCTTCCTTGACCCAGAAGGTCGTGCCGACTGCGGCAAGTATGCGTTCGGCGGCGTTGCGCTGGGCTGCCGTGACTTGCGGCATCCCGTACAGCCCCGTGATTCCCGCGGCAACCAGTGCCGGTGTGTTGGGCATGGCACGAACGATGTGTTTCGAGTTGCCGAGCCATCTCGAGAGGTCCGTGCAGCGCAGCCCGGCCGCGATGCTGATCACCAGCCGGTCTCCAATCTTGTCCGCAATGCCCCGGGCGGCTTCACGCATCTGCTGCGGCTTTACCGCGAGCACTACGCATTCGGCATTGGCAACAGCACCTGCAGATGCCGCAGAAGTGAGGATGCCGAAGCGCCGTTCCAGGCTGGAGCGCGCCTCGGCTTGCACGTCGACCGCATGTATCGACGTGGCCGGCCAATCCCGGGAAACCAGTCCGCCGATGATCGCCGCAGCCATGTTGCCGCCGCCGATAAAAAGTATGTTCATGTGCCCGAAGCGCTACAGCCTGAAAGTGAGATGTTTCTGGCAGGGATACCCGCCAGCCGAGCATTATACGGCGCAGATCCTGCAGATCACGGTTTCGCAGCCGTTCGGACACCGAAAATGGCCGTGCCCACGCGAACCAGGGTCGAACCTTCGGCGACTGCTTCCTCAAGGTCGTCTGACATGCCCATGGACAATGTGTCCACCTGTGCCTGGGCAGCCTGCAGCGACTCCTGCAGGGTTCGCAGCAATGCAAAGCGTTCCCTGCGTATTGCCTGGTCGGGCGTGGGCTCAGGGATTGCCATCAGTCCGCGCAGCCGCAACCGGGGCATGGTGCGAATGGCATCCGCCAGCGGGCGCTCGCTGCCGGGTGATACACCGCTTTTGCTGGATTCGCCACTGACGTTGACCTGTATCAGCACATTGAGGGGCGGCAGGTGATCGGGGCGCGCGTCGTTGAGCCGGCGTGCGATTTTTTCCCTGTCGATGCTGTGCACCCAGCTGAAATGTTCGGCGACAGGTCGTGTCTTGTTGCTCTGGAGCGGTCCGATGAAATGCCATTCGATGGCGAGGTCCTGCAACTCGTGCATTTTGTCCAGTGCTTCCTGCACGAAATTTTCTCCAAAGATGCGCTGACCCGCACCCCAGGCCTCCCTGATCTGCGCGGCGCCGAAAGTCTTGCTGACTGCGAGCAGGCGGACATTTTTCACACTGCGATTTGCCGATGTCGCAGCACGAGATATCCGTTCATTCACGGCTTGCAAGTTCTTGGCGATTGTGGCCATAATTTCAGCGTATTATCCAGGCGGCATCAGGGCAAACAGTCAGGCGCTGCTCAAACATTTTTTGCCCATTTCCCGGAGGGAATTATAAATGGACATTTCCGAACTGCTTGCCTTTGTTGTCAAGAACAAGGCCTCCGACCTGCATCTTTCGGCCGGACTGCCGCCGATGATCCGGGTTCACGGCGATGTGCGGCGGATCAACCTGCCCGCACTGGAGCACAAGGACGTGCATGCCATGGTGTACGACATCATGAATGACGGCCAGCGCAAGTTTTACGAGGAAAACCTCGAGTGTGACTTTTCGTTTTCGATTCCCAACCTGGCGCGATTCCGGGTCAACGCCTTTGTTCAGCATCGCGGCGCCGGTGCGGTTTTCCGGACCATTCCGTCCAAGGTGCTCAGCCTCGAGGATCTGAAGGCGCCCAAGGTATTTATAGACATCGCTAACCAGCCGCGCGGCGTAGTTTTGGTGACCGGACCGACAGGCTCGGGCAAGTCGACCACGCTAGCGGCGATGATTAATCACATCAACGAAAACGAGCAGGGCCATATCCTGACCGTCGAGGATCCGATCGAATTCGTCCACGAATCGAAAAAATGCCTGATTAATCAGCGCGAGGTCGGTCCGCACACGCTGTCGTTCTCCAACGCGTTGCGTTCCGCTCTGCGCGAGGACCCGGATATCATCCTGGTCGGTGAGATGCGTGACCTTGAAACCATCCGACTCGCACTGACCGCCGCGGAGACGGGCCACCTGGTGTTCGGCACGCTGCATACCAGTTCTGCTGCCAAGACCATCGACCGGATCATCGACGTGTTCCCTGCCGAGGAAAAGGAAATGATGCGCGCGATGCTCTCGGAATCGCTGCGCGCGGTGATTTCGCAGACGCTGCTCAAAACCAAGGATGGCAGTGGTCGCGCGGCAGCGCACGAGATCATGGTTGGCACCCCGGCGATCCGCAACCTGATTCGCGAAAACAAGGTTGCCCAGATGTATTCGGCGATCCAGACTGGCGCACAGCTCGGCATGCAGACGCTGGATCAGAACCTGCAGGACCTGGTCAAGCGAAACATCGTCTCAGTTGATGAGGCGCGGGGCAAGGCGATGAACAAGGACGCATTTAAGTAAGTTTCGCGAAGTGAGCAATATCAAGTAAGGAGCCAGGCATGGAAAGAGAACAGGCAGTCAAATTCATGCATGATCTGCTGAGGGCCATGGTCGCGAAGAAAGCTTCCGACCTGTTCATTACAGCGGGCTTTCCCCCGGCCATCAAGCTCGACGGCAAGATGACGCCGGTGGCCCAGCAGGCGCTGAGCCAGCAGCACACCGCCGAACTGGCGCGCGGCATCATGAATGACAAGCAGGCCGGCGAGTTCGAGGCGACCAAGGAATGCAATTTTGCGATCAGCCCCGGTGACATCGGACGCTTTCGCGTCAACGCCTTCATGCAGCAGGGCCGGGTCGGCATGGTGCTGCGGACCATCAACACCTCGATCCCCAAATTTGACGACCTGAAACTGCCGCCGGTGCTGAAGGACGTGGTGATGACCAAGCGCGGCCTGATCATCTTCGTCGGCGGCACGGGTTCCGGCAAATCCACTTCCCTGGCCGCGATGATTGGCTATCGCAACGAAAACAGCCATGGCCACATCATCACCATCGAGGATCCGATCGAATACGTGCACGACCACAAGAACTGCGTGGTCACCCAGCGCGAAGTCGGCGTCGATACAGATTCTTGGAGTGCGGCGCTGAAAAACACCCTGCGCCAGGCGCCTGACGTGATCCTGATCGGCGAGATCCGCGATCGCGACACCATGGACCATGCAATCGCGTTCGCCGAAACCGGTCACCTGGCAATGGCGACGCTGCATGCCAACAGCGCCAACCAGGCGCTGGACCGGATCATCAACTTTTTCCCGGAAGAACGTAAGGCCCAACTGTTGATGGATCTCTCGCTGAACATTCGTGCGCTGATCTCCCAGCGCCTGATCCCGGTGAAGGAGGGCAAGGGGCGCGCGGCGGCGGTTGAAATTCTGCTCAACTCCCCGCTGATTTCCGACCTGATCTTCAAGGGCGAGGTGCATGAGATCAAGAGCATCATGGCTAAATCACGCGAACTGGGGATGCAGACCTTTGACCAGCATTTGTTCGATCTCTACGAGGCCGGTCGCATCAGCTACGAAGATGCCTTGCGCAATGCCGATTCGATGAACGAATTGCGCCTGATGATCAAGCTGAACAGCAAGGAAGCGAAGGACAAGAATGTCATGGGCGGCATCGAGCACCTCAATTTGGTGTGACACTCTTTCTCCGATGGATCAAAACGCCGGCTCAAGGCCGGCGTTTTTCTTGGTGAACATCGTTGATTGATATCCCGTTTGATCTTGCGACCTGGGTCGTGTGTGCCGCCATCATCAGCGGTGCCTATGTCATTTTCGGGATCACTGCATTCGGCGCTGCCATGTTTACCGTGCCCGCGCTTTCGTTCTTTTTCCCGCTGGAATTCGTTTTGCCGATGTGCGTATTGCTCGATGTTTCGGCGGCTTTCGCACTGGGTTCCCGTTTTTCGCGGGAGGCCGATCGCGGGGAACTGAAATGGATGGCGCCGAGTTCACTGGTGGGCGCCGTTGCCGGGGTAACGGCTCTGGTCACCATTCCCCAGAAATTCACGATCGGCGCATTCGGGGTTTTTCTCGGCCTCTATGGACTGTATTCCCTGATAGCGAATGCACCCCGAACCGGGATCGCACGACATCCCTGGGCAGTGGTTTCAGGCTTCTGTGGCGGGGCTGCTGGCACGCTGTTCGGGGTGGGCGCTCCGCCCTATGCGGTGTATCTGTCACGGCGGCTGACCGACAAGGGCACCTTGCGTGCCACCCTGTCGAACATGGTTCTGCTCTCAACCTCGATTCGCGCCCTGGTTTTCCTTGCGGGCGGCCTGATCCTGATGGACCGGGTGATCGGTGCGCTGCTGCTGCTGCCTTTTGCGCTGAGCGGCATCTGGGCAGGGCACCGCATCCAGCTCAAGACTTCGCGGGAGACCCTGTTAAAAATCATCGGTGTGATGCTGGTGCTGATCGGGGGGGGCCTGATTGCGCGCGTACTGCGCATGTAATCGGCCGGATCAAGCCTTCGTCGTTGCGTCCTTGCGCATGCTGCCGGCCACGATTTCATATTTGAACAATCGGCATTCGATCGCACCGTTGTAGAGCGGCACTTTGCGCGAGGGTTTCAGGCGCATCAGCTTGGCGATGCGCAGATCGCCGGTGAAGATGTGTGCGGTCCAGCCGGTGTAGCGTCGTTTGAGGATGTCGCCCAGGATCGGATACCAGGTCGCGAGTTCCTCGGCTTCTTCCATGCGCACGCCATAGGGCGGGTTGGTGACCAGGATGCCGGCCGGTGCCGGCGGGCTGGAGTCTTCGAAGCGGCATTGCTTGAGCTGGATGTATGCCTCGAGCCCGGCACGGGCGACGTTCTGGCGCGCGACGACGATCGCATCGCCGCTCCGATCATAACCATAAATACATGATTTTATTGATATTTTTTCTTTCGCCGCGGCTTCGCCTTGCAGGCGTTTCCAGGTCGCCGCATCGAAATTGCGCAGGCGTTCAAAACCGAAGTTGCGCTTCGCGCCCGGGGCGCGGTTCAAAGCCATCATCGCGGCTTCAATCAGGAAAGTGCCGCTGCCGCACATCGGATCAAGCAGCGGCTGATCGAGTGTCCAGCCCGCAAGCCTGAGGATGCCGGCGGCGAGGTTCTCGCGCAGCGGCGCTTCGCCGGTGGCGCCGCGCCAGCCGCGCTTGAACAGCGGCTCGCCCGAGGTGTCGAGATAGAAGGTCGCGGTGTCCTGGGTCAGGAAGACGTGGATGCGCACGTCCGGGTTGCGGGTATCGACGTCGGGGCGCTGGCCTTCCGTTTCGCGCAGCATGTCGCAGATCGCGTCTTTCACCCGCAGCGTGACGATGTCGATGCTGCGCAGAGGACTCTTGATCGCGGCGGTGTCGACGCGGATGGTCTGGCTGGCCTTGAACCACTGGCCCCAGCGCAGACGCCGCGCGGCCTTGTAAATGTCCTCGTCGCTGCGGTAGCGCGATTCGCCGACACGCCACAGCACGCGACTGGCGACACGGCTTTCGAGATTGGCACGATAAGCCGCACTCAGCAGCCCGGCAAAGGCAACGCCGCCATCGGTGGCCTGCAGCGACTGTGCGCCGAGTTCCCGCAGTTCGTCGGCGAGCACGGCTTCGAGTCCGCGCGGGCAGGTGGCGAAGAAGTGTTCCATCTCAGCGCGCCGCCACCGGCTGGAGATCGACATAGACTTCGAAGCGGATGCGCTGCCAGGGGTTACGCGCTTCGGTCATACGAACGATGCGGGCCTTGACCAACGCCCCGTGGTCCATCTGTCGCGCAACGTCGCGGTTCTCCCGGCGCGGGACGTAACCGAGCATTTCGCCCCGCCATTCGACACGAACGGCATTGGCGTCGTGCGGATTCTGCGGTTCGCGACGCAGTACCAGCGGATCGCCGGCGCGCATCATGCTCCACAGCCCCTTGCCCTCGTAATACTGGAATCCGGCCAATGGCGATTCCTGGACGATGATGCGCGCGTCGGTGGCATGGGCGGGAGCGGCCAGCGCCAGTGACAGCGCAAGAATGGCGAACATGGGGAGCATCCAGCCTAGAACGGTTTGACGACGACCAGGATGACCGTAGCCAGCAGGATCAGCACCGGAATTTCATTGAACCAGCGGAACCAGACATGGGAGCGGGTGTTGCGCCCCTGCTCGAATTTCTTCAGCAGGCTGCCGCAGGCATGGTGGTAGCCGACCAGCAGGATCACCAGTACCAGCTTGGCATGCATCCAGCCGCCGCCGATGCCGTAGCCCAGCCACAGCCACAGGCCGAAAGCCAGCGCCGGCAACGCCAGCAGGGTCATGAAGCGGTAGAGCTTGCGCGCCATCAGCAGCAGGCGGGCACGGGAAACGTCGTTGTCTTCCATCGCCAGGTTGACGAGGATGCGCGGCAGGTAGAACAGTCCCGCGAACCAGGAGATCACGAACAGCAGGTGAAAGGATTTGACCCAGAGCATGGCGGTGATGTTACTGTAAAATCACTGCAGCAGCCGACGCCGGGTCAGCGCCAGCGCGATATAAAAGCCGGTGACGGCATAGGCGGCCAGCACTGCGATGTGCAGCAGCCAGGAGGACGGCACTTCGCCGGCGACCAACGGGCGGGCGAGACTGACGGCATGGGTCAACGGCAGCAGCTGGGCAAAGGTCTGTGCCGCGGCCGGCAGTTCATTGAGCGGGAAAAACACGCCGCACAGCAGCATCATCGGCGTTACGCACAGCGTAAAGTAATACATGAAGAAATCGTAGCTCGGCGACAGCGCGGTCATGATCAGGCCCATCGCGGCAAAGGCGAGCCCGGTGAGGAAGATCAGCGGTACCACGGCCAGCGCCAGCGGTGAGGGCACCAGGCCCAGCACGGTAGCGACGATCAGCACGGCACTGCCGGAAAGAAAGCTCTTGCTCGCCGCCCACACCAGTTCGCCCAGCACCACGTCATCCAGCGTCAGCGGCGCGTTGAGTATGGCATCCCAGGTCTTCTGCACGTGCATGCGCGAGAATCCCGAATACATGGCTTCGAACGAGGCGCTCATCATTGTGCTCGAGCAGACGATGCCGGCAGCAAGAAAGCCGATGTACGACATGCCGCCGACGTCGTTCAGCATGCGGCCGAGGCCGTAGCCGAGGCCGAACATGTAGAGCAGCGGGTCGGCGAGGTTGCCCAGCATCGACGGGATCGCGAGCTTGCGCCATACCAGTAAATTGCGCCGCCACACGTGGACGAAGCGCATGCTGAACTGTGGTGGTGTCCAGTGCTTTTTGATCATGTCAGTCGCGCAGTTCCCGACCTGTGAGCTTGAGAAATACGTCCTCGAGATTGGCGCGGCGGTGCAGGTAGCGCAGGCCGCTGCGGCTGTCGAGGTCGCTGATCAGCGGCGCGGGATCGTGCGCGTAGCAGAAGACGGTCTCGCCGGTGGCTTCGCAGCGTTCGGACATCGCGCGGCCATGCTTCTCGGCCCAGTCCGGCGCGCTTTCGCCATAGACTTCGACCACCTGCGGCTCGATGTGCTGTTCGATCAGGTCGTCAGGTGCGCCTTCGGCGATGATGCGGCCGTGGTCCATGATCGCCACCCGCTGGCACAGTCGCTCGGCTTCCTCCATGAAGTGGGTGGTCAGCAGCAGCGTCTTGCGCTGCTTCAGCAGGTTGCGCAACCGGTCCCAGATCACGTGCCGCGCCTGGGGATCGAGACCGGTGGTCGGCTCGTCGAGGAATACCAGTTCCGGATCGTTGATCAGTGCGCGGGCCAGTGTCAGCCGGCGCTTCATGCCGCCGGAAAGGGTCTGGATGCGGGCTTCTGCACGTGATGCGAGACCGGCGAAATCGAGCAGGTCGGGAATGCGCGAATTGATCTGCGCGTCGGAAATGTCGAAATAGCGGCCGAAGATCAGCAGGTTCTCGCGGATGGTGAAATCCGGGTCGAGGTTGTCGAACTGCGGTACCACGCCGATGCGCTGCCGTGCCTCGCGCGCTTGTGCAGGTACCGCATGTCCCAAGGTGGTGATGGTGCCGGCGTCGGGATCGGTCAGGCCCAGGCACAGTCGCAGCGTGGTGGTCTTGCCGGCGCCGTTGGGGCCGAGCAGGCCGAAACACTCACCGGGTTGCAGCGCAAAATCGACACCGCAGACCACTTCCTGCGTGCCGTACGATTTGCGCAGCCCGGCAGCGGACAGCGGGGCGATCGCGCTCATGCGCAGTGCTGACGCACGATGCCCGCCAGCAGGTGCAGCTTGCCGTGGAAAAAATGTTCACCGCCGGGTACCACCACGATCGGCAGCTGTTGCGGCCGCGCCCAGTCGAGCACTGCGGAGAGCGGAACGACGTCGTCGACTTCGCCGTGGATTACCAGCGTGTTCGAAGCCACCGCCACTGCAGGAAAACGGTTGACCGCCGGCCCGACCAGTACCAGCCGCTCGGCTTTCAGCGCCTGCGCAACCCTGGTCTGCACGAAAGCACCGAATGAAAATCCCGCCAGCAGCATCGGCAACTCGCCGTACTGCGTGTGCAGATGTTGCGCGACGGCGAGCAGGTCGTCGGTTTCACCGCGACCCTCGTCAAAACTGCCTGCGCTTGCACCAACGCCGCGGAAATTCGGCCGCACGGCGACGTAACCGAGGCCGAAGAAGGTTTTCGCCAGCGTGGTGACCACCTTGTTGTCCTTGGTGCCGCCCTGCACGGGATTGGGGTGGGCGATCAGCGCGATTCCACGCGGCGGAGTCGTCGGGGCATTGATGTCGGTTTCAAGCTCACCAGCCGGGCCGGCAATGGTGAGGCGTTGCAATGTTGACGGTGACATCGCTCGGGATTCAGTGGTGGACATGAAAAAAACGGGCATTGAACATGGGAGACTTGCTGTGTGACTCCGGGCAGCAGCCCGTGTTCCGCTGTGGTGCGGAATCAGATTTTCAGGCGTTCGACAACGCGGCCGTTCTGCAGGTGCTCGCTGATGATTTCATCGATGTCTTCATGATCGACATAGGTGTACCACACCGCCTCCGGATAGACCACGATTACCGGCCCCTCATCGCAGCGGTCCAGGCATCCTGCCTGGTTGATGCGCACTTTGCCGGGACCGGAGAGTTTCAGTTCCTTGACCTTCTGCTTGGCGTAATCACGCATGGCCTGCGCATCGTGTTCGCAACAGCAGCGGGCGCCGCCTTCGCGCTGGTTGCAGCAGAAAAACACATGATGTTTGTAATGGCTCATTGTAATGGTGAGAGGGATATCAACCGCGATTATAACCGCCGCACGCAGTTCTCAGCGTCGTGAGTATTTGCGCGCCGAACCACGCGAGAGCGCCACCGGATATTTGCGCCGGTTGAGTTTCATCTTGCGCCGGGCCGCCTGCAGCGGGTCGATGTCGAGGACGTCGGACAGGCGCAGCAGGTAGAGCAGCACGTCGGCGACTTCCTCTTCGACAGCGCGTCGGTCGTTGGCGGCGAGTCTGGCACTCTGTTCCGGGGTCAGCCACTGGAAGCATTCCAGCAGTTCGGCGGCTTCGACGCTGAGTGCCATTGCCAGGTTTTTCGGCGTGTGGAACTGTCCCCAGTCGCGCGCGTCAGCGAAGCGTCGCAGCTCGCGGCGCAGGCTGTCGAGGGTTGGAGCGGCGGATCGGGGGTTTTTCATTTCAATACTCCATGGTCATTCATTGTCGGCCGCGTGCCGCCACGGCAGGCTGAACAGCAGGAACAGCGCGGCAAGGAAAGGCCAGAGGTCGGACAGCGCGCGCAGCATGGCGGCAAAGCTGAGGAAGTGGCTGACCCTGCCTGCCAGCAGGTGTGTGGGAGTGGGGCGATACGGGTTTTCCGGCATGCTGTTGACCAGCACGACCGCAGCAATCAGGGCCAGCAGGGCTGCTGCACTGCGTCCCCGGTGTGACAGCCGGTTGAGCAGCGGCAGTACCAGCAAGGCCGCGGCAATCCCCACACCCAGTCCCGGCGTCCACCAGCTCCACGGTCGTGAGGCGTCTAGCAGCAGCATGGCCGCTGCGGTTTTCAGTACACAGGCGCCGGCAATCAGCAGTACCAATGTGCGCCAGTACCCGATATCAGTGCTGCGCGATGCGGAGGCCAGCAACAGGCCGAGACCGGCCACATTCAGTAATACCACGCCGGCTTCGGCCACCAAATACGAGTCTGCTGCATGAGGGAACAACGCACTGAAGCCAAAAGTGCCGCGCAAATCACCGTAACCGAAGGCAATCAGCGGGACGTGCAGTTGCGCAACTAGCCAGAGTCCGGCAAGTACCAGCACCATATCACCGCGCGGACCGCCCTCAAACCAGCGGTAACGCAACTGGGAGAGGGCTTGCCCCAGGCGCTGATGAGGGGAAAACAACGGGGCAATCAGCGCACCGACTGCCCCGCCTGTGCTGTTGACCAGCAGGTCGACGTTTGAGGCGAAACGCGCAGGGAGGTATTGTTGAACAGATTCGAGTATTACGCTGAGCGAGAAGCAGGTCAGTGATGACAGCAGTACTGCCGGCAGCGCCCCACGCTGCCTGTGCAGAGACATCGCGAGCAGGAATCCGAGAGGGACATAGGCGATGAAGTTGAAGAGGATGTCCTCGATGGTGATCCAGCGTGGCCATGAATCGAGGATGAATTTGCCGAAAGGCTGCAGGGGTAGACGCCAGCCGGTGAAGGGTTGCAGGCTGGCATAGACGATGACCAGACTGTAAGCTAGCGCGGCGAGGGCGGCGAGGCGATGGCCGCGCGGCGCGGAAGCAAAATTGAATTCCGGCAACATCCATGAAATTCTACGACATCTTCAACGGCGACGCTGATGGCATCTGTGCCCTGCACCAGCTGCGGCTCGAGACACCTTGCGATGCCGAGCTGGTGACCGGCGTCAAGCGCGATACCGGCCTGGTTGGACGCGTCGACGCCGGTTCCGGTGACATGCTGACGGTGCTCGACGTGTCGCTGCGCGCCAATGCCGCGGCGGTACAGCGTGCGCTCGATGCCGGCGCGAACATCCGCTATTTCGATCATCATGCCGCAGGTGACATTCCCCGCCATCCGGCATTCGAGGCCCACATTGATACCGCGCCGGACGTCTGTACAAGCCTGCTGGTGGACCGTCACCTGTCAGGGAAATACCGGCTGTGGGCGGTGGTTGCGGCATTCGGCGACAACCTGGTCGAATCAGCGGTACGCGCGGCACAGCCGCTGCAGCTCGATCACACCGAACTCGCCCGCTTGCATGAACTGGGCGAGGCGATCAACTACAACGCTTATGGAGATACGGTGGAGGATCTGCATTATCCGCCAGCCGATCTCTATCGCACCATCGCACCGTACCGCGATCCGAGGCATTTCATCTTCGACGAGCCGGTATTTGAAGTGCTGAAGAACGCGGGGGCGGAGGATCTGGCGCGCGCAGAGGACGTCTTGCCGGAATTCGCAACCGATGCGGCAGCGTTGTATGTGCTGCCGGATGCGTCGTGGAGCCGGCGCGTCAATGGCGTGTTCGGCAACCGGCTTGCGCATGCAGATCCGCAAAGGGCACACGCCGTGCTGGTGCAAAAACCCGGCGGGTATGCTGTGAGTGTGCGTGCTCCACGCAACCGGCCGGTTGGAGCCGATGAACTGTGCCTTGCCTTTTCCACCGGGGGCGGGCGGAAGGCGGCCGCAGGAATCAACCTGTTGCCGCAAAGCGACCTTTCACGATTCGCTGACGCTTTCCGCCTGCAGTTTTCCTAGATCGGGGAATTCCGTCGAGTGATGCGGTCGTCGCCTGGTGGCAAACCTGTCACGCCGGGCGTGAGAAATGCTTCAGCAAATTCATTTCGATCAGTGCAAACGCCGCTATCCAGAGCAAGGCATCGTATGCGTCCAGCCAGTCACCCTGGGACAGCCATGTCGCAGCAACGAGCGCCAGTCCTGCATATAGTGCATATGAAACAACCGGTATATGGCGCCGGATGCTTTCGTCCCTTGGCGAAAGCCGCACCTCAATCTCCAATATGATGACTACGCCGATCCACATCAGGACGTTGATGGCATCGAGCCATTCCCTTTCCCGCAGATAGGCGATGGCAGCGACAGCGATGCCTGCGGCTGCGGCCAGCCGCAACAATGTCAGCAGCCAGCGCGTGCCTGTCCGCCAGCCTTGCGCAGGGCGGTGCGCCTCGATTTCAAAAAGCACGAGCAGCGCATACCATGCCAGCGAATCGATGGCTTCCGACAATCTCCCGAAAAAGGCATAGATTGCCGAGTTGACCGCGAGCAGGACGAACAATCCCCAGCGTATGTAATGCGGCCGCACAGAAAGTTGCCGGATGTCAGCCCGGGTGGCGTCGGCCGATCCGTTGCGGCAGCAACGATCCGGCGATCATGCCCAGGGCGCTTGCGCACAGCCCCGCAAGCTGCGGTGGCACCAGCGCATCAGGTGCGATCAGTTCGAGCAGGACCCAGGTCAGGAAACCCCCCGTAATCGCAGCCAGTGCGCCCTGCGTCGTCGCCGGTCGCCAGTAGAGGCCGCAGACCAGAGGGATGAACGCCGAGACAAGAGTCACCTTGTAGGCGCCGACCACCATCTGGTAGATCGTGGCTTCGGTATTCAGGGAGAACAGTGTCACGATAACCGCAAAGCACGCGACCACGATCCGCATCGCACGCAGCATCTGGTGATCGGTAAAGTCTTTCTGGATGATGTGTTTGAGGATGTTCTCGGTGAATGTGACCGAAGGCGCAAGCAGGGTGCCGCTGGCGGTGCTCATCACAGCGGATAACAGGGCACCGAAAAAAATGATTTGCGCGAACAAGGGGGTTTCTTTGAGAATCAGCGTGGGCAGAATCAGCTGATGATCCTTGCCCATCAGCTCGTTGACCATCTTGGGGTCGATCAAAAAGGCCGAATATGCGAGGAAGATCGGAACAAATGCAAAAAAGAAATACAACGTTCCGCCGAGCACCGATCCATAGACTGCGATTTTCTCCGTGCGTGACGAATTGATCCGCTGAAAGACATCCTGCTGGGGGATGGATCCCAGCATCACGGTGATGGCCGCCGCGATAAAGGCCAGAATGTCCCTGGGTTCCGGATTCGGCCAGAAAGCGAGCTTGCCGGCGGCATCGGCATGGGCAACCACTGCGGAGACCCCGCCGGCCTTGTCGGCGACGATCCATGCGATATAGAACAGGCCGATGATGATGACCACCATCTGCACGAAGTTCGTCCATGCCACCGAGTACATGCCACCCCACAGGGTGTAGATGACCACCACCAGTGCGCCGATGACGATTCCCCACTGCATCGACACCGCACCTTCTGTCACGACGTTGAAAACCAGGCCGATGACGACGATCTGCGCAGAAAGCCAGCCGAGATAGGAAATCACGATGGCGACACTGACCAGAACCTCGGCGGCAGTGTTGTAGCGCACTCGATAGTAGTCGCCGATCGTGAGCAGGTTCATCCGGTAGAGCCTGGCCGCGAAGAAAAGACCGACGAAGATCAGGCACAGGCTGGACCCGAAGGGATCGGAAACGATGCCGCCTAGGCCTTCCTTGATGAATGTCGAGGAGATGCCCAGCACGGTTTCCGAACCGAACCAGGTCGCAAAAACCGTCGCTGTGACCACGTAAAAAGGCAGCGAGCGGCCGGCCTCGATGAAGTCCTTGGCGGTATGCACGCGCAGCGCTGCGACGATGCCGATGGCGATGGAAACCAGGAGATAAAGAACGACAAATGTCAGCAGCACTGGATTCTCCGACGGGATTGCGCGCGATTATAGCGAGACAAGCTGTCCTACCGCAGCAGGATGGCAAGAAGCATGGTCAGCAGCGACAGGACGATGATGCCCAGCAGCATGATCTGGCTGTGGCGCTGGCTGCGCAGGGCGCGCAGCTCTTCCAGCAGGGCTGAATCCTGTTCGCGCTGCAGGTAACGGTTCACCAGGCGCGGCAGCTGCGGCAGAAACTCGCTCCAGAAAGGCAGTTCATCGCCGATGCGTCGCACGAGCCCGCGCCAGCCGACCTGTTCGGACATCCAGCGTTCCAGATAGGGCTTGGCGGTGCTCCACAGATCCAGATCGGGGTCGAGGTCGCGGCCCAGCCCCTCGATGTTGAGCAGGGTTTTCTGCAGCAGCACCAGCTGGGGCTGGATCTCGATGTTGAAGCGGCGCGAAGTCTGGAACAGGCGCAGCAGCACCTTGCCGAAAGAGATTTCCTTCAGCGGCTTGTCGAATATCGGCTCGCACACCGCGCGGATCGCCGTTTCGAACTCGTCGACCCGGGTGCCCGGCGGCGCCCAGCCCGACTCGATGTGGGCTTCGGCAACCCGGCGGTAATCGCGGCGGAAAAAGGCGATGAAATTGCGCGCGAGGTAATGCTTGTCGGTGTCGGTGAGTGTGCCCATGATGCCGAAATCGAGCGCGACGTACTGGCCTTCGTGTGTGACAAGGATGTTGCCGGGATGCATGTCGGCGTGAAAGAAGCCGTCGCGGAACACCTGGGTGAAGAAAATCTCGACGCCGGCGCGGGCGAGCTTGGGGATATCCACGCCCTGAGCGCGCAGTTCGTCCACTGCGGATACCGGCGTGCCGCGCATGCGCTGCATCACCATCACCTGGGTCGAGCAGTAATCCCAGTGCACCAGGGGTACTGCCAGCAGCGGCGAGTCGAGGAAATTGCGCCGCAGCTGGTTGGCGTTCGCCGCTTCGCGCATCAGGTCGAGTTCGTCCTCGAGATGGCGGGCGAATTCGGCGACCACCTCGCGCGGTTTCAGGCGCTTGCCGTCCGACCACAGCAGTTCCAGCAGCAGGGCGCCGGCGTCGAGCAACGCGACATCCTTGGCGATGACGTCGGCAATGCCGGGACGAAGCACCTTGACCGCGACTTCGGTGCCGTCCTGCAGCAGCGCGATGTGCACCTGCGCGACCGACGCGCTGGCGATCGGTGTCTGGTCAAACTTTGCAAATACCGTGGATGGTGACTTGCCATAGGCCTTGGCGAGTATGCGTTCGACATCCGCGCCCGGGAACGGTGGCACCCGGTCCTGCAGCTTGGCGAGTTCTTCGGCGATGTCGGCAGGAATCAGGTCGCGGCGGGTCGACAGCACCTGGCCGAACTTGACGAAGATCGGTCCCAGCGTTTCCAGTGCGCGGCGCAGGCGCTCCGCCCGCGGCGCGTCCAGGTCACGCCAGAACAGCAGCCGGCCGGTGATGATGCGCAGCGCGCGCACACGTTCGTGGCCGAGCATGAACTCGTCGAGCCCGAAGCGCAGTGCGACGCGGATGATTTTCAGCAGGCGGAGGAGGTTCACCCGTGCATTTTAACCGGCAGCCACCACCTCCGGGTGCGGCCTTCAGCGACCTGCCAGTCCCTGTATGCGTTTTTCAAGCCGCGCGAGGTCGTCGCGCAGCCGGTCGACGTCGGCATTGAAGCGCAACACGTCGGATTTCGCGACGATCAGCGGTTGTTCTTCAGTCCAGTATTCGGTGAATGAACGCGCCAGGTTGTCACTGCCGGACTGCGCCCAGCGCTGCAGTGTGCGCCCGGAGTCGGTCATGCGGTGGGCGGCGATATCGCCGAACACCCGCGACAGGTCTTCCTCAACATCCCATTGCAGATCGCGCCACAAGCGGTGGATGACGGTGCCGAGCGCGGTATCGCCCTCGACGCCGATTTCGCGCCACAGGCCGTTATCGCGTGCCGCTGCGCGCAGCATCAGCCCGGGGGTGAGGGTCAGCGTGACATCAGGTGTTGCGTTCGCCGCTGCTGCAGCGACTTCGCCGTTGTCGAGTACGGCAAGACGGGTTTCGAACGGCAGGCAGCGGAAACACGCGACCTTGCCGGCGTGGGGTTGGAGTGCTTCGCGTGCCCAGGAGTTGGCGCGCAGCAGATGATTGAGGGGAGCGCCTGCCAGTGCATCGAACATGCTGGAAGGCGCTGCCACTCAGAGTTGCTGGATGCCGGACACCAGCCAGCCGGTGTTGCCGCGCAGCGGTTTCTCGAGGTGCCAGATTTCAGCAAAGGGCTGTGCTTCGCCATCCGCAGTTTCGCGGATCAGGCCGGAGAAGCGCACGCTGACGATGTAGAGCAACCCCTCGGTGACCACTTCGAGTACCTCGGACTCCAGCGTAACCACGTCGGTTTTACCGGTGGTCTGGCCTTCGGCTTGCCATTGACTGCGCACGTCTTCGAGCAGGTCGGGCGTGAGGAAATCGGCCAGCCCGGTGCTGTCGCGCGCGTCATGCAGTTCCTGCAGCCGTACGAAATTCCTGCGCGCATGACGGATGAAATCAGTGGCATCAAAATCTGCCGGCCAGCGGCCTGCTGTTGCCGCAATCGAGTGCGGGGCAGCACCGGAGACCGGCATTTCAGCCGGTCCCGGCTGGTTGCCTGCGTATTGCAACGGCGCATTTTGCGCCCGTCCGCGCAATGCGCGGAATGCGAGCACGGCCAGTCCGGCCACGGCGGCAATCAGCAGCAGTCCGGCGAGTGCGCCGGCGATGCCGTTGTTCATGAAGAGTGCCATCAGGCCCGCGCCCAGCGCGAGACCGGCCAGCGGTCCCATCCATTTATTGCCGGTTGCAGCAGCGGCGGGTTGTTGTGCCGGTGTGCCGGCTGCTTGCTGGGACTGCTGTTGCTGTGCCGGCGCTTTGGGTGCGGTCTGCTGCTGCACGTTGCGCTGTGTGCCGATGTTCTTGCCTCCGCCCATGCGGCGTGCCTCGGCATCCTCTGCGATCAGGGCGACGCTGAACAACACGATCAGGGCTGCGAAAAATTTTTTCATGGACTCCTCCGAAGATCACGAACCCGCGCATTATAGCGGCGGGCTGCATTGCTGACATAACTAAAATATCAATATAATCAATTACTTAAAACAATTCATGGACGGCGCGGCCGGGGTGTCAGGCTAAAAACTGATGCCGCGGTGCAGGGCGACAACACCGGCCGCAAGATTGAAGTATTCGACGCGCTCCAGTCCCGCACGTTCCATCATCTGTTTCAGCGTCTCCTGGTCCGGATGCATGCGTATCGATTCCGCGAGGTAGCGGTAACTGTCGGCGTCATTTGTCACCAGTTTTCCCAGCCGCGGTAAGACCTGGAAGGAATAGGCGTCGTAGAGCGGCGCCAGCGGCTGCCAGACGCGGGAGAATTCGAGCACCAGCAGCCGGCCACCGGGGCGCAGTACCCGGGTCATTTCAGCCAGTGCCACGTCCTTGTGCGTCATGTTGCGCAGACCGAAAGCAACGCAAACACAATCGAATGAGCGGTCGGCAAATGGCAGTTTTTCAGCGTCGCATTGCGCGGCCGGCACCATCAGACCGGAATCCAGCAGGCGGTCACGGCCGCGGCGGAGCATCTGTGCATTGATGTCGGTGGTGATGACGCGACCGTTACTACCCACACGCTGCGCGAACAGTCGCGTCAGGTCGCCAGTGCCGCCGGCGACGTCGAGCACGGTATCCCCTGGCCGCGTCAGGCTTTGTTCGGCCGCAAAGCGTTTCCACACTCGGTGCAGCCCTGCCGACATCAGGTCGTTCATCACGTCATAGCGATCAGCGACCGAGTCGAATACATCGGCGACCTTGCGGGCCTTTTCCTCCTCGGCAACTTTGCTGAATCCGAAATCGGTGGTTTTCATCGGGGAAAGAAGTGCTGGACGGTCAGGCCTGGTCGCGCGATGCACCGGCTTCCTGCAGGCGCTGTAAATACTGCTGCCACATTTCCTCCTGCGCCACACCGTAGTCGTAGAGCAGGTCCCAGGAATAAATGCCGGTATCGTGGCCATCGGAAAAACGCAGCTGGATCGCGTACTGCCCGACCGGTTCGATGGCGGTGATTCCGACATTGCGTTTTCCGGTCTGCAGGACTTCCTGTCCGGGACCGTGACCGCGCACTTCCGCCGAAGGGGAGAAAACGCGCAGAAACTCGCAAGGCAGGCGAAAAGTCTTGCCGTCGGCAAACGAGATTTCGAGCAGGTGCGAGGCCTGATGCAGTGTGATTTCAGTGGGTTGGGGCACGTTTTTGCTGAGACCGGGCATGGTGTGGATGGGGACGCGGAAAGACGGCATGAATTGCAGACGTGCATCATAACCGAGGCTGTCGGGATACCAAAATATTGATGAAAATCATGGGTCTGGGTGGGGGCACCACGGCGTTGTCATGGTGCTGTAACAACAGCGTCATAATATTTGTCGTCACAGCAGAACCTTCGATCCCCGCGCATACCCATGTCAGCGACGATACTGGTAGTGGAAGACGAGCCGGCCATCCAGGAGCTGGTGGCCTGCAATCTGGAAATGGCGGGACATCGGACCCTGCGCGCCGACTCAGCGGAGCAGGCGTTGCGCATGGTGCGCGACGAGTTGCCCGACCTGATCGTGCTCGACTGGATGCTGCCCGGGATCAACGGTATCGAATTCGCGCGTCGGTTGCGTAACGACAAGCGGACGCAAGCAGTGCCGCTGATCATGCTGACGGCCCGGGCCGAGGAGCAGGACAAGCTGGCGGGGCTGGAAACGGGTGCCGATGACTACATCACCAAACCGTTTTCGCCGAGAGAACTCAATGCCCGGGTCAAGGCGGTATTGCGCAGGAGAACGCCGCAGGCCACCGATGACATGGTTGAGATTGCCGGGCTGCAGCTTGATCCGGCATCACATCGCGTCACCGGAAATGGTTCGTTGCTGCAGCTCGGACCGACTGAATTCAGGTTGCTGCATTTTTTCATGACCCATCCTGATCGCGTCTATTCGAGAATCCAGCTGCTTGATCAGGTCTGGGGCGATCATGTGTTCGTCGAGGAGCGCACGGTCGATGTGCATATCCGCCGTCTGCGCAAGGCACTTGAGCCGTCAGGGCACGACAGTCTGATCCAGACCGTGCGCAGTTCCGGTTACCGGTTTTCCGGTAATTGACCCGGTCCTGCTGTGCGACAATCGCCGCAGCAGGCAACGAAATCACAGTCGTGAACGAAATCTGGAAAGGTTTTTTATTCCGCTTTGCGGGTGCGCTGGGGATAGCCGGGCTGACGTGGCTCGCTTCCGGAAAGGCCTCGGCCTATGCCGTTTTCGCATTCCTGCTGCTGCTCATGCTGCTACATCATGTCAGCCACCTCTCACGACTTTCGAGCTGGCTTAAGGACCCGCAGCCGGAAACGTTGCCGGACAGTTCCGGTTTGTGGGAGGACGTGTTCGGCGCTTTTTATCGCCTGCTGCGCCGGCAGCAACGCAGCGAATCGCGGTTGACGGCCACGCTGCAGGATTTCCGTCAGGCCGGGATGGCGATGCCC
>JAYQOT010000026.1:6515-30168 GCA_038144955.1 Burkholderiales bacterium | reverse complement strand
CTGGTTGACATCGAGGTGCCAGCCTGATTCACCCTGCCTTCCCGTTGCACACCCGTCTGCAATAGACCATGTATCTGCTCGAGCATGACGCCAAGCAGTTGCTTGCCGCCCACGGCATCCCCGTACCGGCCGGTTGCGTAATCACCGACCCTGCACGCCAGCCGCGATTACCTCCCGGACCCTGGGTGGTCAAAGGCCAGATCACCGCCGGCGGCCGCGGCAAGGCCGGACTGATCCAGAAAGCAGCAACGCCCGCTGAAGTACGCAGCCGGACCGCATCGATGCTGGGACAGCAGCTCAGGGGCCGGACCGTGAAGGAGGTGCGCGTCGAGCAGCAGGTTGCCGATGCCAGCGAAGCCTATATCGGCATCATGCTTGACCCGGCAGTTGCCGGCGTGCGCATCATCATGACCGCACAAGGTGGCATGGATGTTGAGTCCCTGCCCAAGGATGCGTTGCAGGTGTCCACCTCTGCGCCGGATGCCGAATCCATCTCTGCAGCGGTCGACAGACTCGCGGCAACTGTCGGAGGACCTGCCGGAAGCGCGCTGGCGCTGGCCGGTCGCGCAATGGCCCGGGCCTTTGTCGCTGAGGAAGCGCTGCTGGTAGAAATCAACCCGCTGTTTGTACGCCCCGACGGCAGCTGGATTGCCGGCGACGCCAAATTCGTCACTGATGACTCCGCTCTGCCCCGCCAGGCCGCGCAGCGTGAATTTCTGAACCGCAAGTCCAGCCCCTACCTTGAAACCGCGCTCAAGGATGCCCACGGCTGCGACTATGTGGTGGTTGATCCCGAAGGCGAAATCGCGCTGCTCACCACCGGTGCCGGCCTGTCGATGATGCTGATCGACGAAATGCGTGCTTCCGACCTGAAGCCCTACAACTTCCTCGACATCCGCACCGGCGGACTGCGCGGCGAAATCAAGCGCCTGGTCAACGTCCTGCACTGGATGTGCGAAGGCCGCAGGGTCAGGGTGCTGCTGATCAATATCTTTGCCGGTATCACCGAACTCGGTGAATTCTCAAAACTGCTGGTCAGCGCGCTGCAGGCAGTGCCGGATTTCAAAATGCCGGTGGTCGCGCGCCTGGTCGGCAACGGCATGGAAACGGCGCGTTCGGTGCTAGCGGATGCCGGCATTCCGCTACATGACGACCTCGACGCGGCTCTCGCCGAGGTGCGCAGGCACCTGAAGGAACAACGCTGATGATCTCACCGCGCATCACCCGCCACACGCCGGTGATCCTGCAGGGCATCAGCGGCCGCGCCGGACGCCTGCACAGCCGGCTGATGCGCGAATACGGCACCAACCTGGTCGGTGGTGTGTCCCCGACCAAAGAGGTCAGGGAAATCAACGGCATTCCGCTGTTTGCCGACTGCGCCAGCGCCGTCCAGGCCACCGGCGCAAAAGTCAGTGTTGCCCTGGTCGGTGCCTATGACCTGCTCGATGCCATGCGCGACGCGGTCGCCGCCGGCATCAAGATGATCGTCACGCCGACCGAAGGCATGCCAGTGCACGACGCCCTGAAAGCGAAGCGACTGACCCAGGAAGCCGGCGTACTGTGGATCGGGGGCTCAACACCGGGCATGGCTGTCGCTGAATCTGCCAAGCTCGGTTTCCTGCCGGATGTGTCACTGAAGTCGGGGCCGCTGGGCCTGATGTCCAAGTCGGGCACGCTGTCCTACGAGTCCGGCTACCGGCTGGCGCAGCGCGGCGTCGGCACTTCAGTCTGGATCGGCGTGGGCGGTGACCCGGTCAAGGGCACACGCTATTCCGACCTGGTGCCCTTTTATGCCGCCGACGAACAGACCCGCGCGCTGCTGATCATCGGCGAGATCGGCGGCTACGACGAAGAGGATTTCGCTGCCGCGCTGAAAACCCATGCTTTCACAAAACCGGTGTTCGCGCTGATCGCGGGACGCACCGCACCGGAGGGTGTCGCGATGGGTCATGCCGGCGCGCTGACCTACGGCAGCCACGGCGGCTACGCGGCCAAGCGTGCGGCGCTGGAAGCCGCCGGCGTTCAGGTATTCGACACCCTCAACGCGATGGTCGAGGGAATTACCGCCAAACTGTACTGACTCGAACCCGCAACACGGAGCACGCGACAACGCGCATGCCCCGCACTGCTGGTTATCAGCCGCCCAACGTAAGAGGCAACCGCTTGATCACCTTCACGCGTTGCACGGTATCACCCGCAAGGTGTGTCCATACCAGAGCATCGCGCACCAGCTTGTCGACGCGGGCATGCATCATGCAGCCTTCGGGGCCGTGGACTTCCATGTTGGCGCGCGTCACCCGCTGCACCACTTCCTGCGAGTAATTCATCACCAGCACGTTGTTGCCGAGGTCCGGCATCTTGCGGTCGCGCTCCCAGGCCGTGCGCAGCACGAATGAGCGCAGCGCCTCGGTCAACATGTACATCTCGTTGAGCCGCAACTGCACCAGCTGGTGGTCGATCACCAGCTTGCCGGCGCGGCGGTTGTTGCGCGCGTAGTCCATGGCCATGCCGACCGCGTCATCGCAGATGCCCAGCGCATTGGCAGCGAGCTCGAGATCGCCGAACTCGGTCTTGTCGGTGGCGCGTGCCTTGACCCCGCCGTTGACTTCGCCCACCACGTTGGCATGCGGCACGCGGGCGTTTTCAAATATCAGTTCGCCGTTCTGGTAGAAACGCCAGCCGCGCTTGTTGAACACCTTGCCGATACGGAAACCCGGCGTGTCGCGCGGGATCATGAACATGGTACTGCCTTCGCGGATGTTGGCGTCGGGATTGGTGCGGGCGTCAACGAAAAAGAGTTTTGCCACGCTGCCATTGGCGATGAACATCTTGGTGCCATTGAGTATCCACTCGTCACCCTGGCGCTCGGCACGCAGTTTCCAGCCCGCCTTGGGGTCATTTTCCGGCGGCATGCGGTTGTCGGATCCGGCGTTGGCCTCGGTACCGCCCTTGCCGAGGACGAAACCATGGTCGGCGATGAAGGGTTTGAGGAAACGCTCTTTCTGGTCCTTGGTGCAGGAGGCCGCGATCAGGTGGCTCCATTTCCAGCACTGGCTGAAGGTCTTGGACACCGAACTGTCGCCCCTGGCCAGTTCGGCCATCACCAGCGCCTGGGTCACGAAGTCGGCCTCATGACCACCCCATTCCTTGGGTACCGCCAGGGTGCGGAACCCCAGTTCCGATCCCCGCTTGATGATGGCCCAGTCAAAGGTGGCTTTGGGGTCGGCAATCTGGTCACGCGCCAGCGAGATCGGACGCACTTCCTCTTCAGCGAACTTGCGGGCTTCCATCTGCCAGTGGCGCTGCTCTTCATTCAGCGAAAAATCCATTCTTTTACCTCAATATATTATTTTAAATCAGATACTTACTGATAATACTTAAAGTCAGCGCTGATAACCGGCCACGGCCTCCGCCACTACCAGCGGCGAAGCCAGATCAGCATCCAGCGAATGCTTCAGCACCAGGGTATCGTGCACGTATTTCTGCAGCGGCATATCACGCATTACGCCCATCGCGCCAAAGCACTCGGTGGCCTCCAGGGTCGCGCGGTGCAGGTTCTCCGCCGCGAAACTGCGTGCCACGACATGCCACGGCAGGTCGTTGATGCTGCGTTCATGCACCGCCTCGGGATGATCTGCGACATAGGCGGCTTTCAGAGCCAATCCACGCGCCGCTTCGAGCTGGATCGCGACATCGGCAAGCTTCATGCCGATGGCCTGGTGTTCGACGATGTGGCGACCGCCCTGCCAGCGCATCTTGGCGTAATCAACGGCCGCTTCGTAGGCTGCACGCGACACGCCGATATTGATCGCAGTCATCTGCGTCATGCGGCGGGCATGCAGATCACCATGCAACAGGCGGCGCGCCGCATCGTCGGCAATCACATCCTCCGGCCCGACCTTGCAGCCGTCGAGTTTCACCGCAGCGATGGCGCCATGCCCCCAGCGTGCGTGGGCTCCGCCGTCACCGAAAGCCGGCAATTCCTCATCAATCGACACGCCTTTGGCGTCACTGCCGATCAGCACGGTAACGCCGCCGGAACCGTCCTCGGCCCTGGCCTGGACAATGAACAGTCCGGCCACCGGCGCATTCGACACGAACGGCGCCAGCCCATTGATCACCCAGCCCTTGCCGTCCCGCTTGGCTGAAACTTCCGGCGTTCCGGCCGGGGCATCCTCTTCGGACAGTTCCTGGTGATAGCTCCAGCCGCGACCGATATCGGCATCCCGTGCGATCAGCGCCATGTGAAAACGGTCACCGCCCTCGAATTTGCCCATCCAGCGCTTGCGCTGATCATCGCTCATCGCTGCGTGCACCGCGCGCGCGAGCAGCGATGTCTCGCCCAGCACCACGGCGAGGTCGACATCGCCGACTGCGATTTCTTCGAGCAGCACGCAGGACGTCAACAGGTCGGCTCCAGCGCCACCGGCCTCCTCTGGCAAAGCCAGGCTGCGCAAGCCCATCTGCGACATCTGGTCGAGAAAATCCGTCATCAGCGGTTTCTCGAACGGCTCCAGCCGCTTGGGATCGATGGCTGCGGGTTTCAGTTCCTGATTGACGAAATCGCGCAGGGCATCACGGAATTCGATCTGTTCGGGCGTCAGTTGCAGGTCATACATGATGCTTTGGTTCCTCGGGCAGTAATGAAATGGCCGCGCAGATGCGGCACTACGAGCAGCGTCCGATCATGCCGAAAACAGGCATTCACGGCAACCCGTAGAACCCTTCCGGTGGCCACGATACGGACACCCGTGGCAGGCGGTATTTCAGACCAGTCCGCGGGCGATGCCGCCATCGACCAGGATCGACTGGCAGGTAACGTAACTGGTCTTGTGCGAAGCCAGAAACACCACCATCGGCGCGATCTCGTCAGGCTCTCCGAAACGCCCCATCGGGATTTCATGGGAAAACTCGTGAATGATTTCTTCTGCCGGAACGCCGCGTTCCCGGGACAACGCATCGATGCGTTTGGTCCACAGCCCTGTCATCGTGCGGCCGGGAGAAACCGAATTGACGCGGATGTTGTAGGGCCTGAATTCGACTCCCAGCGTCTTCACCATCGCGATCAGACCGGCCTTGTGTACGTTCGAAACCAGCTGGTGCGGATAAGGCATGCGCGGTCCGGCCGCACCCAGGATCACGATGCGCCCACCCTTCGCCGATTTTTTCAGAGGTTCCAGTGCAGCGCGGATCGCACGCACCGTACCCATGATGTTGAATTCGTAATTCGCGTACCAGGCGTCGTCATCCAGTTCGCCGAACAGTGCGCGTTGGCTGCCGCCGACCGCGGAGACCAGAATATCGAGAGTGGACGCCTCTTTCTTGAGCCATTCCTGCAGCGCGGCAACCTGCGCCGCATCAGTCACATCTGCAGCAAACCACTTCACCGGCCGCCCGGACACCTGCTCTAGCCCCGCTGCAGCACGCTTCAGTTTCTCAGCATTGCGCGAACAGATCAGAACATCGACACCTTCTTCAAGCAGCGCTCGTGCACTGGCAAAACCGATGCCTTCGCTGGCGCCGATTACCAGCGCCGATTCGCCGCGGATGCCCAAATCCATGTCAGGTGCACCTCATTCAATCTTCGCGCCGGTCAATTTGATCAGCTTGCCGTATTTTTCGTAATCGGACTTGAGCACCGCATTAAACTGGTCAACCGTACCCGGTGCCGGATCAAGAGCCGTGTGCTCGAGCTTCTGGATCACGTCAGGCAGCGCCAACGCCTTGTTGATCTCGGCATTCAGCCGGTCGATCACCGGTCTCGGCGTCGCAGCCGGTGCGAAAACGCCGATCCACGGGCTCATCTCGTAGCCAGGCACGCCAGCCGAAGCGATGGTGGGCACACCCGGCAAGGCCTTGCTCGGCTTGGTCGATCCCAACCCCAATGGCCGCAGCTTGCCGTTGCGGATGTGGGTGATGACGGTGCCGACCGTGGCAAAAGACGCCTGGGTCTCGCCTGCCATCAGCGCTGTTACCTGCGGCGCGCCGCCCTTGTACGGCACGTGGGTAATGTCAATGCCGGCCATCGAAATCAGCAGCGCCATCTGCAGGTGCGGCGCACTGCCGTTACCCGACGATGAATAATTGATCTGTCCTGGACGCGCCTTCGCCAGCGCTATGAATTCTTTCACCGATTTGACCGGCAGCGAAGGATGCACGGTCAGCACACCGGGCTGCGCCGACAGCATGCCCACCCCGGTGAAATCCTTGAGCGTGTCATAGGCCAGCTTCTTCCCGTAGATGTGGGCATTGCCGACATGTGTCGTCGAATGCACCATGATGGTGTAGCCATCGGGTGCAGCTTTGGCTACCACGTCGGCACCGATCGAACCCGATGCGCCGCCGCGGTTGTCGATGACGAACTGCTGGCCCAGCGCCTCGCCCAATTTCTGCATGACGATGCGGCCGACCACGTCGTTCGATCCGCCCGGCGGCCAGGGAATGACCACGCGCACCAACTTGGAAGGATAAGCCTGTGCCTGCGCCAAAGCAGGACAGAGCACGGCTGCGGCCAGCGCCAGGCAGGCGCGCGTCAGAAAGGTATTCATCATGTTCTCCAGCAAGGAAATGCGGCAATCGCCCGAGGTCGGCAGATTATGCGCATTTGCATGCGACACCACAACGCAGCGCCAAGAAAAAAGCCGGCATCGCTGCCGGCTTTTTCAACATGTGGTCGCGGGACCGATCAGTCGGCGGTAGCGCCAGTTTCCTTGATCAGCCTGGCGTATTTGTCGTAATCCGACTTAAGCCGTGCGTTGAACTGCTCAGGGGTCATGAACATCGGATCCAGCGTCTGCGCGCTGAGCTTATCTGCGACTATCTTATCCTTCAGTGCCTTCTGGATCTCGGCATTGAGGCGGTCGACGATCGGCTTGGGCATGGCTGCAGGCGCCAGCGCACCGACCCAGGCCGTGAACTCGTAACCCTTGACTGTTTCGGCAATGGCCGGCACATCCTTGAACTGCGGAATGCGATCATCCGAGGTCACTGCGACCGGGCGCAGCCGCTTGGAGCTGATATGCGGAATCACCGAACCCACCGTGGCAGTCATCGCCTGGACTTCGCCTGAAGAAATCGCGATCGCGGCCGGCCCGCCACCCTTGTAGGGCACGTGAATCATCCTGGTTTTGGTCATCGAGTTGAGCTGCGCCATCGCCAGGTGCACGAAACTGCCACTGCCCGACGAAGCATAGGTGAGTTCACCGGGCCGCTTGCGGCCAAGTTCGATGAATTCCTTGACCGTCTTCACCGGCAGCGAGGGATGCACCACTAACATGCCGACCTGGCGACCCAGCGGGGAAATGCCGGTGAAATCCTTCAGCGTGTCGTACGGCACTTTCTTGTAGAGATGCGGGTTCGACACATGAGTCGTGGAATGCACCATGAAGGTATATCCGTCAGCCGGACCCTTGGCCACCACGTCGGAGCCGACGATGCCGGAAGCGCCGCCCCGGTTGTCAACGATGACCTGCTGACCGAGGTTGTCGGACATTTTCTGGGCAACGATGCGACCGGCAATGTCATTGGCACCGCCCGGGGGCCAGGCAATGATCATCCGGATCGGTTTGGACGGATAAGCCTGGGCAAGCACCAGGGCAGGCGCGCACAGGACCGCCAGCAGCGCCAGTATTGCACGCGAAACTGAGGAATTCATCGGAATCTCCACGCTTGGGTTAATGCCGCAGGACAGCGGACTGGCGGATTATAGCTGCGATTCTCACCCTGTCCTCAAATTCGAAAGCATGAAAAAAGCCGGCGCGAGGCCGGCTTTTCCATACGCGTAGTCAGGTCAATCGACGCGTGCGCCGCTGATCTTCACCACCTTGGCGTACTTGTCGTAATCGGACTTGATCCGTGCCGCGAATTCTTCCGGCGTCATGTGCATCGGGTCCAGCGTCTGCGCCGTAAGCTTGGCCGCCACCTGCTTGTCGGCAAGTGCCTTGCCAAGGGCAGCATTCAGGCTATCGACAATCGACTTGGGTGTTCCCGCCGGAACGAAACTGCCGACCCATGCAGTGAACTCATAGCCGGGCACGAACTCGGCGATCGCCGGCACTTCCGGGAATTGCGTGGTGCGCTTGTCGGAACTGACACCCAGCGGACGGACACGCTTGGACTTGAGATGCGGGGTCAGCGAACCGATCGTAGCCAGCATGGCCTGGGTCTCGCCGCCGACCAGCGCGGTGCCGGCCGGGCCACCACCCTTGTACGGCACATGGATCATCTTGATGTTCGCCATTTCCGCCATCAGTGCCATCGAAAGATGCACGAAGCTGCCGTTGCCCGCGGACCCGTAGACAATTTCGCCGGGACGCTTCTTTGCCAGCGCAACGAAATCCTTGCCGGTCTTGGTCGGCATCGTCGGATGCACTACCAGCATGCCGACCTGCCGCGCCAGCGGGGTGAGGCCGATGAAGTCCTTGAGCACGTCGTAATTGAGCTTCTTGTAGAGATGTGCATTGGCGACATGGGTCGTGGACTGCACCATCACGGTATAGCCGTCAGGCGGGCTTTGCGCAACGATTTCCGATCCGATCTGCCCCGCTGCACCGCCCCGGTTGTCGATGATGAACTGCTGCCCCATGATTTCCGCCATCTTCTGGAACACGATGCGTCCGGTCACGTCGTTGGAGCCACCCGGCGGGAACACGATGACCACGCGCACGGGCTTGTCAGGGTATTTCTGTGCAATCGCCGCCAGTGGAACTACCAGTGCAGCCACCAGCACAACAGCGGCCAATTTGAATACTCGGCTCATGTTTCTTCTCCTCGCGTTGTTGTATTTCAACCCGCATTATCCCCGCAAAACTCGCCATCGATCAATCATGAATTCCCCGCATGCCTGACGCGGGATAAAATGCACCCTCACAGTGCGCACACCAGCCTCACATATTGACGCGGTGCCGCATCCTCTACACGGAGCTCATCGATGGCATTACCCTTGGAAGGTGTAACCGTACTCGACCTGACCACTGTCATGGCCGGCCCCTACTGCACCATGGTGCTCGGCGACATGGGTGCCAGTGTCATCAAGGTTGAAAATTTTCCCGAGGGCGACGGCTCACGGCGCTTCGAACCCAAAATCAACGACGAGTCTTACTGCTTTGCGGTACTCAACCGCAACAAGAAAAGCGTCGGCATCAACATGAAGGATCCGCGCGGCAAGGAAATCTTCATGAAGCTCGCCGCGAAAGCAGACATCATCACCGAAAACTTCCGCCCCGGCGTCGTCAAAAAACTCGGTATCGACTACCAGACTGTCAGCGCCTTCAACCCCGGCGTCATCTATGCCTCGATGTCGGGTTTCGGTCAGACCGGCCCCTACGGCCACAAGGGCGGCTTCGACATCGTTGCCCAGGGCATGTCGGGCATCATGATGATGACCGGCTACCCCGGCGGGCGTCCCGCCAAGGTAGGGATCGCCATGAACGACATCTCCAGCGGCGTCACCGCGCTCTACGGCATCCTCGGCGCTTACATCGGCAAGCTGAAAAGCGGCAAGGGTCAGTACCTCGAAACCTCGCTGCTGGAAGGCGGACTGGCGTGGACGCACTGGGAATCCGGCGCGTATTTCGGCGGCGGCGAGGAGCCTGCCGCCACCGGGACGCGCCACCGCCGCTCCACCCCCTACCAGGCCTACAAGACGCAGGACGGCTACGTCACCGTCGGCGCCAACAACAACAAACTGTGGAACAACTTCTGCACCATCACCTGCAACAAGCCGGAATGGCTGACCGACCCGCGCTTCAAGGACCTGCCGTCACGGCTGAAAAACATCGACGCGCTGGAAGTCGAAATCGAAAAAGTGTTTGCCACCAAACCGACCGCACACTGGGTCGAAAAACTCGATGCAGCCGCGGTTCCCGGCGGCCCGGTGTACACCTACGCGCAGATCCTCGATGACCCGCACATCAAGGCACGCAACATGGTGGTTGAGATCGACCATCCGAAAATCGGCCGCATGAAGTCGCTGGGGCTGCCAGTCAAATCAAGCGGCGAACTGACGTCCATCCGCCAACCCGCGCCGTGGCTGGGCCAGCACACCGAGGAAACCGTGCGCGCGCTCGATTACAAGGATGCCGACATCGCCGCACTGTTCAGCGCCGGCGTGCTCTATGACAAGTATCGCGCCGGATAACCAGCCCCAGGGAGTTCATTCGATGTCCACTGCATGGTTGTTGCTGCTCGCCGCCGGCCTGCTGGAAGTGGTCTGGGCCATCGGGCTCAAATACACCGATGGCTTCTCCCGTCTGCTGCCCAGCGCAGTCACCATTGCCGCGATGATCGGCAGTGTCTGGCTGCTGGCACTGGCGCTGAAATCGATACCGGTGGGTACTGGCTACGCGGTGTGGACCGGCATCGGCGTCATCGGCACCGCGATCCTCGGCATGGTGCTTTTTGCGGAACCCGCCACTTTTGCGCGCATCGCCTGCATCGCGCTGATCGTTACCGGCATTTTTGGATTGAAGCTGGTTTCAGGTAACGGCTGACAAACCTCGACCTGCTCACGCCGGCTCGTCCATCACACCTTCAAGTTCACAACGGTCGCGGCCACGGGTAACGGTCAGGCTGCCCCTGATCTTGCCTTCCATGCCGCAGAATCGTTCGCGATCGATGTTGCGAAACATGAACTTCACCGAGCGACGGCCGTAATTGATGAGGAAAGCACCCTTTTCCTCGTTGAGCGTAACCAGCGTAACCCCGGCACCATCCTTCCAGTCGCTGAACGCATCATCGCGCACGATGTGCACTGAACAGGTGCGTGGTTTCCATTTCGAGTAATAAGCGATGCTTTTGACCAGCCCGCCAACCAGCTCCACGGCGATGCGGGCATGGCGGTCTTCGCTGCCCAGTTTGCAGGACAGCTTTTCAAGCCTGCCGCGCAGGCCCTTGTGCGCTACAGCCGCCGGCTTGTCGCTGCCCGCACCCTTTTTGCCGCCCCTGTAATGCTCCACCACCCGGTCCTGCGCCCTGGCCAGCGCTGCCGCATCGGCTTTGGCGCGCTCCGCGGCCTGTTTTTTCGCCAATTCGGCTTTTGCCTGCTCCTCCGGCGAGGGCGGCGGCAATTTTGCCGAAACGGTGCCCGCAACACAGCACAGGCAAAGCACGGTCATCAGTCGCAGCAGGCGATGCAGTTTCATGAAATTTCCAGACACTCCCGATCCGTCTGTTGCCGCAACAGCGGCTCATGCCTTCTTTTACGCAATAAACCGGCGCAGTGCTTTCGCCTGAGAGACGATAACAATGCGCCGGTCCTGACCAGCTGATGTCTAGTGCGCTACAGCACCGACATCCTTGACCACTTTAGCCCAGCGATTGTGCTCCGCTTCCCAGAACTTGCGGAAGTCCTCGGGCGATTTGCTGGTGATCGCTGCTGAGCTGGCGGTGTCCAGCCGCTTTATCACCGTCGCATCCTTCATTGTGTTCACGATCGCCGGAAACAACCGGTCGACCACCGCCCGCGGGGTGCCCTTGGGCACATACACGCCCTGCCAGGAACCGACCACATGGTCGGGATAGCCGAGTTCCTTCATGGTCGGTGCATCAGGTACCGCACCCAGCCGTTCCGGCGCCACTACTGCGAGCACGCGCATGCGGCCCTGACGCACGTAGGGCAGCAATGATGCTGAAGTCAGCATCGTCAGCGGCACTTCGCCGGTAGCTACCGCCAGCGATGCACCGCTGGCGCCGCCCTTGTAGGGCACCATGGTGATCTTGGTGCCGGCCTGCTGCTGGAACAGCTCGAAAGCCAGGCGCGAATTGCTGCCGGCGCCGGAGGCTGAGAAATTGAGCTGCCCCGGACGCGCCTTGGCGAAGGCAATTAGCTCCTTGACCGATTTCACCGGCAGCGACGGATGGACCACTACCATGCCCGGCACATCAACGACCTGGGTGATGCCGATGAAGGCGTCCAGGGGCTTGACACGGAACTTCGGGAACACCGAGGCGTTGATCGACATCGTGCCGATGTTGCCGAGCAGCGCAGTATAGCCGTCGGGTGTCGCATCGGCCGCCACTTCGACGCCGATGTAACCGGAAGCGCCCGTACGGTTGTCGATGACGATCTGCTGTCCGATTTCCGAGCCCAGTTTGTCCTGGATGATGCGTGCGACGAAATCCGATGCGCCGCCGGGGGCAAAAGGCACTATCAGGCGAACCGGGCGCTCGGGATAACCCGCGGCCTGGCTGCTGCCGGCAAAAGCGGCAATCGCCGTAAATGCCGCAGTGAAAATGAAACGCGAAGCTCGCTGCATGGTGTTTCCTCCTCGTTATGTTGTATGACCCTGGGGGCCGTATCAGGGAGCAACACCCGCGAGGGGCCCTGTCCCGTAACAGTTATGACACCGCTGAAGCCGGGGAGTTCGCCGCGTCTGTGCGCGACTGAACACTGTGGGACTATTGTAGGGCCATTTCAGCGCGACTTAAAGCGCCGCAACAATCGCATCCCCCATCTGCTTCGTGCCGGCCTTGCCGCCGAGATCTCCGGTGAGATTTTTTGCCTCGGCAATCACGCGGTCGACTGCGGCATCAACCAATGCTGCTGCAGCAGTCGCTTTCGGGTCATTGCGCGTGCGCCCCAGCCACTCGAACAACATCTTGCCCGACATGATCATCGCGTACGGATTTGCGATGTTCTTTCCGGCGATGTCCGGCGCCGAACCGTGCGTGGCCTGCGCCATCGCCTGCTTCTCGCCCACCACCAGACCCGGAGCCAGTCCGAGGCCGCCGACCAGTCCCGCGCCGAGATCGGTCATGATGTCGCCGAACTGGTTGGTGGTCACCACCACGTCATACTGCTGGGGGCGCATCACCGCCTTCATCGCAAAACCGTCGATCAGCACTTCCTCGAACTCGACGTCGGGATAGTTCTTCGCCATCTTGCGGCACTCGCGCGCAAACATGCCACACACCAACCGGTAAACCGGCTCTTTGTGCAGTGCAGTGACCTTCTTGCGCTTGCGAGTGCGCGCAATGTCGAACGCTTCCTTCGCCACGCGACTCGCACCCTTGCGCGTGACCACACGCATGCCGACGGCAATGTCTTCGTTGGGCTGGAATTCACCGGCACCGGCATAAACCACGCTGCCCGACTGCATGCCCTCGGTCGTCTCGCGCAGGAACACGATGTCGACGTCCTTGTGCAACGACGGCAGGTTGGGATACGACTTCACCGGCTTGACGTTGGCGAACAGCTCAAACTTCTTGCGCAGCGGCGGATTGATCCAGGTGTCGTCATTGCGCGGATAGGCGTTGTGGCCGATCGGTCCCTGCACCCAGCCGTCAACGGTCTTCAGCGTATCCACTGTCACCTGCGGCATGGTATGGCCGTGTGTCTCGTGACCTTTCCTGCCGATCGGCAGCGGCAGCCATTCGATCTGCACGCCCGCTTTCGCAGCAGCCGCCTTCATCACCTTCACGCACTCCGGCACCACCTCGAGTCCGATGTCGTCGCCTTCGAGTATTCCCAGTTTGTACACTTTCAGTTCCTCTCCGCTTTGTTGATGCTTATTCGGTAATGCCGCCAATCTGGCTGACGACTTTCGCAAAACGCGCGTTCTGCTCCTTCATGAACACCGAGAATTCCTCGGGGGACGTGCTCACCACCACTTCGGATCCGCTGTCGTTGATGCGCTTGATCACGTCGGCATCCGCCATCGCCTTGATCGTGGCCGCGAACAGCCGGTCGATCACCGGGCGCGGCGTGCCGGTCGGAAAGTACACGCCCTGCCACGACCCCGTCTTCATGTCCTTGTAACCCAGTTCGGGCATCACCGGCACGTCGGGCAGTGCTGCCACGCGCTTGCCGGCGGAAATGCCGAGGATTTTCATCTTGTTGTTGCGCACGTGCGGCATCACCGAGGCCAAACTGACAAACGCGACGTCAACCTCGCCGGTGAGCAACGCGGTGGCGGCAGCACCAGCCCCGCCCTTGTAAGGAATATGTACCACATCAATCCCCGCCAGCCGCATGAACTGCTCCATTTCCAGCCGGCCGTTGCTGCCGGCCCCGGCCGAACCATAATTGAGCTTGCCCTTGCGTGCCTTGGCGAAGGCGATGAACTCACGCATGTTTTTGACCGGCACTGAAGGATGTGCCGCCAGACCCACCGGAACATCGACGACCTGGGTCACGGCAACAAAATCGCGCACGGTGCGCACCGGAAATTTCGGATAGATGCTCGGATTGATCGCCATCGTGCCGATGTTGCCGAGCAGGAAGGTATAACCATCGGCCGGCGCCTTGGCTGCGACCTCGACGCCGATGTTGCCGGAAGCCCCGGCGCGGTTGTCGATCAATATCTGCTGTCCGAGTTCCTGCTGCAGCCTGGGCTGGATCAGCCGACCGACAAAATCCGATGCGCCGCCCGGCGCAAACGGGACGATCATCCGCACCGGCCGTGACGGATAGCTGTCGGCGGCATGGACCGGCGCTGCCATCGCCATTGCAATTACGCACCCCAGCACACCCTGGATCCTGATGTTCATGTGTTCACACTCTGCATTAGTAGATTCGCGATGAAACCGGACTAGCGCACGTGACGCCGCACGGCATCGGCCAGCATCGGATAGGCACTGACCGCACTCGGCATGCCAAGCACCGGCACCGAGCGCACCCAGTCGGGATTGAGCTGCTTGATGGAAGTCACCCCCATCAACCCCATTGCGGTGCGAACTTCGATTTCCATTAATTCCAGCATGCGCGCCACACCGGCCTCGCCATCCGCCGTCAGCGCCCATCCCAACAGTTTGCCCACGCCCACAGCGCGCGCCCCCAGGCACAGCGCCTTGACCACGTCGGTGCCGCGCAGAATGCCGCCGTCGACGACGATTTCCGCACTGTTGCCCACGGCTTTGACCACTTCCGGCAGTACTTCGATGCTGCCCTGCGCATGGTCGAGCTGGCGTCCGCCGTGATTCGACACGTAGACCACGTCGGCACCGTGCTCAACTGCGAGTAATGCATCCTCGGCAGTGGCAATGCCCTTGGCGATCAGCGGCAGGCCGACACGCTCCTTCATCCACACCAGGTCCTTCCAGTTCAGACTGGCCTGGAAGGACTGGTCACCGAATTCCTCGCGCACCGGCAGTTCGCTGACGAGATCGCGCTCACGCCGGCCGTAGAAGTTGCGGTCTACGGTCACACACAGCGCCCCATAGCCAGCGGCCTTGACGCGATCGAGCACGCCTTCGACCCAGCTGCGGTCGCCGCGCACATACAACTGGAAGATCAGCGGCTGCTTGACTGCCGCCTGTGCCGCTTCGAGACTGGGCTTGGCGGCTGTAGCAATGAACGCCTGGGTGCCGCGCGACACCGCGGCACGCGCGACCGCCGGCCCGCCCTCATGGTGCACCTTGCTGAGGAATCCGCCCACCGGCGCCGGAAACACCGGAAACGCCATCGACTGACCGAGCAGCGAAGTGCGCAGGTCGATGTTGCGCACATCGACCAGCACACGCTGACGCAGTGCCAGCGCATCCAGCGCGGCGCGGTTGCGCCGCAGAGTGGTTTCCGAATCAGCACCGCCAACCAGGTGATCCCATACCGCGGGCGTCAGCTTGCGCCAGGCCGCGAGTCCGATCTGCTGCAGTGATTCAAATTGCGGCGCCGGCGGCTTGCCACCGGTCTTGACTGCGCGCAGCTTTGGCTTGGCAGCGGTTTTGCGTTTGGATTTTGCGGCAACGGCCATTGTTACGACTCCAGTGTTGAAACGCCGGTCATCCCGGAATTTTGTTAAATTTATAATAAAAACAATAGCTTAAAAATTCATGCAAAAAATTGCCTGACTTGGCAGCCGAACTCAACGATTGCTCAGGAAGCGCTTTTCCCAATCCTCGACATCCGCCAGATCCAGCACCTCGTTGTATTCCTTCAGCGACAGCATGCGGCTGCGCACGCTGTCGATGTTGCCGTCGCGCTTCAGCGCGGCAAAAGCTTCCGCCATCGCGTAGCCGGCAATGGCACGACCAAGTCCGGGGAAAATCGCAATGCGAAAGCCCAGGCCCTCGATCTCCGGAACCGACAATGCTCCCAGCTTGCCACCGCCGTCGATGTTGACCAGGCATGGCGCACCGGATTCCGCAGTCACCCGCTTCAGGTCTTCAAGTATGGTCGGGCTGTTTTTCAGTTCGACAAACACCACGTCGGCACCGGCCTTGCGATAAGCCTGGCCGCGGCGGATCGCCTCGTCCAGCCCCAGCCCGCCGGCGGCATCGGTGCGCGCGATGATGATGAAATCAGGATCGCGGCGAGCCGCGACTGCAGCCTCAATTTTGCCGACATGCTCCTCCATCGACACCACCGGGCGCGAACCCGGCAAGTGGCCGCAGCGCTTGGGCGCGACCTGGTCCTCGATATGGATGGCGGCTACGCCGGCATTCTCGAATTCCTGCACCGTACGACGCACGTTGACCGCGTTGCCATAGCCGGTATCGGCGTCGCAGATCAGCGGGATGTCAACGCAAGCCGCCGCGCGATGCGCATGCGCGGTGAACAGGGTCAGGTCGATCAGCCCGACATCGGGCTGTCCGAGCAGCGATGCCGACACGCCGTTGCCGGTCATGTAAACCGCCTCAAATCCTGCTTGCTGTACCAGACGCGCACCATAAGCATCGTAAATGCCCGGCGCGACGATCATGCCGCCCTCGGTCAATCGTTTCCGCAACTTCTGCCGTACCGATAATTCCTTAACCACTCGATCACCCATTTACTTTCTCTTCAGATTTTCACAGGCCCAGCTTTTTCTTCACCGCCTCCGTTTCCCTGACGTCCTGCGCCAGTTGCGCGCGAAACGCATCAGGACCCTGGAAGCCGTCGAGCTGACTGACACGCTTGAGGTAAGCCTTCCACTCTTCCGTCTGCTGTGCCTTCTGCATCGCAGCCGCAAGACGCTCAACCACGGGACGCGGCGTGCCCGCCTTGGCCATCATGCCTCGCCACTGGTAGCGCACCACGTCCCAACCTTTTTCCTTGTATGTCGGCACGTCGGGAAAATCATCCAGCCGCTTGTCCGATGACACCGCCAGCACGCGCACTTTTTTCGCCTCGATCATCGGCTTGACGTTGCCGGGATTGGTGGCAGCAGCATCGATGTGGCCGCCCGATACCGCCGTCAGCGCCGGTCCACCGCCGGGATAGGGTATCCAGGCGGTCTTGATTTTCGAGGCGCCCGAAAACACTTCCCACGCCACGCGGTGCGAACTGATCGCGAACGGTCCGCCAACGTTGATGTAGTCGGGTTTTTTCCGCGCGAATTCGACAAACTGGTCGATGGTCCTGAACGGCGTCGAGGTATGCACGATCAGACCGTAGGGATCGATCTGCGAGCGAGCGATCAGCTGCAGGTCTTCGGACTTGAATTGCGCGGTTTTTTCGCTGAACAGCGTGGCCAGTGTCAGCGTGTTGGCGGCAATGGTGTAGCCGTCGGCATTGCCGCGCACCAGCGAGTTGACCATGATGATGCCGGAGCCACCGGTACGGTTTTCGACAACCACGTTATGCCCCAGCTCGGGCACCAGCAGCTTCGCCATCGTCCGGGCATAGATATCCACCGGGGACCCTGCTGCCGACCAGCACAGGATGGTCACCGGCCGCGCGGGCCAGTTCTGAGCAGTCGCAAAAGCAGAAACACCTGCCAGCAGCAATCCCGCAACCAGTTGCCTCAATTGCATTTCAGCCTCCCCTTGCCGATTGAACACGCTGCCGCACTAGGCAGAAATATTCCAGTCCGGATGCAACTGAAGAAACGGAATCAGCCCGCCCGCCTCAAGCAAAGACTGCACGGCGGCCGGCAGCGGCGGCACCTCGCGCACCAGGTTGCGCGCAGCCACCTTGACCCGGCCCGCCGCGGCATCCACCTCGATGACATCGCCCGCGGCCACGCCCGCAAGATCGCACTCGATCAGCGGCAGGCCATTGTTGATGGCGTTGCGAAAAAACTGACGGCCAAAAGACGGCGCGACGATCGCGGCGACTCCCATCACATGCATGATGTGGATTGCCTGTTCGCGCGATGAATTGATACCGAAGTTCTTGCCGGCGACAATGACATCGCCTTTTTTGAATGCCTTGGCGAATCCCGGTGCAAGCTGGTCGAAAGCCACCTGCGCAATGTAGGCGGCGTCCTTGCCCGGCAGGTACTTGCTCGAACAATGGATGTCGGTATTGATTTCCTCGCCCAGCACCCGTGCGCTACCTTTGATGATTTTCATGCTGCCGCCTCCTCGACCCATTTCGTTTTGCACGGACTGCGCTGTCGGCGGCCGGCACCATTCGCGGTCGGTCGCCCCCCAAGGGGACTTGCTTCGCGGCGCATCCCCGCTGCGCGGGGCCCCTGCTTCCTGCTCATGCCGCCGCCCTCCAGTCACCGCCGGCAACGGTTCGGGCATCGGTCACTTTCCCGGTCAGCGCCGAGGCTGCCACTGTCGCCGCTGAGCCGATCCAGATTTCCGAGTTCGGATTGCCCAGGCGCCCCTTGAAGTTGCGGTTGGCGCTGGAGATCACGACCTGTTGGTCACCGGCGATGTAATGGCCGGTAATGTTGACGCAAGTGCCGCAGCCAGCGGCTTCGACCGACGCGCCAGCTGCAGTGAGTATCTCGAACAAGCCCTCGCGCATCGCCGCAAGGTAAATCGCACGTGATGCCGGAGTCACGATCATGCGCACGCCCTTGGCCAGTTTTTTGCCCTTGAGGATAGCCGCAGCCTGACGGATGTCATCGAGCCGGCCGTTGGTGCAGGTACCGATCAGCGCGACCTGGATTTTCTGGTTCGCAATTTCGGGAACCCCGACCACGTCGTCGATGTGGTGCTGGCGTGCCACCTGCGGCGGCAGCTGCGCAGTGTCGATGACAATACGCTGCACGTATTTGGCATCGGCATCGGCTTTCACCGGCTTCGGCGTTGCCGCGCCATGCGCTTTCAGCCAGGCGAATGTTTTCTCGTCGGCTTCCAGCAATGCCGCCTTGGCGCCCAGTTCCGCAGCATGATTCGACAGCGTCATGCGGTCGTCGATAGCCATTGCCGTGACACCACTGCCGACGTACTCAAGTGCGCGGTAATTGGCCCCCTCAGCCCCGAGTTGCTTCAGCATCGTCAGCGTCACATCCTTGGCCCACACGCCCGGCTGCAATGCGCCCTGCAATTCGATGCGGATGGTTTCCGGAACGCGAAACCACAGTTTGCCAGTTAGAATCACCGCCGACACATCTGTGCCTTCGACGCCGGTGCCGAAAGCATTGAATGCACCGTAGGTCGTGGAGTGGGTATCGGTGCCGACAACAAGGTCGCCGCAGGTGAAATGCCCGCCCTCGGGCAGCACCTGGTGGCAGATGCCGTCACCGACGTCATACAACGGTGAACCATGACGGTCAGCGAATTCGCGCATCGCGACATGGGTATTGGCAGCCTCCATGTTCGGCGGCGGCGAATAATGATCGAGCACCAGCGCAGTGCGCTTGACATGCGGCAACCGGAAATCCGCCTTGCCGGCGCCAAGCTTCTCGATCATTTTCAGTGCGTTGCCTGCCCGCGCATCATGGATCATCGAAAAATCGACGTCGGCAACAACGATTTCACCGGCGTTGGCCGGCTTGCCATGCGCATGCTGGCCGAGAATTTTCTCGGCGATGGTGTGGCCCATCGGAACGTGTCCTCCAGAGGATGGCCGCAGGATCGCAGCACGGCCAAAGCGTAACTTTATCTCAAGCGTGCAGCGACAGGCCGGGATTGTTCACGATATGAGCGAATACCAATTCACCCCTTGATGGCATTCAGGCGTCGGCAGGCATCGAGAAACAAATGGCCGTCGGTACCCAGCACCATTGCCTGAACACCTCGCGCCCTTACCGTGCGTCCATATTCCGGGTCCGGCCTGTTGCCGATGGTGGTCATCACGAATTTCCCCCGGCTGCGGGCAGCCGCAGTCACCCGCTCCAGCGCCGCGCCCATTTGCGGATCGTCGAAGGTCGCATGCGGCACACCCAGCGCAATCGACAGGTCGGTCGGCCCGATGAAAAATACGTCCAACCCCGGCGTCGCCGCCAGCGCATCGAAATCCTTCAGCGTCTGCGCATCCTCGATCAGCGGGATTACCATGACGTCGGCATTGGCCGCACGCACATGCCCGTTCCAGTCACCCGGCGCGTAACCGGCGGAACGCACGATGGTGCAGACGCCGCGGTTCCCGTCCGGCGGATAGCGTGCCGCATCCAGCGCACGCAGGCAGCGTTCACGGGTCGCATGCGGTACCACGATGCCGGCCGCACCCAGGTTCATCAGCTTGACGATCAGCGCATGCTCAACATCCTGCACCCGCACCAGCGGGGTGATACCGGCTGCATCGGCGGCACGGATCACGTGCGCACAGCGCTCGAGGTCGAGCGCGCTGTGCTCCATGTCGACGATCACGAAATCGACGCCGGCCGCAGCAGCCAGTTCGGTGATCATCGGACTGCCAGTGAAGAGGATGATGCCGGTAACGGTTTCGCCGCGCGCCAGCGCAGCGCGTATCGGATTGGCCATGGACGGGTGCCGACTTGCGCGATGGAAGAGGCGTCGAGGTTACCCTTCGCCCACGCCTGCGGCAAGATGAAGCCAATCCAAAAATCCCAACCATGCACTGCCCCGCGCATATACACTCCCGGCCCATGAACAGCAGCCTAGAACTCACCGCCGAGGTCGCGCGCTTCGTCACCCGCGTCACTCCTGCACGGATTCCGCGCGCGGTCATGCACCTCGGCAAGCGCTCCATCCTCGACGGACTGGGACTGGCACTGGCCGGCAATGCCGCCGAATCCGGCCACGTGATGCGCGCCTACCTCAAGTCACTGGGTATCCCGCTCAACCGCGGCGCCACGGTAATCGGCACAGCACTGAAAGTGCCGCCGCGGTTCGCCGCATTCGCCAACGGCGTAGCAATCCACGCCGACGATTACGACGACACCCAGCTCGCCGTTGCCAAGGACCGCGTCTACGGTCTGCTCACCCACCCGACCGCACCGGCGCTGCCCGCCGTACTGGCCCTTGCCGAGCGTGACAACCTTTCCGGGCTCGACCTGCTGACCGCCTACCAGGTTGCAGTCGAGGTCGAAACCAAGCTCGCCGAAGCAATCAACCCGCGACATTACGCTGACGGCTTCCATTCAACAGCAACCTTCGGTGCAATCGGCGCGGCCGCCGGTGCAGCACGACTACTGGGACTGGATGCCGTGCAGACCGCGCAGGCGCTGAGCCTGGGCGCCAGCCAGGCCGCGGGACTGCGCGAAAACTTCGGCACCATGACCAAGCCCTTCCATCCCGGACGCTCTGCCGAATCCGGCATCGTCGCCGCGGACATGATCCGCCTGGGCTGGACTGCGGCGCCGAATGCTCTCGAAGCGAAGCGCGGATTCTTCAATGCCGCCGGCGGCGGCTTCGACCCGACAGCCATCCACGGCAGGCTCGGTAAACCGTGGACCTTCGCCAAGCCCGGCGTGTCAATCAAGCCGCATCCCAGCGGCTCGCTGACCCACCCCGGCATGGGCGTGATGCTCGACCTGGTGACCAGGCACGACATCCGCCCGTCACAGGTAGCCAAGGTCCATGTCGGCACCAACCGCCACATGCCGAACACGCTGATCCACCGCCGTCCGCGCAACGAGCTGCAGGCCAAGTTCAGCATGGAATTCTGCATGGCCATCCTGCTACTCGAACGCAAGGCCGGGCTCGCCCAGTTCACCGATGCCGTGGTGCGCCGCGCCGACGTGCAGCGCATGATCAGCAAGATCGATTTCGGCGTGCATCCCGAGGCCGAAGCTGCGGGTTATGAGAAAATGACTACCATCATCGACATCGAACTCGTCGATGGCCGTAGCGTCAGTGGACGCGCCGATTTCGGCAAAGGCAGTCCGGTCAATCCGCTGAGCGATGAAGAAGTCGCCGCAAAATTCCGTGAGTGCGCTGCTTGGGGCGGCCTGCACGCATCAGCCGCAGAGCGCATCATTGATCTGGTGTACGCGCTGGAAAAACTGCCGCGGGTGCGCGATCTGACCCGGCTGCTCGCCATTGCGCCGCGGCGGAAAACGTCACGCACCTCGAAAAAGTGAAATAACCATCTGTTTTAAAAGGATTTATGAATAACCTGCCCCGTATCGGATTCATGCTCGGCGACGTCACCGGCATCGGTCCGGAAATCGCCGCCAAGCTGCTGGCCTCCGGCAAACCGGCTAAATCCGCCAGCGTCATCATCATCGGCGATCGCCGCGTGCTCGAACTCGGCGCACGCAATGCCGGCGTACAGGTGCCGCACACCGTGGTCGCCTCGGTCGACGACGCCACGTTCCCGCGCAACGACTATCCGCTGCTCGACCTCGCCAACGTCGACCCTGCCCGATTTCCGCAGGGCAAGTCATCCGATGAATCCGGCAAGCTCTGCGGCGACACGCTGAAAGTCATGATCGACCTCGCGCTCGCCGGCAAGCTTGACGGCATCTGCTTCGCGCCGCTGAACAAGGGTGCGATGAACCGCGGCGGCTGGAAATTCAACGACGAACACCAGATGTTCGCCCACCTCACCGCGCATAGCGGCTTTTTCGGCGAGATGAATGTCATCGAGCAGTTCAGCACCTTCCGCGTCACCTCGCACGTCGCGTTGCGCGAGGCAGTCAATATGATATCCGCAGAACGCATCAGCGCCGCAGTCAACCTCGCCAACGATTCGCTGCGCGCCGCCGGCGTGGCGCAACCGCGCATCGGCGTCGCCGCGCTCAACCCCCACAATGGCGAGAACGGCCTGTTCGGCGACGAGGAAATCCGCATCATCCGCCCCGCCGTCGACGCGCTGCGTGCCGGCGGCATCCAGTGCACGGGACCGATATCCTCGGATGTGATTTTCCTCAAGGCGCTGAAAGGCGACTACGACGGCGTGGTGATGATGTACCATGACCAAGGCCAGATCGCGACCAAGCTGCTCGGCTTCAACAAGGGCGTCACCGTCACCGCCGGCCTGAAAACGGTATTTACCACGCCGGCGCACGGCACCGCCTACGACATCGTCGGCCAGGGCAAGGCCGATCCCGGCGCGATGGAACATGCATTCACGCTGGCGGCAAGACTCGCCGCCGGCCGCATATCACAAAAGGCTGCCGCACGTACGGCAGCCTAGCTCAGCCCCACAAAGACATCTGAGGAAAAACATGAACACGCGAATGATCCTGCGACTGCTGCCCTGCGCCCTGCTGGTCGCATTCGCCACCCAGGGCATGGCTGCCGAATGGCAGCCCAACAAACCGATCCGCATGCTGGTGGGCTTTGCACCCGGTGGCGGCACCGACACCACCGCCCGTGCGATGGGCAGCAAGCTGAGCGAGCGCCTCGGGCAGCAGGTCATCATCGACAATCGCCCCGGCGCCGCCGGCAATATCGCCACCGACCTCACCGCGAAAGCCAATCCTGACGGCCACACCATCCTGATGGGCACCATCGCCGCACTGGCGATCAACCCCTCGTTGTACAAAAAACTGCCGTTTGATCCGCTGAAGGACGTAATACCGGTGACTCGTGCCGTCGACTCCACCAACATCCTCGTCGTGCACCCCACGGTCGCCGCGAAAAACGTCAAGGAACTGGTCGCGCTCGCCAAGAGCAAGCCGCTGAATGGCGGTTCGTCCGGCGTCGG
>JAYQOT010000026.1:0-6304 GCA_038144955.1 Burkholderiales bacterium | reverse complement strand
GTACCCGACCTGCCGACCGTTGCCGAAGCCGGGCTCAAAGGCTTCGAAGCCAACAACTGGTACGGCATGCTGGTTCCTGCGAAAACGCCGCGCGACGTGATCAACCGCCTGAACAAGGAAGTGATCGCCGTGCTCAACATGGCCGACGTAAAGTCCTTCCTGTTCAAGCAGGGTCTGGACGTTTCGCCGAGCACGCCCGAGGAGTTCGGCGCCTACATCCGCTCGGAAAAGGCGCAGTGGGAAAAGGTGATCAAGGCCGCAGGCCTCTACGGCACCAACTAGAACCTGCTGTGCGGCGCGATGACTTCGTCGCGCGGTGCTCGCAACCTCGCCTAACCACAAGGTTATGTCTCGGTTTCTGCGCTCCGTGCTCCTTGTCCTCGCGCCGCTCGCGACGGTTCTTTAGTAGAGTGTCTCGCCGGTGCCATACGTATCTGCATTTGCCGGCTGCAATCTGAAATGAGTTACAAGGAGTTGTTCGCATGATCATCGACTGCCACGGTCACTACACCACCGCGCCGAAATCCCTCGAAGCCTTTCGCCAGAAACAGGTCGCCGGCCTCAAGGACCCCAAACTGAGCCCCGCGAAGAACTCGCTGAAAATCAGCGATGACGAGATTCGGGAAGGCATCGAAGGCGCACAACTGCGCATCCAGCGCGAACGCGGCACTGACATGACCATCTTCTCACCGCGTGCGGGCGGCATGGCCCACCATGTCGGCAACGCCGGCACCAGCGCGCTGTGGACCGACATCTGCAATGAACTGATCCACCGCGTATGCACGCTGTACCCGAAGAACTTCGTCGGCGTCTGCCAGCTACCACAGAGCCCCGGGGTGAGGCCTGACAACTGCATCGCCGAACTTGAGCGCTGCATCAACGAATACGGCTTCATCGGCTGCAACCTCAATCCGGACCCATCCGGCGGCTACTGGACAGAACCGCCGCTGACCGACAAGTGGTGGTACCCGCTCTACGAAAAACTGGTCGAACTCGACGTGCCGGCAATGGTGCATGTCAGCTCGTCATGCAACCCGGCTTTCCATTTCACCGGCGCGCACTACATCAACGGCGACACCACCGCCTTCATGCAGTTCATCACTGCGGACCTGTTCAAGGATTTCCCGAAGCTGCGTTTCGTCATACCGCACGGTGGCGGAGCCGTACCCTATCACTGGGGACGCTATCGCGGCCTCGCCCAGGACATGGGCAAGCCGACGCTGCAGGAACACTTGCTGGGCAATGTCTACTTCGACACCTGCGTCTATCACCAGGCCGGCATCGATCTTCTGACGCGGGTGATTCCCGCCGACAACATCCTGTTCGCCTCGGAAATCGTAGGCGCGGTCAAGGGCATCGATCCGGAGACCGGACACTACTACGACGATACGCGGCGCTACCTTGACGCGGTGAGCACACTGAGTGCCGCCGACAAGAAGAAGATCTTCGAAGACAACGCGCGCAAAGTCTATCCGCGGCTGGCAAAGCGGGCCCTGTCTTAGGAAACATCCCGTGCCTTCCGCACTGCCGCTGAAGATTGCGATCGCCACCTACGGCCATACCGCTGCATTCAAGAACGGCAGCATCCCCACCGTGGACATACGCACTGACTTCGTCGAAGTCACGCCGATCATCGCCGCATTCCGACGCATGGTCAGGGACCTCGAATTCGATGTCTGTGAAATGGCGTCCGCCACCTACATGTTCGCGCGCGAAGCCGGACTGCCGGTGCGGGCGCTGCCGGTGTTCACTTTTCGCCGCTTCCACCATTCCGGTTTCGTCTGCCGCCCCGATGCCGGCATCCGCACGCCGAAGGATCTCGAAGGCAAGCGGGTCGGCGTGCGTGCCTGGTCGGTGACCACCGGGATCTGGACCCGCGGTATCCTGCAGAACGAGCACGGTGTCGACCTGTCGAAAATCACCTGGGTGGTCGACGACGAAGAGCACGTGAAAAGCCTGCAGCTTCCACCCAACGTGGTTAAAGCACCTGAAGGATGCTCGCTGTCAGAGCTGATGGCCGCCGGCGAATTGCATGCCGCTTTCACCGCCAACGCCGGCCTCGGCCGCGCCGGACCGCCCAAGGCCGGATGGGTTAGCGCCAAACTGCCGGAATCCTATGTCGAACTGTTTCCCGATGCAGAACGTCGGGAAGCCGAATGGTTCCGCAGCACCGGAATCTACCCGGTGCACAGCCTGGTGGTGATCAAGGAAGCGCTGCTCGAGCAGCATCCGTGGATCGCGAAGAGCCTGTTCGACGCCCTGCTCGGCGCCAAGGATCACTACCTGCGGCAGTTGCGGGCCGGGGAGAACATCTCGGACATGGATGCGCATTACCGCAAGATGGCAGCACTGGTCGGCGATCCGCTGCCCTACGGTATAGCCAACAACCGCCCGTCGATCGAAGCATTGATCCGCTACAGCAGCCAACAGGGCCTGCTGCGCAAGCCAGCAGCGGTGGAAGAACTGTTTCTCGATCCCGGCAGCCGCTGATCACGCCGGCGCGTCAGTCCCGCCTGCCGGATTCGCCGGTTTTCGCGGTACTTTCGTGCACCGTCCTGCCGTTGCGCAGGATACGTATCGAACACGAAGTGGTGCCGCAATTGGATTCGGTGCGCACGATATCGCGTGCAGTGACCAGGATGGTGCCGCGGCCACGATGCGCGGTGCCTGCGTCATACGAATAGGTCACCATGCCCGCGGCCTCGTCGATGAGCATCTCGTAGCTGATGAATTCGCCGAAATAAAGCTTGTTGGTCTGCGGCAACACCATTTCGGTACGCAGCACAATGCGGTTCTTGGTCACCGGATGAGTGCGGAAATAGCGTTTGACGCGTTCACCATAGCGAAACGCCGGATCAGTGGCCGCAATGCGCTGCATCAGCTTGAGTTCGCTGGGACGCAGCGGTGTGTCCTCCACGCCCATGCCTGAGGTAGGTTGTGGCTGCGCCGCATGCGCCAGCGGCGTGCACAGCAGCATCACCAGCAACGCGCTAGCTGTCTTCAACGTTTTCATAGGCTTCCTGACGGAAACGCGGCGTACAAATGGCAAGAAACACCAGATCATGCTCCCCGGTATTGGCAATACGCTGCCGGCAGCCGGGCGGTATCAACACCACATCCCCCGGCCCCACTTCCTGGGGCGGTAACTCGCCGATCTCCATGCGTCCCTTTCCATCGAGAATCACGTAACGCTCCGTGGTATCGAGTACTCTGTGCCAGCGTGTGATTACACCAGGTTCGACACGGGCACGCGCAATCGACATTGCCGGATCCGACGCATCGTTGACAAGCTCAAGAATATGGCACCGCTCCTCGGTAATAAATTCCGCGCCGGGCTGCGGTTGTAGGATCACGGGCTTCATGATTCAGCACCCTTCACGAAAAGCGCGCGACGCAGACATCGCAAACCGATAAAGCGGAACATTAACGTCCGAAAAACTTATTCAAGGTCTCTTCAGCCCCCTGCTGCAGAAACGCCGCATCTACCTTGCTGATTTCCCCGTAGTAGTCGTAGCTGTTGCCGATGAAGAACATGCGCTTGGGCGTGTCGACCTGCGGCTGGGTAACGCCGGGCGTCGCGGCCCGGGCCGCAGGCAGCGACAGCATGACCACTGCCAACAGCGTGTGCAGAAACAACAACGCTTGCTTCAACTTCATCGACCGCCTCCCTTTTGGTTTTGGTCCGGCGGTGCCGCATCATTGGCCAACATGTGGGCCATCAAAGCCTGCCGGGTTTTGCTACGGCATTGTTTCACCGAGCGCGCCGTTGCCGCAACCGGCAGTACAAAACAAGAGCAATGAACAGTCAGCGGCAGCCGGTCTGGGAGCGGAAAAAGATGAGGTATTGGGCAAGCATGGCTATGAACATACGGCAATTGTGGAGGCCACTGGCGCCATCGCTGGCAACGGCATGCACGGCACGCTGGTCATGCCGGCATTCGACAGCACCCCGCTCCGTCAATACCCGTGCTCGAACCGGACCTCTGACGGTTTCGCTGCACCCGGGGACTGCACCCGCACGATGATGCGATAGCCTTTTTCGGGTCGCATCATGACGTAGTTGCCGTAACTTCCGCCCCCGAACCCCATCGGCTCAAGCATCTTCGATATGCCCGGCAGGGCCGGCTGCTCGACCCGAACGTCGACCTTCGCACCGGTAACCGGCGCACCACTCTTGCGATCAAGCAGGGTGATGTTGACGTGCTGATGGTCCTCGCCACCCGGCACGCCGCCGTGCATAGACCGCTCCGGGGAACCACCGGGGAAACCGCGCAGGCGGTTCGCCGGGGTGACCCCCAGATAGATGTCCATGTTGCCCGCAATCCTGTGGTTCGGGTCGGCATTCGCAGCGACAGTGCCCTGCCCGGTACCTGCAACGGGCGGCTCGACCGGGTGAAACATGTAGACGATGGCATTGCGAATCTCGGTGTCAGTAAGACTGGCAACGCCACCACGCGGCGGCATGCCACCATGGCCACGAATGGCGGATTGCACCAGAAACGGCAGGCCATGTGCCAGCCTGGGGATCCATGCGCCCTTGTCACCGATTTTCGGGGCCCCGTTGAGGCCCTCGGCATGGCAACTGCGGCAAACCGACTCAACCACCTGCTTGCCGCTGCGCTCGGCGGTCTGCGCAAGAACGGGCTGCGACATCACGAACACCACAACGGCAACCATCAATGCCGTTGGCAAACGTGACGCATGAGCCTGGCATGGTATTTCGACTGCAGTCAGTCTGTTCATGGTCTGCTCCCTCCTTGTTGAGGCATACATTCCAGGAACTGCATGTCGCCTACTTCACGCGCTTTTTTTGGAGATCGTGTTGATCTACGTCAAACGTTTGCACTGCGCTGATGCCGAGCACAGTAACCCCGAATGACGCCGACACTCCCCCGCCCGCAGCTTCCAAGTCAGGTCATCAGACAAATCCCATCGGCAGCCAGAACGATCCAAGCATGATGCAGCGCGGATTTGCGCAGCAAAGTCATCTACGGAACGCGCCGGAAATGAAGGATCGCAGCGCTGCGGGATGCATTAACCCAATAAGTATATGTTTTTAAACATTTTTACTCGGACGCCAGTCCCGGCACCGGACGCCGCCGCTCGAGATGGAAGCGCACCAGCGCCGCCAGCCGGTAGAGCGCATGCACGAACTTGCCGTAGGGCATGGTCAGGAACAGCGCCATCACCGTGCCCAGGTGGATCGCCAACAACGTACCCATCGCCGCAGTTTCACGGAAGGCAAGCAGCAGCAGGCCGGTGAGGCTGATCAGGAACAATAGAACAAGGAAACCCGCGTCCATGCCGCTCTGCGGCACCGAAACCAGTTCGGGATCGCGCCGACGCTTCAGCCACAGCAGCCCCGCGGGTCCGACCAGCAGGCCGATGCCACCGACGGTACCCAGCAGCACTGGCAGGCTCCAGAACGGATACGGCGCCGGATACTTCAGTACATAGTGGTAGATGGTGGCGATACTGGTCGCGGCAAAGCACAGCAGGAAGCCATAGAAAGTCAGGTGGTGGAAGGTCTTGCGCGCGAACGACTTCTGTTCGGAGGGATAGGTACAGCCTTCGCGTTCTCCGCCGCCGCCGAGATTCTTCAGCGTGAATGCATCATGCATGCCCTCGGCCAGCGGTCGCGGCTGAAAAAAATCACCAAGATCTTCGCCCATGTCAGGCCAGAAACGCACGAAACCGATCACCAGTGCCAGCAGCACGAACAGCGACACTCCGCCGAACACCGCGGCCATCACGTTGTGCGGAATCACCGCATAAAAGGAACCCTTGGCATCAGAATGCGCCGAGAAAAAAGTCTCCGGGCTGGCATAGCCGGCAGCAAGCAGTATCGCCATGCCGATCGCGAACGCGGTGAGCAGGCTGACCGCAAGGCCGTTGCGATCGTAGAGCGCACCGAGGAAACCCGGCCAGGCATACTTGCGGTAGGTCTCGCCGCGCACCTTGGCCATTAGCCGCGGAAAATTCACCTGGAATTCGTGCGGCGGCGCAAACTGGCAGGCGTAGAGGCAGGAGCCGCAGTTGTGACACAGGTTCCCGAGGTAATGGATGTCGTTCTCGGTGAATTCGAGGCGGCGTGCCAGTGCCGGGAACACCGCGCAGTAGCCTTCGCAGTAACGGCAGGCGTTGCACACGCGAAGCACGCGCTGCGCATCCTCGATTAGCTCGTCGAGCGACATCGGTTTGTCTTCAGCCGCGTACATGTTTCGCCGCCTCCTCGCCCGCGATGCGTCCGAACGTGGTGCCTATGGACATGCCGATGCCCGCCAGATAACCCTTGCCCAATACG
>JAYQOT010000025.1:0-32937 GCA_038144955.1 Burkholderiales bacterium | reverse complement strand
ATCTTTCCCACCACCGGCCCGATGCGTTCGGTGTGCGCAGTTTCCATCATGCGCAGCAGGCGCACCACCTGGCGCGAGCCGCCTTCGACCTGGGCGGCGGACTGCACTGCCGATAGCAGCGACCCGGTCGTACGGCTGGGCCCTGCCTCCCTCAGCATCGCCACCACGCGCGACAACGGCCAGTCTTCACGCGCCGCCATCACCGTGACCAGCCACGCCATGGTCGCGCCGGCGTCAATGGTCAGCAGTGCTGACGCCGCCGCGAGCGACACGATCGGCGAAGGATCCGTCACCAGCTCACGCAGTTTATGCCACTGCGTGCGGTCGCCCAGATGGCCCAGCGTCATGATCGCAATCAGGCGCTCCCGCGTGTTGCCCGAGGTCAGCATTTCCCGGGCGATCGCGTCGAGCTTCATGGCCTCAGCCAGCACCTCGAGATTCTTCCGCGCATTACCCACCAGCGATTCATGGTGGTAATTCCACAGCTTCAGAAAATGGTAGCGCATGCCGCGGGGAATCTGCGGCAGATTCGTGGGAACCTCAAAAACACATTCCGCAAGCAGCGGCTGCCACAGCTCGGTGTAGCGGCGTTCGCGACGCTGACGGTACACCAGCCGCAGGCGCAGCACGATCACCGCCAGCATCATCAGGATCGAACAGGCGATGACTCCGAGTCCGATCTGGAATACCAGCAACAACAGGGGGTCGTGCGGAACCCAGGGCGATCCGGCCACCTGTTCCGGAATAATCGGAAGACGCGCATCCAGACGCAATTGGAATCAGAAGCTGTGGCGCACGCCGAGCCGCAGGCCCTGCCGGCGATAGAGGGTGCCCTGCTCGTGCTGCACCACGTCGTAGGTCAGTGCCCACGAGCGCGCGAACCAGTGCTGGCCGGTGATACCCCAGCTCTGCACGTCGCTGGACACCACGCCGCGCGGAGGGCCGACATTCTCGATTTCACGACCGTCGGTAAACGACAACCCCACCGCATTGCGGTCGGAATAGTAGTAGCTCAACTGGAAACGGTGGCTGGCTGCAGAAGATGCACCTTCGGGCCGGCCTGAATAAAGCGTATAGGCGCCGCGGAAATTGCCCCAGTAGCGTTCAGCCATCGCCGACAGCACATTGCTGCTGACCAGGCTGTATTCGTTGTGCCTTACGCCAAAACCCAGCCCCCAGCCGCCGGCAAAGCTTTTCTGGATCTGCCCATACACCGAACTGTGTGCCAGCACTTCGTGCGTGGGGCTGTAACTGGCCTCGATCTGCGAAGACCAGCTCGAACCCAGCGGGAAATAAAGTCCGGCATGGGCTTCACTGTCATCGAGCCCGAAGCGCCGGGTCTGGCGCAATCCACCGTACAGCGTCTTGCGGTCACCGAAACGATGCGTTCCCAGCAGATAGGTGCTGGTCCAGTCCGAAAAATTGTTGGTCAGATTCTCGCGGCTGTAGCCCAGTTCAACCTCACTGGCCGGCTGCCTGAGGCCGGTCGCCGTGATCTGCGGTTTGAGATCGACCGGCCGGTCACTGGTCTGCGCGTGGGCGACATGCGGCAGCGCCATCAACACCACCAGCACCGCTGCTGCGGACGGAAAACGCTGAACAGGATGCTTGTGGTCAGCCATCATTTACCCGTCCTCACCAGCCGCTTGATGCGCGCCCGCAGTTCATCCGGCTTGAACGGCTTGACCAGATAATCAGCAGCGCCGGCATCGAGCGCACGCACGATGTCTTTTTCCTGGGATTTGGCGGACAGCATCACCACCGGAACGCCGCTCCACTCTTCGCGACCGCGTATCTCGCCCAGCAACTGGTAACCGTCCACGTAGGGCAGCATCACGTCGAGCATGGCCAGCGCCGGCACAGGAATCTGCGCGATCAGCTCGCTCGCCTTGCGCCCGTCCTTCGCCAGCTCCACCTTGAACCCTTCGCGTTCGAGGATGAAGCGCAGCAAATACGAAATCTGGTCATCGTCCTCGACGACCAGCGCAGTCCGGCTTTGAGTGGCTGTTTCGCCCATGATGGCTTCGGAATACCTGACCCGGGCTTCGAAATTCACCGGGTTTTCTCCAATATTCAACATGATATCAGCATTCGTCACCCGTCCCTTGCGGATTTTTCTGCCTGACTTCACATTGCCGGGCAATCGGACTGAGCGGGGAAGAAGCCCGTTGGCCGGCTCAGCCTCCCAATCGAATAACAAGCCACGCACCCTGTAAATTCCGCAATGACTTTCACGAACATCCACACGACAGCGCTGACCCTGCTGCTTGCCGCCCTGCCCTTGTTTGCCCTCGCCGCCGGGCCGGCCGAACAGTACGGCTCACTATGCGCGACCTGCCACCTGCCGGGCATCCACGGTGCACCAAAAGTCGGCGACAGCACCGACTGGACACGCCGACTGCGCGCGGGGCTGAACATGGTTCACCGCAATGCCATTGAAGGCATACCCAACACCGCGATGCTGCCCAAGGGCGGACACAGCGAACAGAGCGATGCCGCCATCCGTGCGATGGTCGATCACATGATCACAGCCAGCGCGGTGCCGGCCTCCGCAATGCAGGACGCGATCCGCTATGACCGCCTGAACATCACCGACCGCGACTTCATCCGCCGCGATGCCGACTTCAACGGTTACCTGACACGCAACGAACTCGCCAACGACTCCCTGCTGCTCGCCCGCTTCGATCGCCATGACCGCGATCGCGACGGACGGCTGAATCCCGGGGAATACCGCAATGCCGAAACCGCAATCGCGCGCGAACTCGCCGCGATGCCAGTCGACGATGCCGCTCTCAACACGGCGGTACGACAGTCTCTCATCGGCATCAAGGGGGTGGATTTCCAGTACGTCAAAATCGCCGTAAACAGCGGCACGGTGGTGCTGACCGGTATCGTCGGTCATGCCAGCATCGCGGTGCAGGCCGGTGACGCACTGAAACGCATCGCCGGCGTCAAACACATCGACAATCGCCTGGTGTCCGGCGACCAGATCGGCTGGGATTGACTTAAATATCTGTTTTAATTGATATTTATTTGTTTCTCAGCAGGCTGAAGAATGACGCTCCGGAACCGATCGAAATGTGGTCGGTCCCCGGCAGCAAATGCAGGGTCGAGCGACCCGGCGCGAATGCCGCCTGCAAAGACTCGGTCAACGGCCGCGGCACCACGCGATCGTTCTCGGCCATCAGGATCACGGTCGGCGCACGCACCTGCGGCGCATAGCGCACCGATTCGTATCGGTCTTGCAGCAGCAAGTTCACCGGCAGCCACGGATAGTGGAAACCCGCGACGTTGACGATGCTGTCGTAGGGAGTGATCAGCAGCAGGCGCTCCACCTCGTTCATCGCCGCCAGCTTCACTGCCACTCCGCTGCCGAGGCTGCGGCCGACCAGCGTCACCCGCGGATGGCGCGAACGCACATGCTCAAACAGCACCCGCGCGTCGGCATGCAGCGCCGTCTCCGTCGGCTCGCCGCTGCTGCCCCCGTAACCGCGGTAATGCAGCAGATACAGCGCGTGGTCCGGAAACTCGCGCGCATACTCCGGCAGGTTCATGGCGACGTCTTCGGCATTGCCGCCAAAGTAAATCAGCGCCTGCGGCCCCTCACGCATGCGCGCGGTGACCTTGAGCACGGCACCCTCCACCGCCAGGTCAAAAGCTGAAGCGCTGCGTGCCGGCGTGGGGAAATAAATCAGCGTGCGCTGCGCGAAATACAGATACGCACAGACCGCCCCATAGGCCAGGGCCACGCTGAAAACCAGTTGCCAGAGATTTTTCATCAGGCCTCGCAAGCCGGAATGCTGGAACGGATATTATCCCGGCGGGCGAATCTCCGCGCCCTGGAACGCATGGGCAAGTGCGGCAGACAGCGACCCTTCGACGAGGCCCTCCTCACGCAACTGTTCATGCTTGCAGGCAGTACAGACTTCGACCTGCACTTCCAGTTCGAACGCCAGCGTCGCATCGCCCACCGTTGCACTGGACTGGAAGGTGCGCGATGCCTTGTCCGCACCCAGCAGCACGTCGCACTGGCTGCAATGGAGTTTTTTGAACAGCAGCCCCTGTTTCCTGGCCACCGGCAAGTCGATTTTGACGCCGGCAACCTGCTCCAGCAGTTTGAGCGGAAAATCAGCGGAGATGAATCTGCGGTGGCCGCGTTCGCAAACCAGCACCGGCAGGCCGGTAACCTTGATGCGCACAACGCCTTCCTCACCGGACAGTGCGTCTATCGATTGGCGCTGTACGGGTGTGTTGCATTGCCTGCAGAGGATCGTGTCAGCCATGACTGCCTCCTCGTCATGGGACGACCGGTATTGTGGTGTATGGGCTCAGCCGCCCCGCTGCTCCCTGCGGTCCAGGGCCCAGTATAACCAGACCCGAATGATTCCCAAAGGCCCGAAAAAACCGCTTCAGCTCACGACCCGCGCCCGCTCATGCCGCTCGTGCGCACCGGGTTTCAGCGCAGGTACGTCGCCCGCGCACTGGATGCGGTGCATCACGCGGCGGTAACCGCCATCGAAAGGGTCGCGATGATGCATCACGCAGCGGTTATCCCAGATCAGGATGTCGCCGACCTGCCACTGGTGATGCCAGGTGAATTTGTCCTGCGTCGCGTGAGCCCACAACGCGTTGAGCAGTTGTTCCGATTCCGCAACAGACAGGCCATTGATGTAGGCATTGGGCCGTCGCCCGAGGTAGAGCGCGTTGCAGCCGGTCTCGGGGTGGGTGCGGATGATCGGGTGGCTGGGCCCCGGTGCATCACGCACGTCATTCACCGGCTGAAAACCTTCGCGCAGGTCGCCGGCGCTGTTGTAGGTCATGTCGTGCTTCAGCGTTTTGCCTTCGATCTGCTGACGCAGCGCCGGATCCAGCGTCTCCAGCGCGAGGTACATGTTGGCGAAACCGGTATTGCCGCCCTGCGGCGGCACTTCCAGCGCATGCAGCATGCTGTAGGACAACGGCCGGTCGCGGTAGGAATTGTCGGAATGCCACACCACCTCGGCATCGCGCAGCACGCCGATCGGCACGCCGTTTTCCATCACATTCGACACCACGATCACTTCCGGATGCGGACGCGCCTTTTCCCTGCCGGTTTTCGCCAGCGGTGCGAAATCGAGTTCACCCAGCCGCCTGCCAAAGGCAATCAGTTCAGGATCGCTCAACTGCTGGCCGCGGATGCGGATCACCAGGTGGTCGAGCAGTGCCTGATAGACCTGCTGGAACACCGCCTCGTCGAGGTTGCGCACGTCGCCGCAGACCACCTCGGCGCCCAGCGCCGCCGGCATCGGGGTGATGTTGACGCTCATGCCTGCCTATTTCTTCTGCTGGTCCGGAAACTGCGTCGCCGACAGCGTACCGCTGGCCACATCGTCCGGCACTTCCTCGTTGGGGAAATTCAATTCTACCTTGTTGCCTACCGGGTCGCGCATGAACATCTGGAAGCCGGCGTTGGGTACGTTCTGCTCGTCGAATTTGATACCAGCTTTTTTCAGTCGCGCACGGAATTCCTGCAATCCGGTCACTGAATACGCCGTGTGGTCGTAACCGCTGCGCTTCTCGTCGATGCCCGGCCAGTCGGGCTTGAAGCGCGACACCACGTGCACCAGCGGATGGTCGCCGACATACAGCCAGAGACCCTTGTTGGGAAAATCCGGCCGCGGTCCGACTTTCATGCCGAGACCGTCGCAGTAGAATTTCTCGATCGCCGGCAGGTCGCTCTCGCGGCAGCCGATGTTGGTGTGATGTATGCCTTTGACTTGCATGATGCACGCCCTCCTTTGTCATCAATCATATAGCATAGGACCATCACCTCGACCTGTAACTCCACACCGTGAAACCGGACTCATGAAACCCATCACCATCCGCGTCGGCGGCTACCAGAAACCCGCCTCCATCCACACCCGCGCCTGCCTGCGCTTCGGCGAAGCGCTCAAAGCGAAGCTCGGCGACCGCATCGATTTCCAGTTCGTGCCCGACGTACTGGCGCTGGGCCACAAGTCCGGCGACCTGCCGCAGATGGTCGAGCGCGGCGAACTGTCGATCTGCTACATCTCGTCGCTGCGCTTCGCCAAATGGGTGCCGGCACTGAAGATATTCGACCTGCCCTTCCTGTTCCGCGACCGCAAAACCGCCTATGCCGCGCTCGACGGTGAATTGGGCAAACGCCTCGCCGCAAAACTCGCCACCGATTCGCCGTACCGCCTGCTCGCCTACTGGGACAACGGCTTCCGCCATTTCAGCAACCGCGTGCACCCCATCCACACACCCGCCGACTGCAAAGGTATCCGCATCCGCCACCAGATGAGCGAACTGCAGGGAGAATCGCTGCGCCTGATAGGCTTCGAACCCATCGCCGAGGACATCAAGATTTTCTTCGAGCAGATCGCCGGCGAGCGCTTCCAGGCCCAGGACAACCCGCTGACCAACATCGTCAACTTCGACGTCCACAAGCACCACCGCTACATCACCATGTCCGGCCACGTCTTCGGCGTCGCCTGCCTGATGGTCAATCGCACCGAATACGATTCCTGGCCTGCCGATGTGCAGCAGGCAGTCAATGCGGCTGCCGCCGCAGCCACCGTGCTGCAACGGCAACTGGCGGCGGCGGAAGATGAGGAAATGCTGAAGCGATTGAATCCCGCGGAAAACGAGGTAGTAACGCTTACGGCGTCAGAACATCAGGCGTTTGTGACAGCGGTGAAGCCGGTGACGGACAAATACCGGAAGGAGCTTGGTGAGGATTGGTTTGGATTGTTAGCAACTTAGTAACCCAGCCCGAAATCAGTGCTATTCGATGCGCGCCGATTTCGCCAAGTTATGACGGGCGCAAAGCAACTGAACATTAGCTGCAGTCTCTGACGTACCACCCTTGGAAAAGGGAACTATGTGATCAAAATGCAACTCATCTACAGCACCACATTTTGCACACCTACCCTGATCCCGCTGCCATACCTCAAGCTTCACATGTGAAGGGATGATCCTTCGACGCTCCGCAGAAAGCCTGACAGGTTGAGTTAGGTCTTCGTCACCCTCGACTGCCACGAGCTTAAATTTGCAGACTGCTCTGTGTTCATCTCTTTCAATCCATGCATCAACGAGATGGAACACACCGTTATAGGCCCATATCCCAGGTCTTAACTTTTCGTAAACTCGTACACGTTCGGGCAGACGATCTTTCGAAGCGGCGCCTTGTGCTGCTTTGAAAAACTTTCCGTTTTGTGTTGGCCTTCCCGTACGAGAGGCAAGTGGTTGGTCAACTAATTTTGGATTAGGACAAGACGCGATGCGAGGATGATCGTGGCCCTCATAGACGAGTGTAGTACCACCATCCTCGAGACGATCGCGGTATGGCGCGTTTGGGCGAACTGACATCAAGACAACAGAGTGATTGCCACCTAGGCCAAAGTTCATACCTGCCTGAAGGCTCGCACCTTCACGTTGGCACATCTCAATGTAAGAAATAACGTTGTCAGTCATGACTATTTCACTTCCTAATTACCTCTGTTTTGCCCTGACTGCCGCCTCACCGGTCTTCCCATACCACTTCATGATCTGCTCCCCCGTCCAGAACACCACGCCCGGCGTCTTGCGCAGCTTGCGGAACACGCGCTCGACGGTGTTGATCCGGTGCGGCACGCCGGAGATGTACGGATGCAGCGCGATGGCCATGATCTTGGCGCGCTTCTTCCCTTCCTCGTAAAGCCGTTCGAACTGGTCTGTACAGCGCGATTCGAATTCGGCGGCGGCGTGGTGCTGCACCATCATCATCGCGATGTCGTTGAGTTCCAGAGAATACGGCATGCCCAGCACGTTGCCGTGTTTGGTCTTCACCGTCACCGGCTCGTCGTCGACCAGCCAGTCGGCGATGTATTTGATGCCGGCCTCGGCGAGGTAGTCAGGGGTGTAGAACGTTTCGGTCAGGCCCGGCGACAGCCAGCCCACCGGCGCCTTGCCGGTGAATGATTTGATCTCCTTCACCGTGCGCCTGATCATCGCGAGCTGGTCCTTCTCGACATGGGTGGGCTGCTGGTCCCAGGAATGGCCGACGAATTCCCAGCCGGATTTGAGCGCCGCCTCGGCGACGCGTGCGTAGTCCTTGCACACGCGGCCGTTGGTGAACAGCGAGCCGGCGATGTCGAGCTCGTCAAACAACTGCTGCAGCCGCCAGTAGCCGACGCGCATGCCGTATTCATGCCAGGCCCAGTGCGCGATGTCGGGCAGCCGCGTGATGTGCGTCGGCGGCGGCAGCACCTGGCGCGGCATCGGCCGCGTGCTGTCCCACACCTCGACGTTGATCACCGGCCACACCACCAGGCGCACGCCGGGGGGCAGCTTCAGCGGCGGACGGTCGATGATGGGCACATAGGGCAGGCGTTTTTCCGGGCGCATGGTCGCATTCCATAATGAGGTTGATGCACACGATTATAGCCATGTGCATTGAGCATCCGCGCACGAACCACTACCATCGCGTTTCACTTATTGACCGGAAGATTCATGGACATCCTGCCCTGCATGCCGCCGATCGCGGACACCAAAGCCCCGAAAATCCCCACGCCCAGGGGCGGCTGCGACACCCATTTCCACATCTTCGGGCCGTCGAGCAAATTCCCCTTTGCGCCGGAGCGCTCCTACACCCCGCCCGATGCGCCATTGGAAATGCTGCTGAAAATGCTCGATGCGCTGGGCATGGACTACGGCGTCGCAGTGCAGGCCCACCCCTACGCCACCGACAACACCGCAATGCTCGACGCGGTCAAACGCTCGAAGGGGCGACTGCGCGGCACCGCCATCGTCAAACCGGACACGACGCGCGACGAGATCAAGCGCATGGCTGACAGCGGCGTGAAGTCGCTGCGCTTCCACCATGTGCCGCACGGCGTGGGCTTCAGCCCGCTGGGCATGGGCTCGTTTGAAAAGCTCTCTCCCATCATGGCCGACCTCGGCCTCAACGCCCAGTTCATGATGGACGCCAACGAGCTCGACAAGGTGATGCCTTATTTCAGGAACTGGAAACTGCCCATCGTGCTCGACCACATGGGCAACATCGACGCCAAGCTGGGGCCGCAGCAGCCCGGCGTGCAGGCGATGTGCCGGCTGCTCGGCGAAGGCCGCATCTGGGTGAAGGTATCCGGCACCTACCGCATTTCAAAAAAATATCCGGACTACGACGACGCACGCGCGATTCACGAGGCGCTGGTGCGCGCCAACCCGGATCAGGTGATCTGGGGTACCGACTGGCCGCATCCGCGGCTGGACAAGGACATGCCCGAGGACGGACACCTGCTCGATCTCTTCAACGCCTGGACGCCGGACGCGGCGCTGCGCAGGAAAATACTCGTCGACAATCCGGCGAAGCTCTACGGCTTCTGAACCGTGGCCGGCGGCTTGCCAGTGCTTTCGCGTACGATCAGCTCGGCGCGTAATTCCTCGATTACCGGCACATGACGCCCTGACAGGCGCGCCAGCATGCGCGAGCCGGCGAGACGGCCGATGTCCGCCGCCGGCACATGCACCGTGGTCAGTGCCGGCGTCATTTCGCTCGCCAGTTCAATGTTGTCAAAACCCGCGACCGACAACTGTTCGGGGATGCGCAGGCCGCGCCGCGCGCATTCGGTCATCACGCCGAGCGCCAGCGTGTCATTGCCGCAGATGACGGCGGTGAATCCGGGTGCGCGCTCCAGCAACTCCAGGAAAGCCCGCCTGCCCTGCGCCACCGAAAACTCGGCGTCGATCACCCGGTCGGCGCGCAGTTCGATGCCGCGCGCGGTCAGTGCATCGCGCACGCCGGCCAGCCGTTCGCGCACGCGGTCGTTGTGCGCCGTGACACCGGCGACCACCGCAAACTCGCGGTGTCCCAGATCAAGCAGATGCTGTGTCACCCGTGCCGAAGCTGCACGATGGGGAATGCCCACGCAGGGGTGATAACCCGCCGAATCGATGGACCAGGTGATCTCGTACGGCACCCGCGACCGCGACAGCAGTTCAAACAGTTCCGGTGAATGGTCGAGACCGATCAGCACCAGGCCATCGACACCGCGCTCGAGCAGCGTGCGGGTGACCTGCACTTCGACAGCCGGGTCGTATTCATGGGTGGCCAGCAGCAGCGTATATCCGGCGCCCGCCAGTTCGTGCGCCAGCGCCTGCGTCGCCGCCGCGAATATCGGATTGTCCACGGGCGGGAACACCGCGCCGAGAGTGCGCGAGCGCCGGGACGCCAGTGCGCGGGCAGCGCCGCTGGGCATGTAGCCGAGCATCGCGGCCACGCTTTTGACATGCTCGCGCGTCGCCTCCTTGACCACCCCGGGTTCGGACAGCGCGCGCGAGGCAGTGGCCAGGGAAACCCCGGCTACACGGGCCACGTCGCGCAGTTTGGGATGGCGATCAGTGCTCATAAATCAATACTTTACAGACACATGAACAAAATGAAAACGATTTCATTATTTCTGTTTCATTGTTTCATTGACATGCGTATTTTCAACGAGTTAAATGATTGAAAACGGTTTCATAAAAGACGTTGCCGCACCCATTAGCTGCATCCACATCAACCGTAGGGAGGAGTGTCATGCTGTTCTTCAATCGCATCGCAAAACTGGCGACTGCCCTGCTGCTCGCCGTCGCGCTGGTCCCGGGCGCCGCCTTTGCACAAGGCAAACCGGTCAAGATCCGCATCCAGTCAGTGATCCCGATCACGGCGGACGAAGTCACCATGCTCAAGGAGTTCGCCAAGGACGTCGAAGACCTCACCAACAAGTCGGTGATCTTCGAAGTGCTGCCCGCCGGCGCCGTGGTGGGGGTCAATGAAACGCTGGACGCCGTGGACAAGGGCCTGATCGAAGCCGGATTCGCCTGGACCCACTACTGGTCAGGCAAGCACCCGGCGGCCACGCTGTTCGGCTCGCCCGCAGCCGGTTCGGGCGTCGGCATGGACAACTTCGCATGGCTGTCCTGGTACCTCTACGGCGGCGGCAAGCCGCTCTACGACGAGCTGTGGAAAGAGATGAAGATGAACGTGAAGGGCTTCATCCTGCAGCCGGTCGGCCCCGAGGCGCTGGGCTGGTTCAAGACGCCGATCAATTCGATGGCGGACTTCCGCAAGCTGCGCTTCCGCACCCCGCCCGGCATCCCCGGCCAGATCTACAAGGACATCGGCGTCGCGGCAGTGGCAATGGGCGGCGGCGACATCCTCCCCGCCCTCGAAAAAGGCACGATCGATGCCGCCGAATGGTGCTGCCCGAAACCGGACATGACCTTCGGCTTCCAGAAAGTGCTCAAGCACTACTATCAGCAGGGCCTGCACCAGGTCGTGGTGAACGCCGACATCTACATCAACGGCGACGTGTTCAAGAAACTTTCACCGCACCAGCAGAAAGCCATTGAAGTGGCTGCCAATGCCTCGCTGATGAAGGCCGTGGCCTACCGCATCCACGAAAACGGCAAGGCGCTGAAGGAACTCACCGAGAAGCACGGCGTCGTGTTGCACGATACCCCTGCCGACTACTTCAAGGAGTACGGTGCCGCCGCCAAGAAGAACTTCGAGGCCAATGCCGCCAAGAACCCGTTCTTCAAGAAGGTATGGGACAGCCAGAAGGCGTTTGCCGACGTGACCATCCCCTACTGGGCGGACGCGCAGAAGTCCAACGCCAGCCTGGCAGGCGCGTATTCCGAGCAGTTGAAGAAGCAGAAAAAATAGTTGGCCCCGTTCCGGCAGCCACTGGCTGCCGGAACCTGTTTTTTTGCTGCGGGATGATGCTTACTTCCCGCCACCAGTCCATTTGATCTCGAACGGGAGCGTACGACATGGCTGAACACCAGGTCGCCGACGAAATCATCGCCGGCCGGCGTTCTGATTTCGCCCGGATGCCCATAGACATGCCGAAGTGGATGGCCGCGACCATCGTGCTGATCGACGCCTTCAGCCTGTGGGTCGGTCGCATCACCGGCTGGCTGATCCTGCCGCTGGTCATTGCGATGGTCTACGAAGTCATCGCGCGCTATGCCTTTACCGCCCCCACCATGTGGGTCTACGACATCAGCCGCATGCTCTACGGCGCGCTGTTCATACTCGGTTCCGGCTATGCACTGTCCAAGGGCGTGCACATCCGTTCCGATTTTCTGTATCGCAAATGGTCGGTGAAGACCCAGGGCAAGGTGGACGTTGCCCTCTACCTGCTCTGCTATTTCCCGGCGATGCTCATTTTCTTCTGGGTTGCCGGTGAATGGGCATGGACCGCGGTAGATCGCGCCGAGCGCGGCATGGATACCGCGTGGATGCCCTTGCTGGGCCCGATCAAGAGCTGCCTGCCGGTCGGCATCCTGTTCCTGATCATCCAGGGCGTGTCCGAACTGCTGAAAAGCATTTACGCCGCCAAACACGGCAGGTGGCCGGAATGAGTCCCGAATTCATCGGCCTGTTCATGATTGTCGGGATGCTGTTCGGCATCTTCATCGGTTTTCCGATTTCGTTCACGCTGATTTTCCTCGGCATCGTTTTCGGCTACTGGGGTTTCGGCAAGCTGGTGTTCTACCTGCTGACGCTGCAGTTCTACTCGTCGATGATGGAGCAGACGCTGGCGGCGGTGCCCTTGTTCGTCTTCATGGGCATCATGATGGAACAGGCCAACCTCATGGAAAGCCTGTTCGATGCCGTGCAGAAGATCCTCGCCCGCGTCCGCGGGTCGCTCTATCTCGCGGTGATGTTCGTGGCGACCATCTTCGCCGCCGCCACCGGCATTGTCGGCGCTTCGGTGACCATCCTCGGCATCATGGCCGGCAAGCCGATGATCCGTTCCGGCTACGATCCCAAACTGTCATCGGGCCTGATCGCAGCCGGCGGCACGCTGGGCATCCTGATCCCGCCGTCGATCATGCTGGTGGTGATGGGACCGGTGCTGGAAGTCCCGGTGACCACGCTGTTCGCTGCCGCCATCCTCCCCGGCATCATGCTTGCGGTCCTGTTCACCTCCTACGCGATGATCCGCTGCATGATCAATCCCAAACTGGGACCGGCGCTGCCCAAATCCGAACATCCGGCAAACATGTCGGAAGTCTGGGGCCAGTTCTTCAAGGGTTTGGTACCGCCTGCCGGTCTGGTGCTGGCCGCGCTGGGCAGCATCGTGTTCGGGCTGGCCACACCTACCGAGGGCGCAGCCTGCGGCGCCGCGGGCGCATTGGTGATGTCGTGGGCCTACGGCCGGCTGAACTGGAGCAACCTCAGGGACGCAGTGATCAAGACGCTGGAAATTTCGGTGCTGATCCTGTTCCTGGTCGCGGCATCGAATTTCTTCGGTGCGGTGTTCGCGAGGCTGGGCACGCCAACCATGCTCACCGACGCCCTGCTCCAGCTGGAACTCAACCGCTACGTGCTGCTCGCCGTGATCATGGCGCTGATCTTCCTGCTGGGCTGGCCGCTGGAATGGGTGCCGATCGTGCTGATCGTGGTGCCGTTCCTGATTCCGCTGGTCCAGAAACTCGGTTTCGACCTCGCCTGGTTCGGCATCCTCGTTGCGGTCAACCTGCAGACGGCCTGGCTGTCTCCGCCGGTGGCGTTGTCGGCGTACTTCCTGAAGGGAGTGGTCCCCGAATGGCAGTTGAACGACATCTACAAGGGCATGATCCAGTTCATGGGCCTGCAGTTGCTCGGCCTGATCCTGATCATCATCTTTCCTGAAATCGCACTCTGGCTTCCCCAACTCATCTACGGTAAATGACCCATGGCTATCACTTACATCAAACGGGCGGCGAAAACGCCCGACACGGAAATCGGCAACGCGCAGCAGGTGGTCAGCGAAATGCTCGCCAACATCGAAAAAAACGGCGAGGCTGCCGTGCGCGACTACGCCAGCAAACTCGACCGCTGGACCGGTGAGATTGTTGTCACGCCGGCGGAAATCGAGCGCCGGACCCGCGACATACCCGCCGACATCCGCCGTGACATCGAGTTTGCCGCAGCGCGGGTCCGTCGCTTCGCGGAAGCGCAGCGCGAATCCATCGGCGAGTTTTCTGTTGAGGTGCACCCGGGCCTGATCGCCGGCCAGAAACTGATTCCGGTCAACGTGGCTGGCTGCTACGTACCGACCGGCCGCTACGCCCACATCGCTTCCGCCTACATGGGCATAGCCACGGCCAAGGCCGCCGGCGTACCCACGGTGATCGCCTGCTCGACGCCCTACCGCGGCGAAGGCATACATCCCCAGGTGCTCTACGCGATGAAAGTGGCTGGCGCCGACATCATCATGACGCTGGGTGGCGTGCAGGCCATTGCCACCATGGCCTACGGGCTGTTCACCGGCAAGCCGGCAGACATCATCGTCGGTCCCGGCAACAAGTATGTTGCAGAAGCCAAGCGTACCTTGTTCGGCAAGGTCGGCATCGACGTCTTTGCCGGCCCGTCCGAAGTCGCGGTGATCGCCGACGACTCCGCCGACCCGGAACTGGTCGCCGTGGATCTGGTGGGACAGGCCGAACACGGTCACGAATCCCCGGCCTGGCTGTTCACAACCTCGCGCAAGCTCGCTGACGAAGTGATGCAGTGCGTACCGCGGCTGATCGAAGCACTGCCGCCGACGGCAAGGGATGCTGCCGGCGCCGCCTGGCGTGACTATGGCGAGGTCATTCTGTGCGATACCCGCGAGGAAGTGGTCACCGAGTCCGACCGCTATGCTTCGGAACACTTGGAAGTCCATGCCAAGGATCTCGACTGGTGGCTGCAGCACCTGACCTGCTACGGATCGCTGTTCCTCGGGGAGGAAACCACCGTGGCATTCGGCGACAAGACTTCCGGTCCCAACCATATCCTGCCCACCCGCGGCGCAGCACGCTATTCAGGCGGGCTTTCAGTTCACAAGTTCATCAAGACCGTGACCTGGCAACGCATGACGCAGGAGGGCAACCGTGACATCGCCCAGGTCACTGCGCGCATCTCCCGTCTCGAAGGCATGGAAGCGCACGCGCGGACCGCGGATTACCGCCTGGACAAATATTTTCCCGGAAAATCGTTCGAGAAAGGCAGCCCCGTCCAGTCATGAGCGCGAAGTCCCTGTTTTCACTCGACGGCAAGGTTGCGCTGGTCACCGGCGCCAGTTCGGGCATCGGACTGGCCATCGCCACCGGACTGGCCGGCGCCGGTGCCAGGGTCGTGCTGCTGGCCCGCCGGCAGGCTGAACTGGAGGCCGCGGCAGGAACTCTGAACGACAGGCGCCCGGGTTCGGCCGCCGCACTGCCCTGCAACCTCTCCGACCGCAAAGAACTGATTGCGGCAGCCGCGCGTTCCGCAACCTTCTTCGGCGCACCCGACATCCTCGTCAATTGCGCCGGTATCAACCTGCGCAAGCCGGCGATGGAGCTGACCCCGGAAGACTGGGATGCGCATCTGCGGCTCAACCTCGATGCGCCTCACTTCCTGACCCGCGAACTGGTCCCGGCAATGATCGAACGGCGCTGGGGGCGCATCATCAACATCGCATCGCTGCAGTCGGTGCGCGCGTTTGCGGACAGCATTCCCTACGGCACCACCAAGGGCGGACTGATGCAATTGACCCGGGCGCAGGCACAGGCCTGGTCGCGCCATGGCATCAATGCCAACGCCATCGCACCGGGGTTTTTCCCGACCGACCTGACGGCACCCGTCACCCGCGACCCGGCCAGATGGCAGGCCATGGCGGACAAAACATTCATCGGCCGCAACGGTGAACTCGATGAACTGCATGGCGTCGCCATTTTCCTGGCCAGTGATGCCTCCAGCTTCATTACCGGTCAAACCATTTTCGTGGATGGAGGATTCTCAGCAGGATGAAAGCACTCGTCTATACCGCACCGAACGAAATGACCTATCGCGACGAACCCGAACCCGTGCGCGGCGATCCGGATGTACTGATCGAGGTCGATGCCGTAGGCATCTGTGGTTCGGACATGCACGCCTATCACGGCCATGATCCGCGGCGCGTGCCGCCGCTGATTCTCGGTCACGAAGTGGCGGGTCGCATCATCGAAGGGCCCGGCACCGGACGCCGGGTCACCGTAAATCCGTTGATCACCTGCGGCCGCTGCGACTACTGCCGCGAGGGGCGCGACAACCTGTGCAGCAACCGCACCATGATCGGCATGACGCGCCCCGGCGGTTTCGCCGAACGGTTCACCACTGCGGCGTCGAGCGTCATCGACATCCCGCAGGACCTGTCGGTACGCGCTGCAGCGCTGATTGAACCCGCAGGAACGGTCGTCCACGCCCTGCACGTCGCCGGTCGCGCCCTGCTGCGGCCGGCAGCGGAAGGCCGTGTACTGGTGATCGGCGGTGGCGCGATCGGCATGCTGACGGCACTGCTGCTGAAAAACCAGGGCGTGCATGACCTGACCGTCGCGGAAACCAACGCCCTGCGCCGGGCTTCAGTCGAACAGCACACCGGCGCCGCCGTGACTGACCCGACCAGCAAGGCCGCGGGAATCGCCGACAACTCGATGACCCTGGTCATCGATGCCGTCGGCAACAAACACACGCGCGACCTTGCTTTCAAGGCCATACGTCCCGGTGGCGTCATCCTGCATATCGGCCTCCAGGACTGGGCCAGTGAAATCGACATGCGCAAGCTGACCCTAGCGGAAATCACGCTGATCGGCACCTATACCTACTCCACCGCCGACCTGCGCGCTGCTGCCGTCGCCCTGCATGCCGGCGCGTTCGGCACGCTGGAATGGGTGGAGGAGCGTCCGCTGGCCGAGGGCACGCGCGCCTTCAAGGACCTGCACGAAGGCAGGACTGCGGCGTCCAAGATCATCCTCAAGCCGCGCTGAAGGAAAGACGGCACCGATGGATTTCGACTACATCATCGTCGGCGCCGGCAGTGCCGGTTGCGTCCTTGCCAACCGGCTTTCCAGCGATCCGGATTGCAGCGTCGCGTTGCTGGAGGCAGGACCGCGCGACCGGTCGTTGTGGATACACCTGCCGATCGGTTATGGCAAGACCATGTTTCATCCGGTACACAACTGGGGATTCCATACCGAACCCGATCCCGGGATGAACAACCGGGAGATCTACTGGCCGCGCGGCCGCGGCCTCGGCGGCTCCTCGTCGATCAACGGACTGATTTTCATCCGCGGCCAGCCCCAGGATTACGATCGCTGGGAAACCGCCGGAAATGCCGGTTGGGGATGGTCATCAGTGCTGCCCTACTTCCAGCGCAGTGCGATGTCGTATTCGGACATCACCGAACGCAACGAGCTGATGGAAGCGATCATCCGCGCCGGCAACGAGCTGGGTGTTCCCACCACCAGTGACTTCAATTCAGGACAGCAGGAAGGCGTCGGCTACTACCAGTTGTTCACCCGCAACGGCTGGCGCTCCAGCAGCGCCACCGCCTATCTGCGCGAGGCTGAACGGCGCAGCAACCTGCATGTCGAAGTCAACGCCCATGCCTCGCGGGTGATTTTCGACGGCAAGCGTGCAGTCGGCGTGCGTTTCATTCGCAACGGCACCGAGCATGAATTGCGGGCGCGCCGCGAAGTAATCCTCTCGGCCGGTGCACTGCAAAGCCCGCAGCTGCTGCAGTTGTCCGGCGTGGGTGAAGGCAAGAGGTTGTTTGCGAACGGCATTCCCGTCGTCCACCATCTTCCCGGCGTTGGTGAAAACCTGCAGGACCATCTGCAATTCCGGGTGATGTACCGTTGCACCCGGCCGATCACCACCAATGATGATCTGGCCAGCTGGTGGCGCAGCATGGGCATCGGCCTGCAGTGGCTGTTCAAGCGCACCGGCCCTCTTGCCGTCGGCATCAATCAGGGCGGCCTGTTCACCCGTGCGCTGCCGGAATCAGCAACACCCGATGTGCAGTTCCATTTCGCCACGCTGTCTGCGGAAATGGCAGGCGCCAAACCACACCCGTGGTCCGGATTCACGATGTCGGTCTGCCAGTTGCGCCCGTCCTCGCGCGGAACCGTGCATATCCGCTCGGCGGATCCGCTGCAGCCCCCGGCCATGCAGCCCAACTACCTGTCCACGGATCTCGATCGGCGCTGTGCCATAGCCGGCATCCGGCTGGCGCGCTCACTGGCGGCCACAGCGGCGCTGAGGCCGTATATCGCCGGAGAATACCGACCTGGCCCCGACGTGGTGAGCGACGAAGAACTGCTGGAATTTGCACGCAGTTACGGTGCGACAATTTTCCATCCCTCAGGCACCTGCAAGATGGGCAACGACGACATGTCTGTCGTCGATTCCCGGCTGCGGGTTCACGGACTTTCGGGATTGCGGGTCGTCGATTGCTCGATCATGCCGACGCTGGTTTCCGGCAACACCCACGCTCCGGCCGTCATGATTGGCGAAAAAGCCGCCGACATGATCCTTGAGGATCGCACCAAAGCGTAAATCCTGACCTCACCGGTCACTTGGTCTTGGCCAGCTCCAGCTCGGTCAGAAACCCCTTCAGCTCGGCGTATTCGGCGTCCATGTATTTCCTGGTTTCGGCGCTGGCCTTGTATTCGTCATCCCAGTTGCGCTTGGCCAGTTCCTTTTTCCAGGCATCGCTCTGGGTGAACTGACGGGTGGCGTTGTCCCAGAACGCGCGCTGCGCATCACTCAATTTTCCGGGGCCGATCAGGCCGCGCCAGTTGGACACCACGGCATCGGCGCCCTGCTCCTTCCACGTCGGCACCTGCGCAAATGATCCGCTCAGCCGCTGCGGCGCCGCGATCGCAATGACGCGAATGCTGCCGGCCTCCAGATGTTTCTGCATCAGGCCTACCGAACCGGGCACCACATCGACGTGGCCGCCGAGCATGGACGTGATTGCACTGCCGCCAGACTGGAACACCACGTTCTTGGCCTTGCGCAGATCGACTCCGACCCGTTTCAGCGCCATCGCCACACCCTGATGATTGGGATTGCCGAGACTGGTGGCGACACCGAAAGTCACGGAAGCAGGATCCTTCTTCATGCGCTCGAGCAGGTCCCGGCCGTCCTTGATCGGCGAGTCGGCCTTCACCGCGACGGTGATGTATTCCTCGAACAGGATCGCCAGCGGTGTCAGGTTGCTGTAGGTCACCGGCGTGCGGCCCATGATGTGGTTGGTGAGCAGGCTCTTCGAGGCGATGGCGACAAAATGCCCGTCGCCGGCATGCTGATTGAGATAACCGTAGGCAATCGCACCGCCCCCACCCGGCTTGTTGGCGACCGTGATCGATGTCGGCACCAGCTTGCCTTCCTGCAGCAGCTTCTGCATGAAACGTCCGGTGTTGTCCTGGCCGCTGCCCGGAGCGGTGTTGATGACGATCTCGACGTTCTTTTCCGGCTGCCAGTTCTGCGCCTGGGCGGCACAGGTAAATGCAGCACAGCACAGCGCGGCCAGTTTAAGTTTTCCGTGATTCGATTTCATTGCCACTCCTCCTCGTTGCGCCGACGGAAAGTCCGGCTGAAATGACTCATCACTCTTTGACTGTAACCGGCAGCCAGGGATTGTTGCCGTAGTACGACTTCTCGAAGTCCTCGATCTGCCGCGAGTACTGCTGGGTGCGCGCAATGTCGTCCAGACCTTCGAGCAGGCAGCGCTTGCGCACTTCGGGTATCTCGAAACGATGCGTCTTGCCGGCAACGTCGGTCACCGTCTGCGCAGCGAGGTCGATGCTGATTTTCGCGCCGGGCTGGTCCTGCAGCTGGCGACGGATCGCCGCGCACTGCTCGTCGGGCAGCGTCAGTGCCAGCAGGCCGTTCTTCGCGCAGTTGGAAGCGAAGATGTCACCGAAGCTCGGCGCAATCACGCAACGGATGCCGAATTCATACAGCGCATAGACCGCGGTCTCACGCGACGAACCGCAGCCGAAGTTGCGATCGGCAACGATGATCCCCGACTGGTCGTAGGGTGCCGCATTGAGCATGAACTCGGTCTTGGTGCCGTCGGGACGGTTGCGCTGGTCGTAGAACAGGATTCCGCGATAGCGCGGGCCGCGCGGCACCTTGTTGTAGCGCGTCGGGCACAACTGGTTGGTGTCGATGTTGGCTTCGTGCATCGGCACTGCAATCGCGTTGAGCTTGGTAAACGGTTCCATGAGCGATTCCTGTGTGTAACTATATGATTTAATTCAATATTTCACGAACGTCGGTAAGCCGCCCCTTGAGCGCGGCAGCGGCCGCCATCGCCGGGCTGACCAGATGCGTGCGTCCGCCCGGGCCCTGGCGGTTGCGGAAATTGCGGTTGGAGGTCGAGGCGCAACGCTCCCCCGGCTGCAGATGGTCGCCGTTGATCGCGGTGCACATCGAACAGCCCGGATCGCGCCATTCGAAGCCGGCCTTGATGAAGACCTGATCCAGACCTTCGGCTTCGGCCTGGCGCTTCACCGCCATGGAACCGGGCACCACCCAGGTCGTGATCTTCGCCTTGCCGTGCTTTGCCACTTCAGCGGCGGCGCGCAGGTCTTCGATGCGGGCATTGGTGCACGACCCGATAAACACGCGGTCCAGCTTGATGTCCTGCAACGCGGTGCCGGGACGCAACGCCATGTACTCAAGTGCAGTTTCCAGTTCGGCGCGTTTTTTGGCGTCTTTTTCCTCAGCGGGATTCGGTACCGTTCCGGTCACCGGCGCAGCCTGTGCGGGATTGATGCCCCAGGTCGCGGTGGGCGCGATAGCGGCGGCATCGAGTGTGACTTCGTGATCGAATTGCGCATCCTTGTCGTTGGCCAGCGCGCGCCAGCCATCGAGGGCGCGCTCCCAGGCCTTGCCTGTGGGCGCGTAGGGCCGGCCTTCCAACCAGGCAAAGGTCTTGTCGTCCGGCGCAATCAGCCCGACGCGTCCGCCGGCCTCGATCGACATGTTGCAGATGGTCATGCGCCCCGCCATTGACAGCGCAGCGATGGTGGAGCCGGCGTACTCGATGGCGCAGCCGGTGGCGCCGTCTACGCCGATCTTCGCGATCAGCGCGAGGATCACGTCCTTGGCGTGAACACCGAAGCCGAGCGCACCGTCGATGACAATGCGCATGGTCTTCGGCTTGCGCTGCCACAAGGTCTGCGTCGCCATCACGTGCGCGAACTCCGAAGCCCCGACCCCATAGGCAAGGCTGCCGAAAGCTCCATGGGTGGAGGTATGCGAATCGTTGCCGATCACCATCATGCCCGGCTGGATGATGCCCTGCTCCGGAGGCACGATATGCATGATGCCCTGGTGTTGGTGGTCCATGCCGAACAGCGTGACGCCGTGTTTCCGCGCCATGTTCTGCAGGTCGATCACCATGTTGCGGATGCCGGCGTCGGCAATGCCCTCCGGTCCCCTGCTCCTGCCGGTGGTGGGCACGTAATGGTCGGTGAAGGCGAAAATCTGCTGCGGCCTGGCCACGCTGCGCCCGGATTTTTCCAGCGAGACGAAACCATGCAGCGTGTTTTCCTGCGCCAGCGCGACATCGACGTACATCAGCGATTCGCCTTCGTCGGTCAGCACATGGTGTGCATCCCACAGTTTTTCGATCAGGGTGCGGGGTTTCATCGGTCAGAAAAGTTTGCGCACGTCGGTGAAATGCCCCTTCAGCGCGGCGGCGGCAGCCATCGCCGGGCTCACCAGGTGGGTGCGCCCCCCTGCGCCCTGGCGGTTGCGGAAATTACGGTTGGAAGTCGAAGCGCAACGTTCACCCGGCTTCAACTGGTCGCCGTTGATCGCGGTACACAGCGAGCAGCCCGGTTCGCGCCATTCAAATCCGGCAGCAGTGAGAATCTTGTCGAGCCCCTCTTTTTCCGCCTGCGCCTTGACGGTCTTGGAACCGGGCACCACCCAGGTCGGCACTACGGCACGCCCGAGTCTGGCCACTTCGGCAGCCGCGCGGATGTCCTCGATGCGGCTGTTGGTGCAGGAACCTATGAATACGCGGTCGATGCGGATGTCCTCGAGTTTCGTTCCCGGCTTGAGGTTCATGTATTCCTGCGCCATCGCCCAGTCGCTGCGGCGGCGCTCGTCAGGTGCTGATTTGGGGTCGGGCACGGCGCCGTTTACCGGTCCGGTCATTTCGGGATTGACACCCCAGGTCACCATCGGCGCAATCTCCGCCGCATCCAGCGACACTTCGCGGTCGAACTGTGCACCGGAATCCGTCGGCAGCGACTGCCACAGTGTCATCGCCGCGTCCCATTTCGCTCCGGATGGCGCCCAGGGACGGCCCTTCATGTAGGCAAACGTGGTGTCGTCGGGGGCCACCATGCCGCAGCGGGCGCCGGCCTCGATCGACATGTTGCACACCGTCATCCGGCCTTCCATGCTCATGGTTTCGAAAACCGTGCCGGCATATTCGATGGCATGGCCGACTCCGCCGGCGGCGCCGATGCGGGCGATGATGGCAAGGATGACGTCCTTGGCCGCCACGCCGAAACCGAGTTTGCCGTCGACGTTGACGCGCAATGTTTTCGGGCGGCGCTGCCAGGTGGTCTGGGTCGCCATCACATGCGTCATGTCGGAAGCGCCCATGCCGAACGCAATGCTGCCGAATGCACCATGAGTGGAAGTGTGAGAATCAGCGCCGCAGATCAGCATGCCGGGCTGGGTGATGCCCTGCTCCGGCGGCACCACGTGCAGAATGCCCTGTCGGGGATCGTGGAAACCGAAGACCTTGATGCGGTGCTGCGCCGCGTTGTTCTGCAGCGTGATCACCATGTTGCGGATTTCCTCTACCGGGATGCCATCAATACCCTTTTCGCGCCCGGTCGTCGGCACGTAATGATCGGTAAAGGCAAAAACCTGTTCAGGGCGCGATACCGGCTGGTTGCGCCGTTTCAGCGCGGCAAAGGCGTGGGATGAGCCCTCATGGATCAGCGCACGATCGACATAGAGCAGTATCTCGCCCTCGTCCTGGGCCACCACATGGCGGTCCCAGATCTTGCTGAACATCGTGCGCGCTGAAGATTCAGCCATGGCTCCCATGCTCCCGTGACACTGGCCGCATCAAGCCCCGCATGAGTTGCCTGAAACGGTAGTCATCCATATCGAAACTCATCGCAGCGATGAAGCGAGCGCAGCCATCGTTGCGGTGAGTTTCACCAGCCCTTGATGAGGTCCGCCGAAGCCTTGGCCTCGCCGCGTTCGACCCTGTGCACCAGGTCGTTCATCTTGGTGTGCAGTGGCGCCGGTACGCCAATGAAGGCGCCGCGCTCGGCGACGTAGCCGTTGATGAAATCGGTTTCGGTGCGACGCCCCTTGAACATATCCTGCGCCATCGACGGTCGCTGGCCGTCTGAACGCTTTTTCGCGCCCTCGCGGAGAATTTCCTCGATGCCGGCCAGCGCGTCGCGGTTGCCCTCACCTGCCAGCGCCAGCATCTCGGCTTCCATGCCGAGCATCCTTTCCAGCGAATAACCCAGCGCCTGGCCGACGCGCACCGCCTGCGAACCGAGACGTATCGATACCCAGCGCGGCTCTTCGGCGCCGTCACGCTGGTTGCCCGACAGGCCGGTGGCCGCCGAAAGTCCGTTGCGCATCGAATTGATCACCAGCTTTGACCAGCGCTCGCCCCACAGGTTGGGGGTGACTTTGGCACTGTCCGAAGAACGCAGCAGCGCTGCGATTTCCTCTGCGCGCGGGGTAATGCGTCCGTGCGGCTCACCGACGCGGAACACCGTGTGCTTGTCACCGCCCAGCGGCACCATGCGCTTGATCCGTCCCGGCGCATAGAGTTCGGCGGCGATCAGGCTGGCAATGCAGCCCAGGGTCTTGCCCCAGCCGACGATGGCGGCGATGCGCTCCTCGTTGATGCAGTTCTGCAACGACACGCAGTAGCCATCGGGGGCGAGGTACGGCTTGATCAGGTGCGTCGCCCACTCGGTGTCATAGGACTTGACGCAGATAAAGGCGATGTCGACCGGGCGTTCCTTGCAGAAACGCTGCACTTCGGTTAGGTGGATCGCGTTGACCTTGACCGTAACCTCCTCCGCCGCCGTCATGCCGGAGAGGTGCAGGCCTTTCTCGCGCATGGTTTCGACATGCTCGGGCCAGGGATCGATCAGTGTCACGTCATGACCCGCGCGGGTCATGTGGCCGCCGGCAATTCCGCCGATCGCGCCAGCGCCAACTACGACGATGCGTTTACCCATGATGGTTCTCTATATTTATAAATTAAATCATGTACTTGTAAATAATCACCTTAACCCAGCTTGGCGATGATCTCTTCGGTAAACCGCTTGGTGCCGGCATTGCCGCCGAGATCACGCGTGACATGCTGTTTCTCGGCGAGTACCCGGGTCAGCGCGGCGTCGATGCGGTTCGCCGCATCGCCTTCCCCGATATGGCGCAGCATCAGCACGCCCGAGAGGATCATCGCCATTGGATTGGCGACATCCTTGCCGGCGATGTCGGGCGCGGTGCCGTGCACTGCCTCGAACATCGCGCAATCAGGGCCGATGTTGGCGCCGGGAGCAACACCAAGGCCGCCAACCAGGCCGGCGGCAAGGTCGGAGACGATATCGCCAAACAGGTTGGCCAGCAGCAGGCCGTCGAAGGATTCGGGCTTGATCACCAGCTCCATGCACAGCGCATCGATCACGCGCGCATCGCAGATGATTTCGGGATAGTTCTTGGCGACGTCCTGCCCCACCTTGAGGAACAGGCCATCGGTCATTTTCAGGACATTGGCCTTGTGGCCGATGGTCATCTTGCGACGGCCGGTTTTCTTCAGGTATTCGAAGCCGTAGCGCGCGGTGCGTTCAGTGGCGCCGCGGGTGATGCGCTTGATCGCCTCGGCAGTATCCTCGTCGATCATGCGCTCATTGCCAACGTAGAGGTCTTCGCTGTTCTCGCGGAAGATCACCAGGTCGACGTTCTGGAAACGTGAAGCGACGCCGGGATAGTTCTTGATCGGCCGCACGTTGACGAAGAGCTGCAGTTCCTTGCGCAGCGCGATGGCAATGCTCGGGTAATCGGCGCGCCACTCCCTGCCCTCGCGCATGCGTTCGATCTTGATCCGGTAATTTCCGCCGAACGGGGTCTGCGTCGGCCCCTTCAGCGCGAGCTTGTTGCGCTCGATGGATTCGAGAACGCTCGCGGGCAGCGGCGTGCCATGCTCCTTTTCGGCGCGCAGGCCGACCAGTACTTCCTCGAATTCGACCTTTGCCCCTGACGCCTTGATGATTGCACAGGTCGCACCAACCACTTCAGGCCCGATGCCGTCACCGGGCACTACTGTTACCTTGTTCAAGAAACCAGCTCCTCGGGAAATTAAACCAAAATCAACTGCCGTCGCCCTTGTCGCGCATCGCTTTCAGCCGCGGGATGATGATGGGCAACAGTACCGATATTGCCGACATCACCAGCAGGGTCACGGTGATCGTGCTGCCATAGAAAATCTTCAGGTCACCGCCGGAAATGGTCATTGCCTGGCGGAAGGACTGCTCCATGATGCCGCCGAGCACCAGCGCCAGCACCAGCGGTGCCACCGGGATGTCGACCTTGTCGAACACATAGCCGATCACGCCGAAGAGCAGGATCAGCCACAGATCCACCACGCTGCCGTTGATGGCGTAGGCGCCGATTGCCGAGATCGCGACGATCAGCGGATAGAGAATGCCCGAGGGGATGTAGAGCAGGCGCACGAACAACCCGATCAGCGGCAAGTTGAGGATCACCAGCATCACGTTGCCGACATACATGCTGTTGATCAGCCCCCACACCAGGTCGGGACGATTCTGAAACAGCAATGGACCAGGCTGCACGCCGTACATGATGAATGCACCGAGCATGACCGCTGTCGCCCCGCCGCCGGGCACGCCCAACGTCAGCAACGGCACCAGCGCACCCGCCGTGTCGGAATTGTTGGCTGCCTCGGGTCCGGCAACGCCTTCAATGGCGCCCTTGCCGAATTCCTCAGGGTGCTTGGAGATGCGCTTCTCGGTGGTGTAGGACATGATCGAGGCGATGGTGCCGCCGGCGCCGGGCAGCACGCCGATGACGAAACCAATGATGCCGCCGCGCCAGATCGGACCGATCGAGCGCTTCCACTCCTCGCGCGTCAGCCACAGCTTGCCGGTGATCTTCATTGCCTCGGGGGCGGTGCCGCGGTAGAGATCCTCGAGTCCGCGGAACACCTCAGCCATCGCGAACAGGCCGACGACGACAACGACGAAACCGACGCCGTCCTGGAATTCGGCTACACCCATGGTGAAGCGTGCCTGCCCGCTTTGCAGGTCGATGCCGATGGTGGCGATCATCAGGCCGAGGATAGTCGCGAACACGCCCTTGGCCGGCGAATTTCCGGTCAGCGTGGATACCGCGGTCATCGCAAACAGCATCAGCGTGAAATATTCAGCCGGGCCGAACTTGAGCGCCATCGAAGTCAGCGGCAGCGCGAACAGCGTCAGGCCGATGACGCCGATGGTGCCGGCAATGAAGGAACCGATGGCTGATACCGCAAGCGCGGCGCCCGCCCTGCCTTTCCTGGCCATTTCGTAGCCGTCGATCGAGGTCATCACCGAGGCCGCCTCCCCCGGGGTGCGGATCAGGATGGCGGTGGTGGAACCGCCGTACTTGGCTCCGTAATAGATGCCCGCCAACATGATCAATGCCGAGGTGGGGTCCATGCCGTAGGTAATCGGGATCAGTAACGCGATGCCGGCCGAGGGTCCGATGCCCGGCAGCACGCCGATGATGGTTCCCATCAGCACGCCAACGAAGGTGTACCAGAGGTTGATCGGCTGCATCGCAACCGTGAAACCGTTGAGGATGTGGGTCAGCGTATCCATGGCGGCCTCAGAACGGGAGGATGCCGCGCGCCAGCGTGACGCCCAGCAGTTCAGAGAAGGCGTAGTAGCTGCCGGCTGAGAACAGCACGCAGGTCAGCACATTCATCAGCCAGCGGCCGCGATTGAAAAAGGCGGTCAGCGCCAGCAGGTATATGGTGGTGGCCAGCACGTAGCCCAGCGGCTCGAACACCAGGACATACAACGCGGTCCAGCCTGCCACCGCAACCACCACCCAGTAGTGGGGGCGTTGCGCAGGATCGGCAGTTTCAGCCGCCCGGGGCTGGGGCACGGCCTTCTTCTTCTTGATGATCTCCGCCAGCAGCATGCCCGCGGAAATCAGCAGACCAACCCCCAGCAGCTGAGGGAATGCCTTGGGTCCCAGCGGATCACCCAGATCCAGACTCGGAATCTGGGCAGTGGCCCAGAAATAGACCCCCGCCAGCACCAGCATGCACGCGAATATGATGCGATCGGCCATTTCGGATCAGTTCCTCCGCAAATCCGGAGCATTCAGCTCCGTGTTGTGTTTATGCACGCTGCACGATCTGGGATCTGGCGTGTTTTGCAGGCCAAAATCTTAACCGAGATCGCTAATGACGTGTTGCTGCCACAGTGTAAATCAGGTCACTCATGGCATATCGCAAAGAGGATTTTCACCACCACAAACCAGAAGTCCGCATTACGCACGTATCGGTTCGTTTGTTTTGCATTCGTCACCGACATGCGCTCCCGCCGCAGATAAGAACCAATGGCAGCAGCGATCCGACGAACGTTATATTGTGATGGAAAGTCTCTGGAAGTTGACCGCGCTGTGCCAGTGCTGAACAATGCGCTGCGGACCGCAACCCGGATAATATGCAACCCTATGTTTTGATTGATAAAAATGACAACCAACTTGATTGAATCATTGAAGTCGGCCCTGGGTAACCACGCCGTGCTCACCGAAGCGCAGGATCTCGAACCCCACGTGGTTGACTGGCGCGGCGTCTATCGCGGCGCAGCTGCAGCCGTCGTGCGGCCGGCAAACACCGAACAGGTCGCCGCCATCGTCAAACTCTGCGCCGAGTCCGGCACACCACTGGTACCGCAAGGCGGCAATACCGGCATGTGCGGTGCATCGGTGCCGAATGCCGACGGCCGCGAAATCGTGCTGTCGCTGGCGCGCATGAACAAGATTCTCGATGTCGATCCGCTGAACAATACGCTGACCGCCGAAGCCGGCTGCGTACTGGCCGCGATCCAGCATGCCGCCGCGGATGTGGACCGCCTGTTTCCGTTGAGCCTGGGTGCCGAAGGCAGTTGCCAGATCGGCGGCAACCTCTCCACCAACGCCGGCGGCGTCAACGTATTGCGCTACGGCAACACCCGCGACCTTGTGCTCGGAGTGGAGGTCGTGCTGCCCGACGGCCGCATCTGGAACGGTTTGCGCGGGCTGCGCAAGGACAACACCGGCTACGACCTCAAACATCTGTTCATCGGCGCCGAAGGCACGCTGGGCATCATTACCGCGGTAACACTGAAACTGTTCCCCCGCCCTGCTGCCAATGCCACGGCGTGGATGGCAGTGCGCGATCCGGAGGCGGCGCTGGAACTCTTCGCATTGATGCGCCGCCACTGCAGCGACCGCATCACCGCTTTCGAGCTGATCTCGCGGCACAGCCTGGAACTGGTTTGGCGGCATATTCCCGGAACCCGCGATCCGCTGGCCGAACCCAGCCCCTGGGTGGTGCTGACCGAGCTGGCCGACTCCGGTGACGAAGCCGCTCTGCGTGGAGACCTCGAACGCGCACTCGAATCAGCGCTGGCCGAAGACCTGGTCACCGATGCCGTCATTGCCGAGAACCGCGGCCAGGCCCAGGCACTGTGGCACATGCGCGAATCGATACCCGAAGGGGCACGCCAGGAACCGGTGATGGTCTACCGCCATGACATTGCAGTTGCTGTCGGCCGTATCCCTGAGTTCATCCGCGAAGCACAGGCGGCGCTGGAAAAACGCTTCGCCGGCGTGCGGTTTATCTGCTTCGGCCACCTGGGCGACGGCAACCTGCACTACAACGCCTATCTCCCCGAACGGCTGCGCAGCGATGCGGCGGCACGCGAGGCGCACGATGTCACAGAAACGGTATACGACATTGTGCAGCGCTACGGCGGCAGCTTCAGCGCCGAACACGGCATAGGGCTGTCAAAAGTGGCCGAACTCGCACGCTACAAGAGCCCGGTGGAACTTGACCTGATGCGCACCGTGAAACGCGCACTGGATCCACAGGGGCTGATGAATCCGGGCAAGGTGTTTTAACTGACCCCCGCCACGACAAACAGCGCGATCACGCAGACAAAAGCACCAAACCACAGCAGTGAACGCAGCAGCGGTCGATCGCCGATGTAGGCCAGCGTGTAACCTACGCGCAGCGCGACGAAGGCGACTGCCAGTCCATCCACCCATGACTGAGCAGCATCCGTCAGGTGGGCAACGATGACCGCAGCGGCAAACAGCGGAAATGCCTCAAAAGCATTGAGCTGGGCCCAGTAGGCCCGTTGCTGGCGCGGTGGCAGACTGTCGACACCGGCACGCGGAGCAGCATTGTCATAGCTGCGGCGCCACTTCGAAACCACGGTCGGCCAGTACGGAAGGCAGCCGGCAACCAGGATCATCCAGTAGGCAGTGGTCATGTGCTATTCCAGTAAGGATGTTGGACAATGAACGACTGAAGGGCGAAACCTTTGGCCGTTTTTGCGGCCCCAGCCCATGGAGGCATTATGAGTGAAAAAGTGAAGAAAACCGAAGAAGAATGGAAAGCGCAGCTGACTCCGATGCAGTTTCAGGTCGCACGCCGCAAAGGCACCGAGCGCGCCTTTACCGGCGCCTACTGGGACAACCATGAGAACGGCACCTACCGCTGCGTGTGCTGTGGTACCGAGCTGTTCAGTTCGGATGCAAAATTCGATTCCGGCACCGGCTGGCCGAGTTTCTGGAAACCGGCAAAAGACGGGCATATCGCGACCGAAGAAGACTACGGTTTTTTCATGAAGCGCACCGAAGTCCTGTGCAGCAGCTGCGATGCCCATCTCGGCCATGTTTTCGAAGACGGCCCGCAGCCCACGGGCCTGCGCTATTGCATCAACTCGGCATCGCTGAAGTTCGAAAAGGAGTGAACCGCGCCGCACGCCGCGCCTTTGACCAGGCAGCGGAACAGCTCAATGCCGCGTTCACCGCGGCCGGGCCTTTTCCGGGACAGGCGGCGACGCCCCCGCTGCTGGCAGAGGCCGTGCGCCAGTGCCTGGATGTCTTCCAGAAAGTCGATGCCGAGAATGAAACCCCGTCCCTCGAGGAAGTCGATGAACTCGGCACCCATGCACTCGAATGCCTGTCCGACCTCGGGCTATGGGCGTGGCAGCTGAAACTGGATGCCGTCCGCGCCACGGTGGAAGACCTGGCGCTCGACGTCGCGCAATGGATCTGCACGCATGGCGGCCAGATCACCGTGCTCGAACCCGCGGTCAATGCCCTCGCCCGCCAGGCCAATGCCACTGCCGATGACGCCGCGCTGGGCAGGCTCTACGACCGTGCCTGCAGCATCATCGCCTGCGCTGCTCCGGAGCTGGCCGAAAGCACCGATGCCGCCGCGCTGCAACCCTGGCTGACCCTGCATTTCAACTGCGCGATCATCGCCACCCGCACCCAGCAACCCGAACGCATGGCTGCCGCATATGACCTGCTGGAATCACACCTGCCGCAGCATTGCGCGGCTTTCTTCGAGGAAGGCGTCCGCGAATCGCGAAATGCCGTCTATGGCGACCAGGTGCGCGAGATGATGCGCGAACGGCTCGCCAAATGGACGCCCCGGCATTAAGCAGGGATAATCAGCACATGAAATTCCTGTTCGACATTTTCCCGGTCATCCTGTTTTTCACAGCGTTCAAGCTGTTCGATATTTACATCGCCACCGGCGTTGCCATTGCCGCCACGATGGTGCAGATCGGCTGGGTATGGTTCAAGCACCGCAAGGTCGACAACATGCAGTGGATCAGCCTGGCGCTGATCGTGGTGTTCGGCGGCGCCACCCTGCTGCTGCGTGACGAGACTTTCATCAAGTGGAAACCGACAGTGCTCTACTGGCTGTTCGGGGTGGTCCTCACCGTTTCCGCGCTGGCCTTCAAGAAAAACCTGATTCGCTCGATGATGGAAAAACAGGTGACTGCGCCCGATCCGGTATGGACCAAGCTGCTTGCCGGCTGGATCGTGTTTTTCACGGGCATGGGCATCCTCAATCTGTATGTCGCCTATTCCTATGACACCGACATCTGGGTCAATTTCAAGCTGTTCGGCGGCATCGGCCTGATGATCCTTTTCGTGATCGGCCAGGCCCTGATGCTGGCACCACACATCAAGGAAAAAGAGACGGAATGACCCCGGACACCGCGGAGGCAGGACTGTGACGGTCGCCGCGTCGATGCGGGAAAAACTCGCTGCGCTGAGTCCGGAATCCATGGAAATCCTGGATGAATCGGGTGCCCATGTCGGACACGCCGGAGCCAGGGACGGCGGCGGCCATTACCAGTTGATCATCGTGTCCGGCGCGTTCTCAGGCCTGCCCCTGCAGCGCCGGCATCGCCTGGTGTACGATGCGCTGGGGCCGATGATGCACAAGGAAATCCATGCATTGGCCATCAAGGCCTATGCGCCGGACGAAATCTGATCACCTCACAGGAGTTTTCATGCGTATTTTTTCGACGGTTTTTCTGGCCCTGGCGCTGACGGCGGGATTCACCCCGCTGGCTGGTGCGCAGGTTGCCAAAGTCAACGGCATAACCATTCCGCAGTCGCGTGCTGATCTTATGCTGAAAGAAGTAACTGCCCAGGGCAGGCCGGACTCTCCCGAAGTTCGCGACATGATCAAACAGGAATTGATCAGCCGTGAAGTCATGTCCCAGGAAGCAGCCAAGATGGGATTAACCAAAAACCCTCTGATAAGCACCCAGCTCGAAGTTGCACGCCAGAATGTTCTTGTGGGTGCATTTCTTAATGAAACTGCTCGACGCAACCAGCCAACCGAAGAAGATTTAAAGAACGCATATCAGCGCTTCAAAGACAGTCCGGGTGCCAGTGAATTTAAAGCACGTCACATACTTGTAGCGAGCGAAGCAGAGGCCAAAGAAATAATTAACCAACTGAAAAACGGAACGGATTTCGCCAAATTGGCAGCAGAAAAATCCCGCGACGATGGCAACAAGGCACAGGGTGGTGACCTGGGCTGGTCATCACCAACTCGTTATGTGCGTCCTTTTGCCGAGGCACTCGTGCGCCTAAAGAAAGGCGATATTACCGAGTCTCCCGTCCAGACCAATTTTGGCTGGCACATAATTCGCCTGGATGATACGCGTTCACAAAATTTTGAGGCGATCAAACCGCAACTCCAGCAGATCGTGCAACGGGAGAAAGTCCAAAAAATAATAGAAGAACTCCGCAACAAGGCGAAGATCGAGTAGTGATTTCAAATTTTCCGGCGGCGCAATACGGGGTTTATGCGGTCGAAAAAAGAAAAAGCCCGGTCTCTACGAGACCGGGCTTTTTGCATGGGTGCCTGACAATGTCCTACTTTCACACGGGGAATCCGTACTATCATCGGCGCTGAGTCGTTTCACGGCCCTGTTCGGAATGGGAAGGGGTGGGACCAACTCGCTATTGTCGTCAGGCATAGCTGTTTGGCATGACCTGCATGGCGTTGCCGCCCTGCAAGCGAGCCCAATTCGGAAGAAGTAAAGTTTGGCATTCATTCATGAACGCCTGATTCGATTGAACATCAACATGAGCCTACCGAGCATGCCGAAAACCGGCGACTGCTCAAAATTATAGGATCAAGCCTCACGGGCAATTAGTATCGGTTAGCTCAAAGCATTACTGCTCTTACACACCCGACCTATCAACGCGGTGGTCTTCCGCGACCCTTCAGGGGGATCAAGTCCCCGGGAAGTCTCATCTTGAGGCGAGTTTCGCGCTTAGATGCTTTCAGCGCTTATCTCTTCCGCACTTAGCTACCCGGCGATGCCACTGGCGTGACAACCGGTACACCAGAGGTGCGTCCACTCCGGTCCTCTCGTACTAGGAGCAGCCCCCCTCAAACTTCCAACGCCCACTGCAGATAGGGACCAAACTGTCTCACGACGTTTTGAACCCAGCTCACGTACCACTTTAAATGGCGAACAGCCATACCCTTGGGACCGGCTACAGCCCCAGGATGTGATGAG
>JAYQOT010000024.1:18230-33827 GCA_038144955.1 Burkholderiales bacterium | reverse complement strand
CGAACCGCTGACCTCTTGCATGCCATGCAAGCGCTCTCCCAGCTGAGCTATACCCCCACGAGAGCGGCGGATTATACCGATGCACACCCTGCCCTGCAAACCCGGAAACTGGTCAGGGAAAAGCCGCCAATTCCCGCGTCATGCGCGCCAGGACTTCCTCCCGGCCCATCAGCTCCAGCGTGGCATCGATCGACGGCGATTGCGGCCCGCCGGTAACCATCACCCGCAGCGGCATGGCGATTTTGGGCATTTTCAGCTTGTGCTCGGCGATCACCGCCTTCAGCGCGGCGCTGATCGCCTCGCGGTTCCACTCTACCGACCCCAGCCGGTCCCGCAGCGCCGCCAGTGCGGGTTTCGCTTCCGCGGTGTAATGCTGTTTGCGCAACTCTGCGGCGGGCTCGATGGCGCGGTAAAAATAAACCGCTGCATCCGCCAGTTCTTCCACCGTGCTGGCACGCTCCTTGAGCAGCGCGGCGACGCGGTCCGTTGCCGGTCCCTTTGCGACATCACAACCGTCACGCTCGAGGAACGGGCGCATCAGCGTTCCCAGCCGGGCGTCGTCAGCTTCTTTCAGGTATTGCTGGTTCAGCCAGCGCAGTTTTTCCGGATCGAAACTCGCCGCCGAACGGTTCACCTTCTCCAGGCTGAACCACTCGATCATCTGCTGCATGGTGAATTTTTCATCGTCGCCGTGCGACCAGCCGAGCCGCGCGAGATAGTTCAGCAGCGCCTCCGGCAGGAAACCGTCCTCGAAATACTGCATCACGCTGACTGCGCCATGGCGCTTGGACAGCCGTTCGCCATCAGCGCCGAGGATCATCGGCAGGTGGGCGAACCTGGGCAGCTCCGCACCCAGCGCGCGATAGATGTTGATCTGCCGCGGCGTGTTGTTGACGTGGTCGTCACCGCGCACCACGTGGGTGATGTTCATGTCGATGTCGTCGATCACCACGCCGAAGTTGTAGGTGGGGATGCCGTCGGCGCGCATGATCACCAGGTCATCGAGCTCGGCATTGGCCACAGTGATCGGCCCCTTGACCATGTCGTTGAAGGTGATCTCGCCGCTATCGGGCGTGCGGAACCGGATTACCGGCTGCATGCCGACCGGCGGCTTCAGCCCCAGCCGCTTGGCGTTCTCGGGACGCCAACGTCCGTCGTAGCGCGGTTTTTCGCCGCGCGCGCGCTGCTGTTCACGCAGCGCATCGATTTCCTCGCGCGTGGCATAGCAGTGATAGGCATGGCCGTCGCGCATCAGCTGCTCGGCCGCACGGTGATAGCGCTCCAGCCGCTGCATCTGGAAATACGGGCCTTCGTAATCGAGGCCCAGCCATTGCATGCCGTCGAGTATGGCCTTGACCGAAGCATCGGTTGAACGCTCGCGGTCGGTATCTTCGACGCGCAGGATGAAAGTCCCGCCCTGCTGTTTGGCGTAGGCCCAGCAGAACAGCGCGGTGCGCGCGCCGCCGATGTGCAGGTAACCGGTGGGACTGGGAGCGAAGCGGGTGCGGATCATGGCGGGTCGAAAAAAGGCGTCATTGTACGCGACGGCATGGTCTGAGCTGCCGGGAGCCATCGCCCGCCTCCCCGTGGGAAAACAATTTTATCAATTAAAACATATACTTGTATTCACCCTGCGGCACTGAACCGGGCCGCGCGATACGGCGCGGGATCGATCGCCGGCGGACGCCCGGCGATGAGATCGGCCAACAGTTTCGCGCTCGGCGCCCCGCCGCACAGACCGACATGGCCGTGGCCGAAGGCATACCAGGCGTTCGCACACTGCGTCGCGCGGCCGATCACCGGCAGCGAATCAGGCATCGACGGTCGCCGTCCCATCCAGCGCGTGCTGTCGGTTTCACGCGTACCCGGAAACACTTTCTGCATCACCGCCGCCAGGCGATCGGCGCGACGGTCATCGGGCGGCGCATCGAGCCCTGCGAATTCGCTCTGCCCGGCAATGCGCACGCCCATTTCCATCGGCGTCACAAAACATTTGTGTTCAGGCAGCATCACCGGCATCGGTAGCTGCAGCCCGGGATCGGAATAGGTCACGTGATAACCGCGCTCCGCTTCCAGCGGCACGTCATCGCCCAGCTGCGCGGCAAAGGCGCGCGAATGCGCACCGGCACAGAGCACCAGCGTTTCTACCGGCAGCCGCCCGGCATCGGTCAGCAAAGCACGCACGCCCTCACCGTCGCGCTCGACGGACAGCACTTTGCGCTGCAGGATCGCACCGCCGTTGCGCACGAATTGCGCCGCCAGCGCCTGGGTCAGCCGGCCCGGATTCGCGCACCAGCCGTGGTCGTGGAGGAAAAGCCCCGCGGTGAAATGCGGCGCTAGCCCCGGCACGCGTGCAAGCAGCTCCCCGCGATCGAGCTCATCCATCACCACACCGCGCTCGCGGCGAATGCGCCACGCTAGTTCATCGCCGGCGAGCGCCGCGCGCGACGAGTACGCCACCACGTAACCGCTGCGGTGAATCAGGTCAGTGACACCCGCCGTGCGCACCAGCGGATCGTAGGCATCGAAAGTCTGCACCAGCAGCGCACGCAGCGCATCAGCAATTTTTTCGACACGGCGGATATCGCTCGCCGCGACGAAGCGCAGCAGCCACGGCAGGGCCCTGGGCAAATACGACCAGCGCAGCGCCAGCGGGCCCAGCGGATCGGCCAGATAGCCCGGCACCTGACGCAGCACCCCGGGCAATGCCAGCGGCACGCAGGAACCGGGACTGAGGATGCCGGCGTTGCCGAACGAACAGTATTCGCCCGGCGGCCGCTCGTCGACCAAGGTGACGGTGTGGCCATCGCGCTGGAGATAGCTGGCGGTGGTGACCCCGACGATGCCGGCGCCGATAACGGTAATACTCTGAGGTTTCACGGATTTTCGCGTTTGGTGGCCCGGGGGAGCGGTGCTAAAATGCGCCCCGGCTCGGGCGGTTAACTCAGCGGTAGAGTGCCACCTTCACACGGTGGAAGCCACTGGTTCGATCCCAGTACCGCCCACCACCACTCCTTGCAGTTCCTGCGCTGATACCCCTCCGGGACAGCGATGACCGTTCGCTGGACTTCCCTTCTGCGGGTCCTATAATGGATCGGAGCATCAAAAAAACAGCCAAATTGCGAGGAGAACACCATGACTGTACGCATTTTAAGCGCAGCAGCACTGGCGGTAATGCAACTCACAGGCGCCCCGGCCATGGCGGCGCAGGAATTCCCTGAAAAACCGATCCGCATGCTGGTGCCCTTCGCACCCGGCGGCAATACCGACATACTGGCGCGGGCCGTGTCGCAACGGATGAACGATCACTGGGGCAAACCCGTCGTCGTGGACAACAGACCCGGCGGCAACGGCTTCATAGCATCAGAAATCGTAGCCAAGGCCACGCCAGACGGCCACACGATACTGGTCGGCTCGACCGCCGAACTGGCGGTCAATCCCAGTTTGTTCAAGAAGATGCCCTACAACGTTGACCGGGATTTCGCGCCGCTTTCTCTGGGCTCCATTTCACCGTTGCTGGTCGCAGCCCACCCGACCTTCGCGCCGAAGAACATTAACGAACTGGTGAAACTCGCCAAAACCAAACCGAAAACACTTTCGTTTGCATCGGTAGGTGTCGGCAGTCCGATGCATCTCTCCGGCGAATTGCTGAAGATGATTGCCGGGATTGATGTCGTGCATGTTCCCTACAAGGGCGGCGCCCCGGCCACCGCGGCACTGCTGGGTGGCGTTGAAGTCAATTTCGGCTTTGTCGGCATGGGGCCTGCGATCCCGCACGTCAAATCAGGCCGACTCAAGGCGATGGCCATCACCACGCCGAAGCGCTCCCCGTTGCTGCCCGACCTGGCAACCATGCAGGAACAGGGCGTAAAGGATTTCAACACCAGCATCTGGTTCGCTTTTGTCGCACCCACGGGTACACCGAAATCCGCGCTTTCCAAACTGAATACCGAACTCAATCGCATATTGAAAATGCCCGAAGTGGTCGATTACCTCAGCAAAACCGGAGTCGAACTGGCGCCAGGCACACCTGCGGAGTTGACCCAGTTCATCAAGTCGGAAGCTGCGAAGTACCGGAAAATCATGCAGGTCTCCGGAACCCAGCCGAGATGACCGTTGCCTTGCGGGAGACTCGCCGGCATGTTCCGGCGTCTCCCGAATATTTCTGCTGACCAAGCCCGCTTTTTCCAGACCGCCCAAACTTTGATGTACATCAACCACAAGTACCGGCACGCGCATCATTATTAGCAAACGCTGATTTAGTGCCGGCTTACGGCAGCCGGGATTTTGTTCGGAGGTTCTGCATGGAACTGCTGGAATTCGCACGAGGTCCGGGACTCATCATTTCGGTCTGCATCTTTGCCATCGGCGTCGTCTGGCGCCTGCTCGGTATCTTCAAGCTGGGCAAAAAACCCGATCTGTCCAAAGCGCGTTCCACCGCGACGATCGCGGGCGGCCTGCGCATGATCCTGCGCAAGATGTGGCCGCACAAGGAGTTTCTCGGCGACACTGCGATCGCGACCTTCAACGGCTACCTCTATCACATCGGCTGGTTCGTCGCCTTCCTCGCATTTGCACCCCACATCGCCTTCGTCGAGAGGGAGACCGGTATTTCCTGGCCTGCCCTGCCCAACGCCGTGATGTACGTGGCCACCGCGGTTGCCATTCTCGGACTGGGCGTCGCGCTGCTGCGCCGGCTGACCGATCCGGTGCTGAAAATGCTGTCGAATTTCGACGATTATTTCTCATGGGTGGTCACCATGCTGCCGCTGATCACCGGCATGGCGCTGATTCCGCCGGAAAAATATACCGAGCCGGTACCACTCGCACTGCATCTGCTGAGCCTTGAACTGCTGCTGGTCTGGATGCCCTTCGGCAAGTTGTCTCACGCTTTCCTCGTATTCGTCTCGCGCGGCATCACCGGCGCCGCTTTCGCACGCAAGGGATTACGGCCATGAGCACTGAAATCAACGAACACCAGCTCGACACCGACTCGCCGCGGTTTTCCATCAAGAAGCCGGATGTACGCTTTGACAAGCAGGGTGACCTAGCGGACGAAGAGCGGCTGAAGCGCGCCCTGCAGGGTTTCGTCAAGGATTTCAGTTCGACGACGGCCGCCTACATGGAGTCTTGCATCCATTGCGGGCACTGCGCCGAGGCCTGCCATTTCTTCAAGGTCACCGGCGATCCGAAATACACGCCGATCTGGAAACTCGAGCCCTTCAAGCAGACCTACAAGCGCGAAGCGGGGCCCTTCGCCTTTGCCTACCGTGCATTCAACCTGAAACCGAAGGTGACCGTAGAAGAACTCGAGGAATGGCAGCACCTGCTCTATGACGCCTGCACGGTTTGCGGCCGCTGCACCATGGCCTGCCCGATGGGCATCGATATCGCGACACTGGTCAGCCAGGCGCGGCACGGCATGTTTGCCGCCGGACTGGTGCCGCATGAACTGTGGGCAGTGGCAGAACGTGCTGAACGCGAAGGCAGCCCGCTGGGCGCCACGCCCAAGGTGCTGAAAGAGCGCATCGAATGGCTGGCCGACGACTACGACACCGAGATCGAAATCGACCGACCCAAGGCTGATGTGATCTGCACGCTGTCCTCCATCGAAATCATGAAATACCCGCAGTCGATCGTCGCCACCGCGAAGATCATGAACCACCTCGATCTCGACTGGACTTTCCGCAGCGACGGCTACGAGGCGACCAACTTCGGCCTGCTCTCCGGCAATGCAGCCTGGCAGAAGGACATGTCGATGAAGCTGATCAACGCAGCGATCGCCGCCGGCGCGAAAACGCTGATCCTCCCCGAATGCGGTCACGCCTATGGCGCACTGCGCTGGCAGGGTGCCAACCTCTACGGCAAGCCGCTGCCGTTCGAAGTGCTGCACATTTCCGAATTTCTCGCACAGCAGGTCACCAGCGGCAAGCTGAAACTGAAGAAAGTGGACAAGTCCGTGACCTTCCATGATCCCTGCCAGGTCTCGCGCCGCGGCGGCGCGACACAGGCACCGCGCGACGTGTTGAGCGCGCTCGGCGTCGATCTTCGTGAGACCAAGGACAGCGGCGACCTCAATTACTGCTGCGGAGGCGGCGGCGGCGTGGTCACCATCCATCGCGCTGACGAACTGCGCCATGCCGTGTTCGGCATCAAGATGCAGCAGATCGACGCCACCGGCGCCGATCTGCCGGTGACCAGCTGCTCGAACTGCCGGCAAACTTTCGACGACGGTCAGGCCCACCACAAATGGGACAAGACCATGGCCAGCCTGCTCGAACTGGTCGCGGACAATCTGACCGACTGATACACGCGTCGGCAGCGACCAATGTTCGCCCGCTGCGGGGGCGCAGCGGCTATACTCGCGTCCATGAATGCGAGACTGCACCATGCCTGAGCTGTACGTGCCGCTCTACACGCCGCCGCCCGCGCAGGACGCGCCGGCGCTGTGGTTCACGTTCCAGCGTGCATCCATACTCGTGCAAAGCGTGGAATCGGCTGAACTGCCGTGCTGCCGCAACCTGACCGACCACGGCATCGAGCCGGTGCGCAGTACCTACCTCGGGATGCTTGGCGATCGTCATTGCTATGCAGCCGAAGTCAGTGAAACCCATCCGCTGCCCGAGGGCTGGGCGACGCTCGGGTTGCGCGACCTCTTCAGCATGGTCGACGGCACAGTGGCCGCGCTGTCGGGGCGCGCCTTCCAGCTCCTCGAATGGGAACGCAACCACCAGTACTGCAGCCGCTGCGGTACGCCGATGCAGGCGCGCACGGATGAACGTGCGCGTGCCTGCCCCGCCTGCCGCTATACCACCTATCCGCTGGTATCCCCCGCGGTGATGGTGCTGGTCACCCGCGGCCGCGAACTGCTACTGGCGCGCAAGGGCATCTGGCCGGCGGGACGTTATTCCGCGATTGCCGGATTCGTCGAACCCGGCGAGATGCTGGAAGACACCGTCGTGCGCGAGACGCGCGAGGAAGTCGGCGTCGAGGTCGGCGAACTGCGCTACTTCGGCAGCCAGCCGTGGCCGTTCCCGCATTCACTGATGGTGGCTTTCGTCGCAGAATATGCCGGTGGCGAAATCCGGCCCGACGGCGTCGAGATCGAGGAAGCCGCCTGGTTCGACGCCGAAGCTTTGCCCCGGCTGCCACCCAGCGTCAGCATTTCGCGCCGGCTGATCACCACGGTCGCTGCGCAACTGGCGCGACAGTAACGAGGCAAATCCAAGCCTTCTGTTTCAGGAAAAACGCAATGGACAACAAACCGATGAACCCGCTGATCCGCCTGCATGCACTGGGACAGCGCATCTGGCTGGACAACCTGTCACGCACCCTGCTGCGCGACGGCACCCTTAAGAAACTGGTGAGCGATGACCGCATCGCCGGCGTCACTTCCAACCCGACCATTTTTTTCAAGGCCTTCAGCGACAGCGAACATTACCGCGAAGACCTGCAGAAACTTAAGGCTGATCCGGCGCTGACCGCCGAGCAGCGCTACGAGACACTGGCCGTCGCCGACATCCAGAATGCCTGCGACATACTGCAGCCGATGTACAAGAGCACCGCTGGCGACGACGGTTACGTCAGCCTCGAAGTGTCCCCTGAGCTGGCGCACGACGCCGCGGGTACTGTCGAAGCGGGAATGCGACTCAAGGCCGCGGTAAAACGTGACAACCTGATGATCAAGGTGCCGGCAACCGCGGCCGGACTGCAGGCCATCGAGGAACTGATCGCGCGAGGCTGCTCCGTCAATGTGACGCTGATGTTCTCGCTGAAGCATGTGCACGATGTCGCGCAGGCCTACCTGCGCGGCATCACCCGTCACATCGAAGGCGGTGGCGATGCGCGCAAGGTCAAGTCGGTGGCCAGCCTGTTCCTGAGCCGGGTCGACACCCTCGTCGACAAAAGGCTGGAAGCCATCGGCGGCGATGCCCTCGCACTGCGTGGCCGCTCGGCAGTTGCGCTGGCCAAGCTGTCTTACCGGGACTTCAAGGCCACCTTCGGCGGCGAATTCAAGGCCCTCGCCAAAAAAGGCGCGCGGCCCCAGCCGATGCTGTGGGCCAGCACCGGCACCAAGAATCCGTCCTACAGTGATGTGCTCTACGTTGAATCACTGATCGGCCCGAATACCGTCAACACCGTTCCTGATGCCACCCTCGCGGCGTTCCGCGATCACGGCCGTCCGGAAGCCACGCTGGAAACCGGCATGGATGCCGCCAGCGAGCAATTCGAAGCTCTCAAGCGCCTGGGCATAGACATGGATGCAGCAGGCGAAACCCTTCAGGCCGAGGGACTGAAACTGTTCGCGGATTCTTTCAGCCAGCTGCTGGCGCTGACTTCGGGCTGACGACCCTGGAGGGTCAGGAAGCCTCGCGGCGCCACAGTGCGCCGCCGCTGGCCTTGTCAATCTCGGCAAGCTGCGCTTCGTGGGCAGAAAGCTCCTCGGCACTGGCGCGCACCACGGCGAGTTTCAGCTTGCCGCGATCAAAACCCTTTTCCCCGGCGGCCACCTGCACAACCTCCGCCTCGACGATAAGGCTGTCCTGGCCCCGGGTCATCGCCAGATAGACATCGGCCAGCAACTCCGCATCAAGCAGCGCACCGTGCAGAGTGCGTTCCGAATTGTCGACCTGGTAGCGCTCGCACAAGGCATCCAGACCGTTACGCTTGCCCGGATGCAGCTCCTTCGCCATGCGCAGGGTATCGATGACGTCGGGGCAATAGGCTGAAACCTTTTTCTTTTTCACCAGCGCCAGTTCGCTGTCCAGAAAACCGATGTCGAACGGGGCGTTGTGGATGATCAGCTCCGCCCCGTCGATGTATTCAATCAGCTCGGTGACGATTTCCGCGAATGCAGGCTTGTCGGAGAGAAACTCTGTGGTCAACCCGTGCACCTGCAGCGCGGCTTCGTCACTGTCGCGCCCCGGATTGACGTAGCGGTGAAAATGCTTCCCCGTCAGGCGGCGATTGACCAGCTCCACTCCCGCAACTTCTATGATGCGATGGCCCAGCTTTGGATCCAGGCCCGTGGTTTCGGTATCGAGAACGATCTGTCGCGCCGGCATCAGCCACCCTCCCCGTTCGTGACGCTGGCAACGCCCATGTTGGCCAGCGCATCGGCACGCTCGTTGCCATTGTGCCCGGCATGGCCCTTGACCCACAGCCACTCGATGTCGTGTTGTGCCGCCAGTTCATCCAGGCGCCGCCACAGATCCTCGTTCTTGACCGGTTTTTTGTCGGCGGTTTTCCAGCCGCGTTTTTTCCAGGAATGGATCCACTCCGATATGCCCTGCTGCACGTATTTGGAATCGGTGTGCAGGCGCACACGGCACTCGCGTTTAAGCGCTTCTAGCGCGCGGATCACAGCGGTCAGTTCCATGCGGTTATTGGTGGTCAGCGGCTCGCCGCCGAAGAGCTCGCGTGTCCTGCCGTTACTGCTGAGCAACACGCCCCAGCCACCGACGCCGGGATTGCCCTTGCAGGCGCCGTCCGTGTAAATGTCGATCACTTCGCTCATTGGATGCGCACCCGTGCCGCGGCGGCCTCTTCATCGCGAACCCGCTCCGGCACCGGCGACAGGTTTTTCTTCGGCACCGCCCGCTCGCTCCATTTCGGCATGATCAGGCGGATGCCGCGCACACGCTTTATGGCCTGCAGGAAATAAATTCCGCCCGCAGCCGGCCACCAGCGATCGCCGGCTTTTTCCATGAACTGGAAACGGTCCAGCCACTTCTGTTCGGTGCAGGGCGGCGCGTAGCAGGCCATGGACCCGGCCACAATCTCCAGGCCAACCAGTGCGAACCAGTCCTTGACCCTCGGCAGATGGATGAAACGGCCGCACCAGGGATATTCACGGTTCGCACTCAATCCGCGACGCAGTCCCCACAGGCTGAGCGGGTTGAAACCGGAAATCACGACATGCCCTTCGGGGCGCAGGGCACGCGCCACCTCGCGCACCACCTGGTGCGGGTCGGAAGAGAATTCCAAGGTGTGCGGCAACAGCATCAGATCAACGCTGTTGGAATCAACCGGCAGATCGCGGAAATCGGCCCGCAACCCGGCTGTCGGATGCTGCCCCACCTGCACTCGCAGCGGTATGCGGCTGGTACGCAGCAGATCGACGTCACCGAATCCGAGCTGCAGCGCGTGATATCCAAATATGTCGGCAACTACGCGGTCAAAATACGACTGTTCCCTCGCGGCGACATAACTGCCCGATGGCGTGGACAGCCAATCCGTGGCGGAAATATTGCCTGGCGCATTTGACATGACGTGAGTTTAAATCATAATCGGGCGTTGATCAGAACCTGAGAGAGATGGAGAGAAAATGGCGGGTTACGAGGTAGTGGCGCTGCGCGCCTTTGCGGACAACTACATCTGGACCGTGCGCGATGCAACCCACGCCGCTGTGGTTGATCCCGGTGACGCTCGACCGGTCATTGACTACCTGGAACGCGAAAAACTGACGCTGGTGGCCATACTCAACACCCACCATCATGCCGATCATGTCGGCGGCAACGCCGCGTTGCTGGCCCGGACTGCGGTGCCGGTTTTCGGTCCGCATGACGAGCGCATCCCTGAAGTCACCCAGCGCCTCGCCGACGGCCAGAAATTCATGCTGCCGCATTTCAACATCGGGTTTGAGACGATGGAAATCCCCGGACACACCCGCTCCCATGTCGCCTTCCACGGCGACGGCATGCTGTTCTGCGGCGACACGCTGTTTGCCGCCGGTTGCGGCAGGCTGTTCGAAGGCACTCCGCGGCAGATGCACGATTCACTGACCCGCCTGTCGCGGCTGCCTGACGACACCCGTGTCTACTGCGGCCACGAGTACACCCTGTCGAACATCCGCTTCGCGCGCGCGGCCGAGCCGGACAACCGCGTGCTGCAGGAACTCGATACCCGCATGCAGGCCCTGCGTGAACGTGATCTTCCCACCCTGCCGTCGACCATAGGCCAGGAAAAGGCGACCAATCCGTTCCTGCGGGTCACCGAACTTGCAGTGATGAAAAGCGCCAGTGCCCGGGCCGACAAGAACCTGTCCGACCCGGTCAGCGTGCTGGCGGAAATCCGCGACTGGAAAAACAATTTCTGAGCGTGCATCCCGCATTTCATGCCGCACTTCCACTTGTAACAATAAAATATTGATTTTGAAGGAATATTGGTTTGACATCACCGGCATGGAGGACTACCATCCGGCAACTGATTGCATATCATGCTGAAACTGCATACCCATGCCCTGCCCCTGACGCCCGCCGTGCGCTGCACGGTTGCGGCATTGCTGATGCTGGTCGGCGCCTGTGCCCAGTTGCCAGTCCATGAAGAACCCGCGCAAACCCCGGTCGTAGCAGCACCTGTAGTCACGCCCGCCGTGACAGTGACCGAAGCAGTCGTCACAGTACCGCCACTCCCGCCACCAGTGGTGGCAGTGAAACCGCAGCCTGCAGACCTGTGGGAACGCATCCGCGCGGGCTTCACGATGCAGCCCCTGGACAGCAAGCTGGTCGGCGACTGGGAAAATTATTATTCATCCAAGCCCGACTACATGGCTGCCATGGTCGAGCGCGGCAGCCATTACCTATATCACATCGTCGAGGAAGTCGAACGCCGCAAAATGCCTGCGGAAATCGCGCTGCTGCCGATGATTGAATCAGCCTACAACCCCCAGGCGTATTCGCGTTCGCATGCCTCGGGACTGTGGCAGTTCATCCCTTCGACCGGAAAGCTCTACGGATTACAGCAGAACTGGTGGTATGACGGCCGCCGCGATGTCATAGCCGCAACCAGCGCCGCGCTCGATTACCTGGAAAAACTCTACGCCCAGTTCAACGACTGGGAACTTGCCCTCGCCTCCTACAACTGGGGCGAAGGTGCGGTGGCACGGGCGGTAGCACGCAACCAGGCCCGCGGCAAACCGGCGGATTACTCAAGCCTGACCATGCCCGCCGAAACCCGCAATTACATCCCGAAGCTGATGGCGGTAAAAAACATCATCAACGATCCGGCGCGTTTTGGCATCCGGCTGATGGCCGTTCCCAACGAACCCTATTTCGCCGTCGTCACCGTTGAAAAGCACATCGACGTCAAGCTGGCCGCGCAGTTTGCCGGCATGCCGCTGGACGAATTCAGGTTCCTCAATCCCGCACACAACAAGCCGGTGATCAAGGCCGGGGTGGCGGATACCATCGTCCTGCCGCGCGACCGGGTTGAGTCCTTCCAGGCCAACCTCGAAAAATATGAAGACCCCCTGGTCTCATGGCAGGCGCACATCCTGAAACGCGGGGAAAAACCGGAAAAGGTTGCTGCCCAGTACGGAATCAGCATGACCGAACTCAAACGGGTCAACAACATCAGCGGCAAGCACCCGTTCCGCGTCGGCCAGTCGCTGTTGGTGCCGGTCAAGAATGGCGCCACACCCAACCTGCCCGACCTGCCCGCGCCGCCGGTCACGGTGAGCCGTGCCTACAAGGCGGTGCGCGCCAAAAACGCCAAGCAGAACGTGCGCAAGCAACCGGCGAAGGCAGCGACAACGGCAAAGGCAAGCCCCCAGAAAGCCAAAACCGCGGTGAAGCCCTCTTCCGCCAAAGCCGTCGCGCGCCGCGACGATTCAACCGTCGTCGCCGCCAGCAATCGCTAGAAAAAATCAGTCGTAGAGGTGGCAGTGCGCTGTATGCGCGGCACCGAATTCGCGTGATCCGGGATAGACGGCACTGCATTCGGGCAGCGCAGCATTGCAGCGGGGATGGAAATGACATCCTGACGGCGGATTCACCGGCGAGGGCGGATCGCCGGTCACCCTGATCACCGGCCGCCGCGCACCTGGATCCGTCACCGGCACGGCAGCCAGCAACGCCTGGGTATAGGGATGCCGGGGGGAGCGCAGAACCTCCTCGACACCGCCGCGCTCCACGATGCGCCCCAGGTACATCACCGCAATCTCATCCGCCATGTACTCGATCACCGACATGTTGTGGCTGATGAACAGGTAGGCGATGCCCTTGTCCCGCTGCAGTCGCTTGAGCAGGTTCAGTATCTGCGCCTGCACCGATACATCGAGTGCGCTGGTGGGTTCGTCACAGACGATCAGTTGCGGATCCACTGACAGCGCCCGTGCTATGGCAATGCGCTGGCGCTGACCACCGGAAAATTCATGTGGATAACGGCTCTTGATTTCCGGCGAGAGACCCACCTCGCCCAGCAGCGTGTCGATGCGCGCCTGCCTTTCTTCCGGATTACCACCCGCATGCAGAGCCAGCATGCCTTCCTCCAGCGCATCGCCGATGCGCACCCGCGGATTCAGCGAGGCGTAGGGATCCTGGAAGATGATCTGCGCCTGGCGGCGCCGGTCACGCAGCTCTGCGCGCCCCAGCGCCAGAAAATCCTCGCCACCGAACAGAACCCGGCCTGCGGTGGGTTCTGTCAGTCGCAGCAAACCCTTGCCGACCGTGGTTTTCCCGCAACCCGACTCGCCGACCAGCCCGAGCGTCCGTCCCGGCGTAATGTCGAACGATACGCCGTCCACCGCCATGACATGTCCGGATACCCGCCGCAGCAAGCCCTTGAACAGCGGAAAATGCACCTTGAGATCACTGACCTGCAATAGCGGACTCGCGGCGGCGACCGCAGCCGGCTGTTCCCGCACCGGCGCTCTCACACCCTCCACCGCAGCCTGCGGGCGGTCGTGATGCAGATGGCATTTGACGCGATGCCCCTCCCCCGAAACATTGCACCAAGGCGGAATCCGTTCAGCGCAATGCGGCAGGACGCTGGCGCAGCGTTCGACGAACCGGCAACCGTCGAAACGGCGGTTCAGCGCCGGTACCGTACCGGGAATCGCCGCCAGCACCCTTCCGCGCCCGGCACGCTCGGGCAGAGATTCAAACAGTTTGCGCGAATAGGGATGTGCCGGACCCCGGAAAAAAACCCCGGCGGGAGCGGTTTCGATGATTTCGCCCGCATACATCACTGCCACCTGGTGCGCCATCTGCGCCACTACGCCCAGGTCATGGGTAATCAGCAGCATTGCCATGCCGCGCTTGCGCTGCAGTTCGGCAAGCAGTTCCAGCACCTGGGCCTGCACGGTCACATCCAGGGCAGTTGTCGGTTCATCTGCAATCAGCAGTTCCGGATCGCAGGCCAGAGCCATCGCGATCATCACCCGCTGTTTCATTCCGCCCGACATCTGGAACGGATATTCACCGGCGCGGCGCGGAGTATCGGGCATGTGCACTGCGTCCAGCAGCTCCAGCACGCGGGCATCCACAGCGTCCCCGGTGAGGGTTGTGTGCCGCCGTACCGCCTCCGCGATCTGGGCGCCCACGGTCATCACCGGATTCAGCGAAAGGCCCGGCTCCTGAAAAATCATCGCCACCCGGCGACCGCGCACATCACGCATCTTCGCCTCTGGCAGTGCGAAGAGATCTTCACCGTCGAGCTCCACCCTGCCTCCGGCAATTTCCGCCTGCTCGGGCAGCAGGCGCATGATCGACAGTGCGGTCATCGACTTGCCACAGCCGGATTCGCCGACCAGCGCATAGGTTTCACCGGCGGCAATATCGAAGGAAACGCCATCGACGGCACGCACCGGAACCCCGTTGCCGAGGATCCGGGTGCGCAGATCGCGTACCTGCAGCAGATGTTTCATGTGCGCGCCCCCACTACCAGCCGCGGATCGTAGGCATCGCGCACTGCGTCGGCAAACAGGTTGGCTGCCAGCACCAGAGCCAGCATGAAGGCAAAAGCCGCGGCCAGCGCCCACCACACCATCGGTTCACGCGCCATTTCAAGCCTTGCGCTGTTGATCATGGTGCCGAAGCTGAGCATCGACGGATCAACGCCAACACCGACATAGGAGAGCACTGCCTCGGCCAGCACCAGCCCGCTGAAATCCATCACCAGCGCGATCATCACGATGTGCATCACGTTGGGAACGATGTGCCGCATCATGATCCGCCAATGGGAAACACCGAAGGCATGGGCGGCCTGGATGTATTCCAGTTCGCGCAGTTTCAGCGTCTCCCCGCGCAGCAGACGGCACAGTCCGGTCCAGCTGGTAATGCCGAGGATCACGCACAGGGCCAGCAGCCGCACGTCGGCGCGGATTTCCGTGGTCGGAAAAATCTCCGCATGGTTTTCGATGTAGACCTGCATCATCAGCACCGCAGCCGCAATCAGCAGCACGCCGGGTATCGAGGACAGCGTGGTGTAAAGATACTGGATCGCGTCATCGACCATGCCCTTGAAGTAACCCGCCATCACCCCCAGCACCAGCGCAAACGGCAGCATCACCAGGGTTGCGAGCGTGCCGATGACCAGCCCCGTGCGTATGCTCTTCAGCGCCTGATAGAGCACGTCCTGCCCCACCTTGTCGGTACCGAACACGTGGTAATACGGCGCCAGCGCGATCAACGGGCCGGCAAGTACGCAGAGGAAGGCTGAGGCACACAGAATCGCCCGCCACTGCACCGCTTTCCGCCCGCGCCAGATGTCACTCCACGACTGCTCCATGCCGACTCCGGCACTGCGCGCCAGCACCGCACACACGGCTATCGCGCAAACAAACCATGCCAGCAGTGCCCAGGCCAGGCCGCGAAA
>JAYQOT010000024.1:0-17780 GCA_038144955.1 Burkholderiales bacterium | reverse complement strand
GCGGAACGGCATCATGAGAAGCGCACCCGGGGATCGACCAATGTATAGGACACGTCGGTCAGGATCAGGCCGATGATGTAGAGCACCGAGCCGAGGAACACCATCGCACGAACGATCGCGAAATCCTGCTGGGTAATGGCATCGATGGTATAGCTGCCCAGTCCCGGAATGCCGAAAAACGACTCGGTAATCAATGCCCCCATGAACAGCAGCGGAATGACCACCACCACGCCAGTGAGTATCGGAATCATCGCGTTCTGCAGCACGTGACGGAACATGACTCTCGTTTCCGGAAGACCTTTCGCACGTGCCGTCCGCACGTAGTCCTTGCTGATCTCCTCGAGAAAGATCGTGCGGTACCAGCGTGAGCTGCCGCCGATGCCGCCGATGATGCCGATCAGCACCGGCAGTGCCAGAAACTTGACAGCATCAAAACCGGTTTCATAACCGGAGATCGGCACCAGGTTCCACAGTTTCCCGAACACAAACTGGCCGCCGATGATGTAGAACAGCGTCGATATCGACATCATCACCACGCACAGCACCACACCCCAGAAATCAATGTAGGTGGCGCGGAAAAACGCCATCAGCAGTGCGAACGAAATGTAGACCAGCAGGCCGACGATGAATGCCGGCAATTGCACCGCCAGGCTCGGCCACATGCGGGTGCTGATGTCATAGCCGATATTGCGTCCCTGGTCGGAAGCGCCGAATTCGAAGGCGAACAGCTTGACTGATTTTTCGAAAAATACGGTGTCGGTGACCCGCTCGAAACCTGATGATTTTTCATTTATAAACAATGGCTTATCGTATCCCCGTTCGCGCTTCCATTTGTCCACGGCTTCGGGGGTCACCCGCTTCACGCCCAGCTGCGCGCGCGCCATGTCGTCAGGCGAGTTGACGAAGAAGAACAGCGCAAAGGTCAGTACGTTGACCCCCACCAGCACGAAAATGCCGTAGATCATGCGGCGCAGGATGTACCCGGTCATGAGGCCTCCAGCGTCCTGCGGGCCGGCAGACGCTCGCGGCGGCGCCAGGCCAGCACCGCCGGCATCACGCCCAACACCAGCACAAGGCCGATCAAGCCCAGCGGCCACAGCACCGGCGGATTCCATTCCTTGCGCATCTGCGCGCGCAGGGCGGGATCCAGCCGCTGGTATTTCAACCCGTTATTGGCGATCTGGTTGGGTTTGCGGTTGTGTACCCAGGCATGGTGCAGGGTGTAGTCCTTGGGGAAGAAACTCCACACCCACGGCGCATCATGGCGCAGTATCCCGACCATGCGGTCGATGATCGCCTGGCGTTCCGGGCCGTTGGCCATGTGCTTCATGCGGTCGAACAACCGGTCATACTCTTCGTTGCGGTAGTTCGAGGCATTCTCGCCCTGGGTCTTGGCCCGTCCCTGAGGCCCGTGAAACAGGAACAGGAAATTTTCCGGATCGGGGTAATCGGCATTCCAGCCGAGAAAATACAGTTGCGTGGTGCCGCGACGTAATTTGTCCTGCAGACGGTTGAAGTCGGTGGTTCGCAGCACCAGTTGCACTCCCAGTTTCCGCAGCTGGCGCACGTACCATTCCAGCCGCGCCTTGCTGTCCGCCCCGCCCGCCGTGGTGTCCAGATGCAGCAGTAGCGTCTCTCCCGTCGCCGAATCGCGTCCCCCGGGATATCCTGCCTCCGCCAGCAGTCGCTTAGCCTGCTCGATGGACTTGCGCTGCGCAGCGCCGTTGCGCCACTCATAGACTTCGGGATTGATGCCGGCGGCGTCGGCGTCGCGATAACCGAAAATCCCCGGCGGGATCGGTCCATGCGAAGGCACACCGCGGCCATTGCGGAATATCGAAATGAATTCCTCCTGGTCAACCGCGATGGAAATGGCCAGCCGCAGCTTGCGTGCCCGCTCGCGGCGCCTCGCATCGGTGTCGCCGACCAGTGGATCGAGCATGTTGAAACCGAGGTAGAACACACTGGTCGCCAGTGAGGTCTGCAGCCGTATCCCGCGCTGCGCCATCTCGTCTGACAACGTGACATCCCCCTGCCCTGAAGTCTGCACTGCCTGGTCGAAGGTGTCGGAAGCAATGCCCGAGGCATCGTAATAGCCCTGCAGGAATTTGTTCCAGTAGGGGATCTGCTCTTTTTCCAGGCTGAACACGACACGATCAATGAACGGCAACGGCTTGCCGGCATCCTTCAGCAGCCCGGCGTCAGCATCCCCCGGCTCACCCTCTGCAGGGTAGGTTTCCACGCCGTAGTTCGGGTTGCGCTCAAGCACCATCTGCCGGTTCGGATTGTTGACAGTCAGCATGTACGGCCCGGTGCCTATCGGATACCAGTCGAGGGTGATGTTTTTCTGCGCCATGCCAGGCTGCTCGTAGAAACGGTCCGCCTCCGGCGGCACCGGCGCAAAAAACGGCATCGCCAGCCAGTAGGCAAACTGCGGGTATTTCCCGCGCACGCGTACCGCATAGGTATGACGATCAATGACACGGGCGCCTTCGAGTTCACGCGACTCCAGGTCAACACGCACGCCTTCGGGCAGCGACTCCGCTTCCTTGGCACGCGCCTCGGCAAATTCTTTCAGCCCCACAATATAGTCGCCCATCAGCTGCAGGATCGGGGAATGCAGGCGTGGATGGGCCAGCCGCTTGATCTGGTGCACGTAATCGGCAGCCACCAGTTCACGGGTTCCGCTGTGCCTGAAGTCTGCAAGCACGTTGATGGAGCTGATGTCCGACTTTTTCAGCGCGTGATACCTGGGCTTGCCTGCCGCATCAACTGCCAGCGCGGGGTGAGGCTGATAGCGTATGCCCTTGCGGATATGGACCAGGTATTCGCTAAAGGCCACTTTTTCAGCAGGCGCTGTGTCCGGCAGCGGCCTGCCGGCAGTGTCCAGGTACTGCGGGCGCGGCACTTCCTCGGCGCCGAAAGGGATCAGTTCGTACGGCCGCTTGAGGTAGTGATACTGCAGCGGCGGCTGGTAGATGTTGGCAATGAAAGCGTATTCGTTCTCGGCATAGGACTGCACCGGGTCCAGGTGCTTGGGACGCTCCGAAAAAGATGTATACAGCGTATTGGAACGAACATCCGAGGATGGATAGGGATCATTCCACGGCGAACCACCGCAGCTCGCGGCGAGCACGAGTACCGGCAACGTCAGGACAAGGCGACTGAACGGCATCGCGGCAAAGTGTAGCCGATAATGGCCGGCACAGCTTCTGGTTATAATCGGGCGACCGCAAAACGATTACTGCGCAAAGGCAAACCATGGCTTTTCTGAAAGACAAAAAAATCCTGATCACCGGACTGCTGTCCAGCCGCTCCATCGCCTATGGCGTGGCCCAGGCCGCAAAACGCGAGGGTGCCAGCCTGGCATTCACCTACCAGGGGGAAGACATCAGGGAGCGCGTGGTCAAGCTGGCTGCGGAATTCGGCAGCGTTCCAGTACTGCCCTGTGACGTATCCCAGGACGACCAGATTGCCGGCCTGTTCGAGTCTCTGGGTCGCGAATGGGGAAGCCTGGACGGCTTGCTGCATTCAATCGCCTTCGCACCGCGGGAAGCTCTCAAGGGCGATTTTCTGGACGGGCTGACGCGGGAGGGATTCAGGACTGCGCACGACATCAGCAGCTACAGTTTTGCTGCGCTTGCCAAGGGAGCGGTTCCGCTGATGGCGGGTCGAAACGGAGCGCTGCTGACCCTGTCCTACCTTGGCGCCGTGCGCACCGTTCCCCACTACAACGTGATGGGGCTCGCCAAGGCCAGCCTCGAGGCCTGCGTGCGTTACCTGGCCAGCAACCTCGGGACCAACGGTATCCGTGTCAATGGCATCTCCGCAGGTCCGATCAAGACGCTGGCCGCTGCCGGCATCGGCGACTTCGGGAGAATCCTGAAATTTGTGGAAGAAAATTCACCGCTGCGCCGCAACGTGACCATCGAGGATGTCGGCAACACCGCCGCCTTCCTGCTCTCTGATCTGGCCGCCGGCATTACCGGCGAGATCACCTACGTCGATTGCGGCTTCAACACTTCCGTCGGCGGCATGCGCGGCCAGTAACCAGGCCGTCGGCCCTGGCCCGCGTCTACTTTCTTTCGACAGCTTCCTTGCGAATGGCCACCTGCGTTTTCTGCTTAAGGCTGGCAAGGTAGGCAGCCAGTTCCGCCTGGCCTGATACCTGGCGCATGGTCTGGGCAACTGCGTTCTGCTTGTCCTTAGCACCATCGCCCGCCTCTTCCACCTTGCCTATCCGCACCAGCGTATAGCCGCCGCCGCTTTCTGTGCCTGCATAAGCCGGCAGTTTGGCGACGTCGGCCTTGAAGGCCTGGCGCAACGCTTCACCCGGCACACCCTTGGGGTCACTGCGGCTTGCGAGCTGAGGCGCGCTCCATTTCACCTGCACGTCTTTGCCCTCACGCAACGCTGCCAGCCGTGCCCGCCCTTCTTGGGCCGCCAGCTGCCCTGCCTGCTGCAATACCAGCTTGCGGACCAGCGCATCTCCGATCTGATCGAAGGGCTGCACCGAGGCCGGTTTGTGCTCAGCCACCCGTGCACCCAGCAATACTCCTGGTGCAATTTCGATCGCCTCGGTATTGCGCTTGCTCTTCAGCACATCATCGGAAAAAACCGACTGCAGCAGCTTCGGATTGCCGAGCAGGCCGTTGCCGTTACTGTTGCGGGCGATCCAACCGCTTTTTTCCGGGCTCGCCTTGATCAGGTCTGCGGCAGGTTTCAGGCTTCCAGACTGTTCGAACAAGGTATTGCTGAAAGCTTCTGCCAGTTCCGCAAACTTGCGGGCAGCCATCTGCTTTTTCAGTTCACCCTCGATCTCGGGACGCGCCTCCTCGAATGCCTTGGCCTTGCCGGCACGCACTGTCACCAGCTGGATGATGTGATAGCCGAACTCGCTTTCAACCGGCGGGGAAATCTCACCCGGCTTCATTGAAAACACGGCATCTTCGAAGCTCTTAACCATCGCGCCGCGCTCGAAAAAACCAAGATCACCGCCCCTTGAAGCCGAGCCCGGATCCTGGGAATGTTTTTTCGCCAGCGCCGCAAATTCCTTGGGATTTTTCTTCAATTGCGCATGAATCTCGTCGGCACGGGCCTTCGCCTTGCTCTTTGCGTCGGCACCGCCGGCGGCATCCGGCGTAATCAGTATGTGGCTGGCCTGACGCGACTCCTTGACCACGAAACGCTTGGCATTCTCGTCATACGCCTTACGCAATTCGGCAGCGGTCGGTTGCATCTGCGAGGCCAGTGCGTCAGCACTCAGTGTCACGAATTCCAGCCGCACCTGCTCGGGCACCCTGAACTCATCCTGGTGTGACTCATAGTATTTCTTGGCCGCATCGGTCTCCAGCTTCACCTGGGACACAAAAGCATCAGCACCCAGCGTGAAGTAGCTCACTTCGCGTTTCTGTTCCGAAATGCGCAGCAGGTTGGCCGCCTCGGCACGCGAAACAAAGGCGGCACCGGTGTAGGGATAAATGACATGGTCGGTCATCAGGTCCTGGCGCACGCGCTGCTCGAAAACCACCGGCGTCATGCCCTGTGCTTTGAGCAGCTCCTCGTAGCGCTTGTAGGAAAACTTTCCGTCCTCCTTGAAGGCCTCGACGCCGCTGACGATATCCCGGACATGGTTGTCGGTCACCACCATGCCGGTACGGCCTGCTCGCTCCAGCAGCAGCCGCTGCTGCACCAGGTTGTCGATCACCGAAAAACGCAGTTCGGGACTGTCCACCAGTGCCGGATCGACACGCCCGCCGGCCATGCGTTGCAGCATGTCCTGGCGTTCGCGCAGTGCCTGAGAGAATTCGTACTGGGTGATCTTGTAATCGCCCACGGTGGCCACCGTATCGCCACCGCTGCCGGCACGGAAATACGAATCGATGCCAAAAAAAGCGAACGGCAAAATGATCAGAGCCAGGATGATCTGCATCAGCCGCTTGTTCTTGTAAACAAAATCGTACATGGCTCTCTCTCCAGGACAAATCAGCGGACGCCGGCAGCGGCGCCCATAAGAAAAAAGGCGAACGCTGTTCGCCTTTTTTGCAGTTGGCGGAGTGGACGGGACTCGAACCCGCGACCCCCGGCGTGACAGGCCGGTATTCTAACCAACTGAACTACCACTCCAGATTTCATTGACTGGTGGGTGCTGACGGGATCGAACCGCCGACATTCGCCTTGTAAGGGCGACGCTCTACCAGCTGAGCTAAGCACCCCGCATTCGTGCTGCATACCCGCCCGAACAAAGGGCCGGATTTTAGCCCAACCCGGCCCTGATTTCCAGCACGGCAAGCCGCAGCCGCGCTCAGTGCTTGATCGCCGCGGGCGGGGGGCTGTCAGCAACCGGTGGCACCGGCGCACCCTGCTCCTCCGTCAGCGGCTGGGGTTTGCGTTCCAGAGCCAGCTCGAATACCTGGTCTATCCACTTGACCGGGTGGATATCGAGCTTGTTCTTGACGTTGTCCGGAATCTCCTTGAGATCCTTCACATTCTCTTCCGGAATCAGCACAGTCTTGATGCCGCCACGATGGGCCGCCAGCAGCTTCTCCTTGAGGCCGCCGATCGGCAGCACCTCGCCGCGAAGGGTGATCTCGCCGGTCATCGCGACATCGGCACGCACCGGGATGCCGGTCAGTACCGACACCATCGCCGAGCAGATGCCGATGCCGGCGCTGGGACCGTCCTTGGGCGTCGCGCCTTCCGGCAGATGGATGTGGATGTCGTTCTTCTGGTAGAAGTCGGGGTGGATGCCCAGGCGCTGCGAACGGGCGCGCACGACCGACATCGCCGCCTGCACCGATTCCTGCATCACCTCGCCGAGCTTGCCGGTGGTGGTCATCTTGCCCTTGCCGGCCATGGTTGCCGCCTCGATCGACAGCAGTTCGCCGCCGACTTCGGTCCAGGCCAGCCCGTTGACCTGGCCGATCTGGTTCTTCTTCTCGGCGATGCCGAAAGAATAACGGCGCACGCCCAGGTATTTTTCCAGGTTGCGCGCACTCACCGTGACCTTGCGGCCCTTGCCGCCGCTGACCAGTTCCTTCACCACCTTGCGGCAGATCTTGGAAATCTCGCGGTCGAGGCTGCGCACGCCGGCCTCGCGCGTGTAGTAGCGCACCATGTCGCGCAACGCGCTCTCCGACACCACCAGTTCACCGGCCTTGAGGCCGTGGTTCTGCATGGTTTTCGGCAGCAGATGGTTCTCGGCAATGTGGATTTTCTCGTCCTCGGTATAACCCGATAGGCGAATGATCTCCATGCGGTCGAGCAGCGCCGGCGGAATGTTCAGCGTATTGGCAGTGGCAACGAACATCACGTCCGACAGGTCGTACTCGACCTCGACGTAATGGTCGACAAAAGTGTGATTCTGCTCGGGATCGAGCACTTCGAGCAGCGCCGATGCCGGGTCGCCGCGGAAATCCATGCCCATCTTGTCCACTTCGTCGAGCAGGAATAGCGGGTTCCTGACGCCGACTTTCGACATGTTCTGCAGGATCTTGCCGGGCATCGAACCGATGTAGGTGCGGCGATGGCCGCGGATCTCCGCCTCGTCGCGCACGCCGCCGAGCGACATGCGCACAAACTTGCGGTTGGTCGCGCGGGCGATCGACTGGCCGAGCGAGGTCTTGCCGACCCCGGGGGCGCCAACCAGGCACAGGATCGGAGCCTTCAGCTTGTCGACGCGCTGCTGCACCGCCAGGTATTCGACGATGCGCTCCTTGATCTTCTCGAGGCCGTAGTGGTCCTCGTCAAGCACCTTCTCGGCGAGCTTGAGGTCGGTGCTGATCTTGCTCTTCTTGCGCCACGGCAGGCCGATCAGCGCATCGATGTAATTGCGCACGACGGTGGCTTCGGCCGACATCGGCGACATCAGCTTGAGCTTCTTCAGTTCAGCCTCGGCTTTCTTGCGCGCGTCCTTGGGCATGCGCGCCGACTTGATCTTCTTCTCGATCTCGTCGATGTCCGCTCCTTCCTCGGTCTCGCCGAGTTCCTTCTGGATCGCCTTCACCTGTTCGTTGAGGTAGTACTCGCGCTGGCTCTTCTCCATCTGGCGCTTGACGCGGCCGCGGATGCGCTTTTCCACCTGCAGGATGTCGAGTTCGCCCTCGACCACTTTCAGCAGGTGCTCGAGGCGCTGCTTGACGCTGAGCATCTCCAGCACCTCCTGCTTCTGCTCCAGTTTCAGCGGCAGGTGCGCTGCAATGGTGTCGGCGAGGCGCCCCGCCTCGTCGATACCGGCCAGCGAGGTCAGGATTTCCGGCGGAATCTTCTTGTTCAGCTTCACGTATTGATCGAACTGCTGGATCATCGTGCGCCGCATCGCTTCCGTCTCGTGGTCCAGCGCAGGATCACCGGCGATCGGCGAAACCTCAACCGTGAAATGGCTTTTGACGTCCTCAATGCGGTGGATGCGGGCGCGCTGACTGCCCTCGACCAGCACTTTCACGGTGCCGTCCGGCAATTTGAGCATCTGCAGGATATTGGCAATGCTGCCCACGTCATACAGGTCTTCCGGGGCTGGCTCGTCCTTGGCCGCCGATTTCTGCGCCACCAGCACGATGCTTTTCCCCGATTCCATCGCGGTTTCCAGGGCCTTGATCGATTTGGGACGGCCCACAAACAGCGGAATCACCATGTGCGGGAACACCACCACATCCCGTAAGGGCAGGAGGGGCATTTCCAACTTGTTGTTTTCACTCAATTTATTATCTTCCATGGGTTTTTCCTGGTGGGGTCGACTTCTAGTCAGCTTGGGGCGTGGCCGGCCACTTCAAGCCGGCGTAACAATACTGTGGACAGCGGCGACAGCCCTGCCGTTCCGTCCACCGCGGATACCAGGCCAACTGCGCCTGTACTCCGGTCAGACGCTGGAGCCGGCAACTTTGGGCGGGTCCGAATAAATCAGCAACGGGAGCGCATCGCTGGCGATGGTGCCTTCGTCGACAACCACCTTGACGACATTTTCCAGCGACGGCAGGTCGAACATGGTGTTCAGCAGCGTGTGCTCAAGGATCGAGCGCAGACCGCGGGCGCCGGTCTTGCGTTCCAGCGCCTTGTGGGCAATAGCGCGCAGTGCCGCATCGCGCACTTCCAGCTCGACGCCTTCCATGCTGAACATTTTCTGGAACTGCTTGAGCAGTGCGTTCTTCGGCTGCGTCAGGATCTCGATCAGCGCAGCCTCGTCGAGCTCGGCCAGCGTCGCCACCACCGGCAGGCGGCCGACGAACTCGGGGATCAGGCCGTATTTGATCAGGTCCTCGGGCTGCACGTCGCGCAGTACCTTGGCGATATCCTTGCTGTTGTCCTTGCTGCGCACGTCAGCGCCGAAACCGATGCCGCTCTTTTCCGAACGCGCACGGATGATCTTGTCGAGGCCGTCAAACGCCCCGCCGCAGACGAACAGGATGTTGGTGGTATCCACCTGCACGAACTCCTGGTTCGGGTGCTTGCGCCCACCTTGCGGCGGCACCGAGGCGATGGTGCCCTCAATCAGCTTGAGCAGCGCCTGCTGCACGCCCTCGCCCGAGACGTCGCGGGTGATCGACGGGTTGTCGGACTTGCGCGAAATCTTGTCGATCTCGTCGATGTAGACGATGCCGCGCTGCGCCTTCTCGACGTCGTAGTCGCACTTCTGCAGCAGCTTCTGGATGATGTTCTCGACGTCCTCGCCGACATAGCCGGCTTCGGTCAGCGTCGTCGCATCGGCCATCACGAACGGCACGTTGAGCAGGCGGGCCAGCGTCTGCGCGAGCAGCGTCTTGCCCGAACCGGTGGGGCCGACCAGCAGGATGTTCGACTTGGCCAGCTCGACGTCGTCGTTCTTGCCGGCAGTGCGCAGCCGCTTGTAGTGGTTGTAGACCGCCACCGAGAGGATTTTCTTCGCGGTGTCCTGGCCGATCACGTACTGGTCGAGGATGTCACGGATCTCGTGCGGCACCGGCAGGTCGGACTTGGCGCCCTTGCCACCCTGCTCGCCCTGAGTTTCCTCGCGGATGATGTCATTGCACAGCTCAATGCATTCGTCGCAGATGAACACCGACGGGCCGGCGATGAGTTTACGCACCTCATGCTGGCTCTTGCCGCAGAACGAGCAGTACAGCAGCTTTTCACCGCTTGCCTTTTCCGTCATCCCTGCAACCTTTCGCTGTCAGTCACCAATCCAGTCCCTGTTACGCGCCGCCGCCAGTATCGCCGCGGCTTACCAGCACCTTGTCGGCCAGACCGTAGTTTACAGCCTGTTCGGCGGAAAGAAAGTTGTCGCGGTCCGTATCTTTCTCGATGATATCGATCTTCTGACCGGTATGTTTGGCCATGATCTCGTTGAGCTTGCCCTTGAGATAGAGGATTTCCTTGGCATGGATCTCAATGTCCGATGCCTGGCCCTGGAATCCGCCCATCGGCTGGTGGATCATCACCCGTGAGTTGGGCAGGCAGTAGCGCTTGCCCTTGGCCCCGGCGGTCAACAGCAGCGCACCCATGCTCGCCGCCTGACCCACGCACAGCGTGGACACGTCGGGCTTGATGAACTGCATGGTGTCGTAGATCGCCAGGCCGGCGGAAACCGATCCACCCGGGGAGTTGATGTAGAAGGAGATGTCCTTGTCGGGATTCTCTGATTCCAGGAACAGCAGCTGGGCGACGATCAGATTGGCAGTGACCTCGGTCACCGGCCCCACCAGGAACACCACCCGCTCCTTCAACAGCCGCGAATAGATGTCGTAGGCACGCTCGCCGCGGCCGCTCTGCTCGATGACCATCGGGATCAGGCCCAGCCCCTGCGGCTCCATCATCCCTTGCGGCTCGAAATTGCGTCTCATTGAGCGTTCCCCATCAGTTCGTCAAACGTTACGGACTTGTCTTCGACTTTCGCCGTGGACAGCGCCCAGGTGACCACATTTTCCTCAAGCACCATGGCCTCAATATCGCCAAGGCGTTCCTTGGACTGGTAAAACCATTTCACCACTTCCTGCGGCTGCTCGTAGCTCTGCGCCTGTTCTTCCACGGCCGCGCGCACCTGGTCGGGCTTGGCATGAAGGTTCTGCCCGCGCACCACTTCGGCCAGGATCAGCCCCAGGCTGACCCGGCGCTGCGCTTGCTTCTCGAACATGTCCGCCGGCAGCGGCATGTCATCACGCACCGGGATGCCGCGCGCTGCCAGATCCTGCCGGGCCATTTGCTGCAGCCGTTCAACTTCCATATCGATCAGCGACTTCGGCACTTCGAGCGTGGTGGCCGCCAGCAGCGCATCCATCACCTGTTCCTTGACCCGCGCCTTCAATCGCGCCTTGACCTCCCGCTCCAGATTGCCGCGGATATCGGCGCGCATTTTCGCCAGGTCGCCGTCGGCCACGCCAAGGCTCTTGGCAAATTCGCCATCCACCGGGGGCAGCTTCGGCGCCGCCACGGACTTCACCGTGACTTCAAACACCGCAGTCTTGCCGGCAACTTCCTTACCGGCATAATCATCGGGGAATTTCACCTCGAAACTTTTCTTCTCACCGGCCTTCATGCCCGGTAGATTCTTCTCGAAATCAGGCAGGAAACGGCCTTCGCCCAGCACCACGCCCTGATCCTCGGCCTTGCCACCGGCAAATTCGATACCGTCGATGGTGCCACGGTAATCCATGATCACCCGGTCACCGGCTTCGCCGGCGCGTTCCACTGTTTCGTAAGTCACGCGCTGCTTGCGCATGATTTCGATTGTCTTGTCGATGTCGGCGTCGGACACCTCAAGCGACGGCCGGGTTACCTTCGACTGCGCAACGTCACCCACCACCACCTCGGGATAAACCTCGAAAGTGGCGCTGTACTGGAAATCCTGCGCACCATCTGCAGGCGGTGTCGCGTCAAACTTGGGATAACCCGCTACCCGCAGCTTTTGTTCCTTAACGGCATCGCCGAAGGATTTCTGTAGGGTATCGCCGATGACTTCCTGGCGGACCTGCAGGCCGAATTGCTGCTCCACGACCTTGAACGGTACCTTGCCGGGCCGGAATCCGGCCATTTTTACGGTGCGCGACAAGCGCTTCAGGCGCGACTCGATCTCGCTGTCGATTTCCGCCATCGGCACTGCCACGTTCAGCTTGCGCTGGAGACTGCCCAGCGTTTCCAAATTCGCTTGCATCACAATATTCCCTGTTAAGTTGATCTGCCGCCGGTCTGGTGCGAAAGGAGGGACTCGAACCCACACGCCTTTCGGCGCCAGAACCTAAATCTGGTGCGTCTACCAATTCCGCCACTTTCGCGCTGCAACATCGGGTTCCGGCCTGCTTCCACAATTCCGGAAGCCGGACGCAACCCCTTGATTGTAATATAATTGCCCTCACTGCGACATGGCCCCGGGGCCGCATTCCGGAGGTCATCCACACGCCAAGCCTTTGATGGCATTCTTCTTTTCCGGAACCCGTGGCAGTCGATCATTACGAAAATTTTCCGGTGGCGTCTTTTTTGCTGCCGGCCCGTCTGCGGCGCCCGGTTGCCCTGATTTACCGCTTCGCCCGCGAAGCCGACGATTTCGCCGACGAGGGAGACCTTCCAGACGAGCAGCGCCTCGCGCAATTGGCCGGCTTCACCCGCGAACTGCAGCGCATCGAACATGGCGAAACACCGGGCATTCCCTGGTTCGCCGAACTGGCTGCCACGATCCGCGAACATGACCTGCCGATCACGTTGTTTCACGACCTGCTGTCGGCCTTCGCGCAGGACGTAACCAAGAAACGTTATGCCGATTACGCCGAAGTGCTCGACTATTGCCGGCGCTCCGCCAACCCGGTGGGAAGACTGTTGCTGGTGCTTTACGGTGCCGCCGCGGAAACCAGCCTGCGCCAATCCGACGCCATCTGCTCCAGCCTGCAACTGATCAATTTCTGGCAGGATGTGGCCATCGACTGGCAGAAAAACCGGGTTTATTTCCCTCAGGACGAAATGCAGCAATATGGCATCACCGAGAAACAGATCGCCGGCGCCGATACGGGTGGCGAATGGCAGGCATTCATGCAGTTCCAGGTCACCCGCACCCGCGAACTGCTCTATTCCGGGAAACCGCTGGGTCGCACACTGGAAGGTCGCATCGGTCTGGAAATGCGCATGATCATCGCCGGCGGCGACCGCATACTCGAAAAAATCAGCGCGGTACAGGGCGACGTGTTCCGCCACCGCCCAGTGCTGACCAGGGCTGACTGGGTGCTGATGCTGGCCCGCTCGCTGCTGCCATGATCGATCCGCACCAATACTGCCAGGACAAGGCAGCCGCCAGCGGATCGAGCTTCTATTACAGCTTCCTGTTCCTGCCACCTGAGCGCCGCCGAGCCATCACCGCGCTCTACGCCTACTGCCGCGAAGTCGACGACGTCGTCGACGAGTGCACCGATCCCGGCGTCGCCCGCACCAAGCTCGTCTGGTGGCGCGAAGAGGTGAATCGACTCTACGCAGGCAGTCCGCAACATCCGGTCACCCGCGCGCTGGCCGAGGTGATCGCCCCCTACGGTATCAGCGAAGAACAACTGCTGGCGGTCATCGACGGCATGGCGATGGATCTCGAATACAACCGTTATCCCGATTACGAAACCCTGAAAGTCTATTGCCACAAGGTCGCGGGCATCGTCGGGCTGATGTCCGCCCGTATCTTCGGCTACAGCGACGAACGCACCCTCGGCTACGCCGCTGACCTCGGCCTCGCCTTCCAGTTGACCAATATCATCCGCGACGTCGGCGAAGATGCGCGGCGCAACCGTGTCTATCTGCCGCTCGACGAACTGGCACGCCACGGCGTCGATGCCTCGCAGATCATCCACGGCCAGGACAGTCCAGCATTCCGTGCGCTGATGCAGGAACAGGTCGAGCGCGCGCTGGCGGTTTACGAGCGGGCCCACGCCCAGCTGCCGGCGCAGGACCGCAAGGCACAGCTGCCGGGGTTGATCATGTCGGCCATCTATCGCACGCTGCTCGAGGAAATCCGCGCCGACGGCTGTCGCGTGCTCACCCACCGCACGGTGCTGACCCCGCTGCGCAAATTATGGATAGCCTGGAAAACCTGGATCAGGGGATAACGGAGGAAGTCGCTCGATGGATCTGCAACTGAAGGGAAAGACCGCGCTGGTCACTGGCGCCAGCCAGGGCATAGGCCGCTGCATTGCCGGCATGCTCGCCGCCGAGGGCGTGAAGGTGTGCATCGCCGCGCGCCGCAAAAGCCTGCTGACTGAATTGGCGCAGGAAATCACTGCCGCCGGCGGCGCGGCCCCTGCCATCGTCGAATCCGACATCATGCAGGACGGCGCTCCACAGAAACTTGCCGATGCCGCGCTGGCGGCGCTGGGCCGCATCGACATCCTGATCAACAGTGCTGGCGGTAGCCGCCCGGCAATACCGGTCGATGCGCCCGAGGAAGAATGGGAAAGCGTGATGACGCTGAACTTCGTGCGCGTGCGCCAGCTCACCCACGCCGTGCTGCCTGGCATGATCCAAAACAAATGGGGGCGCGTGATCAACCTGTCCGGCAAGTCCGAGCCTGACTCCCTGCTCGCCGCGACGCCGGCCAAGGCTGCGATCCACGGCTGGTCCAAGGGCCTCTCCCGCAGCGTCGGCAAACACGGCATCACCGTGAACTGCCTGGCACCGGGGCGCATCATGAGCGAACAGATCCGCCGCAAATATTCCGCCGAGTTCCGCGCTCATGAAGAACAGAACGAAATCCCGGTCGGCCGCTACGGCGAACCGACCGAGATTGCGGCGATGGCGGTGTTCCTGGCGTCCCCGCGCGGCAGCTACGTCACCGGGACGGTGATCCCCGTCGACGGCGGCATGCGTCGCTACGCGTTCTAGGCATCTCGGCTGTGATCGCAGTCATTTTCGAAGTCTGGCCGGCCGAGGGCCGCAAACAGGACTACCTCGACCTCGCCGCACAACTGCGCCCGCTGCTCGAGCAGGTGGAGGGCTTCATTTCCATCGAACGCTTTCAGAGCCTGACCGATCCGGGGAAGATCCTGTCGCTGTCGGTATTCCGTGACGAGGCCGCGGTCGCGCGCTGGCGCGCACTGGAACAGCACCGTGCCGCTCAGGCTCGGGGACGCGACGGCATCTTCAGCAACTACCGCCTGCGGGTGACATCAGTGATCCGCGATTACGGCATGAACGAACGCGCCCAGGCACCCGCCGACAGCCGTAACCGCCACGGCTGAAATTCCCCATCCCGCACCGAGGGTGTCCACCCCTTGGTCCTTCGTGTTAACCTGTGGACTGCACTACCGGAGCCGGTCGGCCCTGCAACGGGGTATCCCACCCTTGCCGCGCACGCACTCGCCCATAAAAAAACAGTGCCATCACGCATGGCCGAACCGAGGAGAAACCGCATGAACCTGCACAAGTTGTTGCTGTACGCCCTGACGGGCGCCGTCGCCGCAACCGCGGCACCGGCAGTCACTGCCGCAGATGCCTATCCCGACCGCCCGATCCGGGTCATCGTGCCCTTCCCGCCCGGCGGCAGCAACGACATCCTCAGCCGCTACATGGGCAACAAGCTCTCCGACCGCATGGGCGAGCAATTCGTCATCGACAACCGCGGCGGCGGCAGCGGCATCATCGGCGCCCAGCTCGCGGCCGAATCGCCCAACGACGGCCACACCTTGCTGTTCGTCTCGGTGTCCTGGATGCTCAACGCGGCGGTGCGTGAACTGCCCTACGACGTGGAGAAATCCTTTGATCCGATCGCGTTGATGGCCGACGCGCCCAACTGCCTGGTGGTCCGGCCCAACGGTCCGTACAAGAAACTGGCCGACCTGGTCGCGGCAGCCAAGGCCAAACCCGGCGGACTAAGCTTCGCTTCCACCGGCACCGGCGGCATCAACCATTTCGGCGGCGAACTGTTCAAGAATATCGCCAAGATCAAGATGGTCCACGTACCGTATAAAGGCGGCGGACCGGCGATGACCGACGTGATGGCCGGCAACATGCCAGTGATGTTCAGTTCGGTGACCCAGACCTTGCCGCATGTGCGCGCCGGACGGCTGAGATTGCTGGCCGTCGGCTCACCGCAGCGCAGTGAAGCCGTCCCCGATGTGCCGACTGTGGCCGAATCGGGTTTTCCCGGCTACTCAGTCACCATCTGGTGGGGATTTGCAGCGCCTGCCGGCATGCCCCAGCCGCGGATGGCACGTGTACTGAAGGAGATCAACTCGGTGCTCGATGAAGCCGACACCAAGAAGTGGCTGCAAAGCTATGCGGCGACACCGATCAAGATTTCACAGGCTCAGTTCCGCAAACAGATCCACGACGAAATCATCCAGTGGAAAAAAGTGGCCAAGGAAGCCAAGATCAGCCTGAAGTAGAACCACTGCAACAAGCCGGGCGTGACGCGATCCCGCGTCACGCCTTTTTAATGTACTCACGCGCTAGCGTCGATCAAGGCATCAACTTCAGATTGAGGGCGCGCTCGGCCAGCCACAACCCCGCCATCACCGCCACGGCCACCGAACCGCCCGTAAATACGATCCGTGCGTAGAATTTGGTATTGCGCAACGCGTAGGACAACGGCAGAAACACCAGCACAATCGCCAGCTGTCCCAGTTCCACACCCACGTTGAATCCCAGCAACGAGGACACCAGCGCATCCCGCGGCAGGCCAAGATCGCTCAATACCGAGGCAAAACCGAAGCCGTGAATCAGGCCGAAACCGAAAGCCATCAGCCAGCGGCGGTCGCTGAACAGCGGAAAGAGGTTGTTCAGCGCCGCAAACAGCACTGAAGCCGCGATCACCGATTCGACCAGCCGCGACGGCAGTGCCATCACCCCCAGCGCCGCAAGGCTCAAGGTAATCGAATGCGCGACCGTGAATGCAGTAACCACACGGAACACTTCCCAGAATGCCGGCGCAAACCGCGGCACTGCGGTCCAGCGCTCCGCCTCGCGCCGCCATACCGCAGGCAGCAACAAGGCCAGCAGGAACAGCACATGATCGAAACCGATCCAGATATGCCATACGCCTTCGCGCACATAGGTCAATACCTGCGCGGCCAGCGACGGTGCGGCCAGATCGAACGACTGCTCTGCCCGTTCCGGGGAAAACACCGCTGTCTGCGTTACGCCCTGTGCCTCGATGCGGATGAGACCACGGTGGGTGGGATCGAGATCGAAGAACAGGCCGTAGCGGACTGACAGTGCGCCCGCGGCAGCACAGTCCCCCTCAAAGCGCAGCACCGCGTAGGCGCCGTCGCTGTGGTTATCGACCAGGTGATCGGTGGCACGCAGCGCGCAGGATCTTCCGCCCGCGGTGAGTTGCAACCGCGCCAGTGCGTACGCGGCGAGCGCGTCATGCCGCGCCGACAGCTCGCCCCAGGTGATTTCGCCGTTGCCGTCGGCATCGAGGCCGATCGCGTATTCGAGATCGCGCAGCGCGATATCCCACTGCCCGGCGATGCGGGCGGATTCGACCTTCAGCGCGAGATAGCTATCGCTGGGCTTGTGCGCCTGCGCCGGCAGCCACACGACAAAGAGCAGGATTGCCCACAGCCAGCGTCTCATGGCTGCACGCCCCGCAGCTTGCCGGCCAGTGCGGCTATTCGCGGATCCTCGTGGCGCGACTGCGCCAGCCAGTCGAGCACCGGTTGTGCGGCATCGCGACGGCCCGCGGCCACTGCGGCCTCGAGCAGGATGCGCGCGTCATAGGGTTCGCGCTGGATTGCCCAGTTCGCTACCGCCAGGTCGAGCGCGCGTGCCGCGTTGCGCTCGATCAGCAGCTGGAAGCGCGATTCCTCCTGCCGGTGCAGGGTGTCGCCGCGCAGCGCCGCCGC